>JAEUQF010000217.1 GCA_016789745.1 Bryobacterales bacterium
CAAGCCCTACGACATCCGCGAATGGGAACTATTGGAGAAGACCAACTTCTCCTACACGCAGCCCTGGTACCTGCCGACGCTCGGCCGCTTCCTCTTCCGTCACACCCTTTACAAGAACGGCCAGCGCACGCTCAACTTCAAAGCCAGCGCCGACGCCCGCACCTGGCCCGAGCCCACCCTGCTGGCCCACATCGAAATGGGCGACTACCAGGTCTCCTGGCGCGATGGCGACACCAGCCGCGTCGCCACGGCTTTCGATCTGCACCCCTCCACCGGCCGCGCCGGCAAAGGTCTGAATTATCGCACCAACCTCTACTACGCCGAAACCGGGGATGCCGGTCAGACTTGGACCAACGCCGCCGGCGATCGGCTAAACTTGCCCTTGCTCGAATCCGTCAATCCAGCGCTGGTCCACGACTACCGCGCCGAAGACCGCAACGTCTACATGAAGGACATCGCGTTTGAAAACGGCCAGCCCGTCCTGCTTTATCTGACATCGAAAGGCTTCGAGCCCGGAGAGGCCAGCGGCCCATACCAATGGTTCACTGCCCGGTACACCGGCAAGGCTTGGGACATCCGCCCGGCCATGACCTCCGACCACAACTACGACCACGGCTCGCTCTACATCGAGGCCCCGGACCTCTGGCGAGTGATCGCGCCGACAGCGCCCGGCCCGCAGCCCTGGGGCACCGGCGGCGATGTCGTGATGTGGACATCAACGGATGAGGGCCGTACGTGGAAGTCGAAGCCGCTGACGAAGGGCTCGCGCTACAACCACACCTACGTCCGCAAGCCCGTCAACGCGCACCCCGGCTTCTACGCCATCTGGGCCGATGGCTCCCCGCTGGAACCTACGCCGTCGTCCCTCTACTTCTGCACGAAGAACGGCGA
The DNA here is from genome assembly GCA_016789745.1 of Bryobacterales bacterium. GTDB lineage: Bacteria > Acidobacteriota > Terriglobia > Bryobacterales > Bryobacteraceae > CADEFT01. Next base: position 892 of record JAEUQF010000217.1, read on the forward strand.
AGTCTTCCGCCTACCCACGAAGATGACGGCGGACACCGCGAAACCGGAGCGCGTCCGCTAAGACTCGTACACCCATCGCCCGCCCGCCATCGTTCGCTCCACCGGAATCGACACCAGCGTCGATGAATCCGCCGTGAACGGATCGCGGCCCAGCACCACCAGGTCCGCATACTTGCCGGGCTCCAGTGTGCCTTTCATCTTCTCCTCGAACGTCGCCCACGCGCCGTTGATTGTCGATGCCTTCACGGTCTCGGCCACGGTGATCTTCTGCTTCGCGCCCCACACTGTTCCCTGCGCATCGGTCCGGGTGACACACGATTGCAGCGCCATCATCGGCTCGAAAGGCCCGGGCACATAGTCCGACCCCGGCGCCACCCGGATCCCATGATCCAGAAAGCTGCGCATTGCGAACATGCTGTTCAGCCGCTCGGCGCCATACTGGCTCATCTTCTCGCCGTGGTAGTAAACGTAGGTCCAGAATGGCGTCGGAATGGCATCCAGAGCCTTCATGCGCCGCAGCAGGTTGTCGTCGATCACCGTGCAGTGTTCCAGGCGGAAGCGCGGGTCGCGCTGTGGATGTTCCCGCTGCAGCCGCTCGTACACCCGCAACGTCACATCAATCGCCACGTCGCCATTGGCATGCGTGCCCACCTGCCAACCAGCCAGCGTTGCCTTCTTCGCCTGCTCGTACAACTCGGCCTCTTCGGTCACCATGATCCCGAAATCCTTAGGCCGCCCTTCATACGGCCGGCTCAACCGCGCCGTACGCTCGGAGATGGATCCATCGGCCACCAGTTTGATCGCCCCCACGCGCACCCATTCATTGCCCATCCGCGTCCGGATGCCTGCCGCGATCATCCGCTCCAGCGCTGCATAACGGATGTGGCTGTACACCCGGCACGACAACTCGCCGGCCTCCAGTGCATCGGTGTACGCCCGCAGATCCTCAGGGGCTCCGCCCGCATCGGTGGACGACGTGACTCCTGCCTTCGCGAACATCGTCGTGATCAGTGCTACGCCCTGCTGGCGTTCGAGCGGGGTTGCAGGCTTGTTCGCCGACCCGGGACGCCGTACCGCCGTTTCCTGCAACTCGCCCGTCAGATGCCCGGCGCGATCGCGAATGATGGCACCGCCCGCCGGATCGGGCGACTTGTCGTTGTAGTCCATCTTCTGCAGCGCCGGCGAGTTCGCGAAGGCCGTATGCCCGCCGCGATGCACAATCAACACGGGATGTGCGGGTGCGGCCGCATCCAGATCCTGCCGCGACAGCTTCCGGCCTTCGGCGGTCTTCGTATCGTCGTACTTGAAGCCAATGATCCACTCGCCCCTGGCCGTCTTTGCCGCCCGCTCCCGCACGGCCTTCTGGATGTCGGCAATCGACCGCAGGTCCGCATCCACCTCCCGCAGGTGCCGCAACCCCGCGCCGGCGATGTGACAATGCGAGTCGATGAAGCCCGGCAGCACCGGCTTGCCGCCGAGGTCGATCTTCTTCGTGGCGGCGGTGGCCAGCGCCAGGATCTCGCGGTTGTCGCCCGAAGCCAGAATGCGCCCGCCGGCGATTGCCAGGGCCTGCACCTTGCGATACCCGCTGCCTTCCGGCGCGGTGTAGATCACCCCGTTGTAGACGATGGTGTCCGGTGTCGTTGCCGCCGTCACGGCCAGGGAAGAGAGCAGAAATTCGCGGCGTTGCATGATCCGCAAGCTTACCCTACCTGCTAGGCTGAAAGTGTGGGACGGTTGATCGCCCTAACGCTGCTGCTGGTGTTCAGTTCCGAACTGACACTGCCGCTGCTACTGGGAGCCGCTGTCTCCAATCCCGAAGAGCAACTGCCCGCCTGCTGCCGTCGCGACGGCAAACATGGCTGTTCGATGAACCGGCCGCGCAAAGACCGGCCGACGGTGCGGGGCGTTTGTTCGGAGTTTCGGGTCCGCAAAGCCACACCTGCCACGCTGCCATCGGCAGCGGTAGCGGTCAGCGCCGTAACCATGGCGTCGCTGGAACCCTCTGCTGAGCGGATGTCCAGCTACGCGACTCCGCTTCGCAGCAGCACGCTCCCGCGGACCCACGCGGGCCGCGGTCCTCCTTCGGCCTGAACCGCACAAGCATTCCCATTAGAAGGCCGTAACGACAAAGGAGTCGTGTATGTTCTGGACGTGTCTGTTCACGCTCTGGGCATCCGTGTCATTTGCCGCGCCGCCACCCGATCCTGCCGCGCGGAGCGAACGCCTGTTTACCCAGTTTTTATCGCCATGCTGCTGGAGTGAGACGCTGGCCGTGCACCGGTCGCCGGAAGCCCGCGAAATCCGCACCGACATCGAACGGCGGGTGGCGGCGGGCCAAACCGATGACCAGATCAAGCAAGCGCTGGTGCAGGCCTATGGCCGCCGCATCCTGGTGGTGCCGGATGGGCGCCAGGGGTGGTGGCTGTTCGTCATTCCCTTCGTGGCATTGCTCGCCGGATTGGCGGGCGTGGTTCGCATCATACATCGCTGGCACAAGCGCTCCACCGAATGGGCGCCTGTTGGAGGATAACCGAAAATGACTCGTCGCGATCTGATTACCGCCCTCGCCGGCGCTCCTGCTTTGCTGCAGGCGCAGGCCCCGGCGTTCACCCTTCCCAAACTGCCGTATGCCTTCGACGCGCTGGAGCCGCACGTCGACGCGCAGACGATGCAGATCCACCACGGCAAGCATCACCAGGCCTATGTGGACAACCTCAACAAAGCCATCAGTGCCGAGCCGAGCCTGCGCGGCAAGAGCCTAGAGAGCCTGCTCAGTGGGCTGCAGCAGGTGCCGGAGTCGGTGCGCACCGCGGTTCGCAACAACGGCGGCGGCCATGCCAACCATGACCTGTTCTGGAAGGTGTTGGGCTCGCCGAAGGGCGGTCCGGCGGCAGGGCTGGCACAGGCCATTAACAAGAGCTTCGGCTCTCGCGAGCAACTGGAAGACAAACTGCGCGCCACGGGTCTGACGGTGTTCGGCAGTGGCTGGGTGTGGGTGGTGCCGGAGGCCGGCGGCGGCCTGCGCATCGAAACCTCGCCGAACCAGGACAGCCCCTGGATGGCGGGCCGCAAGCCGCTGCTCGGACTGGATGTCTGGGAGCATGCCTATTACCTGAAGTACCAGAATCGCCGCGCCGATTACCTGGCCGCGGTGGTGAAGGTGATCAACTGGGACTTCGTTTCCGATCGCCACCGGGAGTTGACGCGATGACCGATCGGCGGCAATTTCTGATGCTGCCTGTGCTGGTTGGGCTTGCCTGCAGCAAGCCCGGCCCGCAGGCGCCGGAGGTGATCAAGCAGTTCAAGCTGGAAGGCAAGATCGAGCGGATTGACCGGAAGCGGAAAGCGTTTGTGATCGAGCATGGCCCCATCCTGGCGCCCAACGGCGATGTGTGGATGGAAGCGATGACGATGGAGTTTCCGGTGAAGGACGAGCAGAAACTGGCCGAGGCCAAGCCGGGGCAGGGTATCACGGCGACGGTGAACCAGCGCGAATCCGACTACGAGTATTGGATCAGCGAGATTCAGTTGCGTTGATCTCGGGTTGGACGCGGCTGACCAGCGCCAGCAGTTCGGCCGCATCGATCGGTTTGGAGATGTAGTCGTCCATGCCGGCGGCCAGGCAGCGTTCGCGGTCGCCAGCCATGGCGCTGGCGGTCATGGCGAAGATGGGCGTGTGGGCGCCGCTGGCGTCTTCGCGGTTGCGGATTTCGCGGGTGGCTTCAAAACCGTCGAGTTCGGGCATCATGACGTCCATCAGGACCAGGTCAAAGCGGTCGGCCTCCCAGCGTTCGACGGCGCGCGTGCCGTTGGGGGCGACGGTGACCTGGTGGCCGGCCGATTCGAGGATGCGCAGGGCGACGCGCTGGTTGACCTTGTTATCTTCGGCGAGCAGGATGTGCAGCGGGACAGGCGAGGTGCGCTGGGCCCGCGGGCTTTCCGATGAGGAGACCTCCACCAGGCCCGTGAAGATACGGATAATGACGGCGCGCAGTTCCTGGCGGCGGACGGGCTTGGTGAGCGAGGCGGTGACGGAAGGGCTGCGTTTGCGCCGCGAACTGCCGTGCATGGCCGAGTTAAGCAGAATGACCGGGGTCTGGGCGGAGGGCTGATCGAGGCGCCGCAGGCGCTCGGCGAAGTCATAGCCATCCATCCCCGGCATGTGGGCGTCGACGATGATGAGATCCCACGGAGCCGTCTGCGCCATGGCCAGCGCATCGGCGCCGGAAGTTGCCTCGGTAACTTCGAAGGACCAGAGCCGCAGCAACTGGGCCAAGCTTTCGAGCGCGGTGGCGTTGTCGTCCACCAGCAGCACGCGGCGGTTGCGCAACTGCGCCGGCAGCAGCGGCCGGGGCGGCGCTTCGGCAGTGTCAAAGGCCACGGTGAAATAGAACGTCGAACCCTTACCGAGCGTGCTCTCTACCCAGATGTGCCCGCCCATGGCTTCGGCGAGGCGTTTCGAAATGGCGAGTCCGAGGCCAGTTCCGCCATGGCGGCGGGTTGTGGATCCATCGGCCTGGGCAAAGGCGTCGAAGATGGGGCGGTGCTGGTCGACGGGGATGCCGGGTCCAGTGTCGCGGACGGCAATGAGCAGCACGTTCGCCGAAGCCAGGTTGATCGTGACCGCCACTTCGCCTTTTTCGGTGAACTTGATGGCGTTGCCGGCCAGATTGGTGATGACCTGGCGGAGGCGTACCGGATCGGTGACGACGAGTTCGGGCACTTCGGGCAGGATGTCGCCCACTAATTCCACGCCTTTTTCATGGGCGCGAATGGCGATGGCGCGCAGCGTGTCTTCGAGCAGTTCGGGAATGCTGAAGGCCCCCGGGTCGAGTGCCATCTTTCCAGCCTCGATTTTCGAGAAATCGAGGATGTCGTTGATGATGGCGAGCAGCGCCTCGCTGGAGGATTGGACCGTGGAGGCGAACTCACGCTGCTCGGCGGTGAGGTCGGTTTCGAGCAGGAAGCGGGTCATGCTGAGGACCCCGTTCATGGGCGTGCGGATTTCGTGGCTCATGTTGGCCAGGAACTGCATTTTGGCGAGGCTGGCGGCTTCGGCGCGGTTGCGGGCCTCTACGAGTTCAGCGTTCGATTCGGTGAGTTCACGGGTGCGCTCATTGACTTCGATTTCGAGCGTGGCGCGGTGGCGGCTCAATTCACGGTCGCGGCGTTCGATGCCGGAGAGCATCTGATTGAACGTGTCGATAAACCGGCCGAGTTCGTCATCGGCGTGTTTTGTGGCGCGAAGCGAGTAGTCCCCATTCGCGGAGATGGCCTTGGCGGTATCGACCAGTCTGGAGATGGGCCCGGAGACCGACTCCTGCAACTTGCTGGAGAGCAAAAAGGCGAGCCCGGAGGACAGCAGCAGGACGACCGAAACGATGGCGGCATAGCGCCGCTGGCGTGCGGCGGCCTCATCGAGGTTAGCTTCAAGATAGATGGTGCCGATGGGCTGGCCGCGGAATTCGACAGATTGGAACAGGCGCAGGCGGCCGGCTTCGAAGCGGCTGCCACCGGCCTCGGCATCGGGCGTGGGCAGGGCGTGGGCGCCTTCCCGGCGATAGACGGCGAGCGGTTCTCCGGTGGGCAGGTAAAGCACGGCGGCATCAATGGAGGGATTCGCGCGCAGGCCTTCCAGGATCTCGCCGGCGGATTTGGCATCTTCAAAGCTGAGCGCGGCGGCGCTGTTGGCTCCGGCAACGCCGGCCAGCGTATGGATGTTGTGGTGCAGGGCTTCGCGCACCTGCATGTGGTCATAGAGCAGGATGGCTCCCCCGGCGGGCAACAGCGCGGCAAGCACCGTAGCCGCGACGATCGCCCAGATCCTGGCGCGGAAGGGAAGGTTGACGGTGGGTGTGGCGCGGTGCCGCATCACTTCCTCACCAGTTCCGCCATGCCGAGCAGACGCGAGTTGATGGCCAGGCGGGCGTGTTTGGCTGCCTGGACGTTGATCTGCACCTGCAGGCGCCCGTCGTGCAGCTGCAGGTTGATGATTCCGCCATCGAGCGCGAAGCCGTCGGATTCGCCCACTACCAGAAGACCCTTGGCGGGCAGATCCGGGCGCAGTTGCTGGAAGCGGGCGACGGCGCCGCTCGAGACGAACAGCATATGGCATCCGTGCATTTCGGGAGCCGCTGCGACCTGCCGGACCTGGAAGCCTCGTCCTTCCACCTGTTTGTTGCGGACGGCGGCGTCGAGGATGGCGGTAATCGGGCTTTGTCCGAGGACGCACAGCGCGATGGGGGTGCTCCGGTCACTGGCAGTGTCTTCGGGCCATTCGACGAAGGTGGCGAATTTGTACAGGAAGATGGCCTTGGCCTGATATTCATCCAGGGCCCGGGCGGGCAGGGCGGGGAACGTGAGAAAGGCGGCGAGCGCGAGCAGGCCCGAAATACGCGGGGATGAGGGGAGAGCGCGCATCAGTCTCTGGCGAAGCTGGCTTCGATGCCGTAGTAGAGAGTGCGGCCGCGCTGGAACGGGAAACCCAACTGCAAATGGCCGGCGGGCAGCCAGGCCTTCTGGTTGGCGAGGTTCAGGCTATGGGCGAACAGCGCCAGGCCGCGGGTTGAATCGCCGAACAGACGAGAAAGTTCGAAGCGGGCATGTGCATTTAGTTGCTGGTAGGACTCCGAGGCAGGGTTACCGTAGCCGGGCGCCGGGATGCGTGGGCGGAAGGCGCCCTGCAGGCTGAGCGTATAGCTGCGGCGGTCCTGGTAGCTGATGCCGGTGGAGGCATTCCAGCCCGGGCCGGTAAGGTGGCCCGCGCCGGTGGGAGCATCGGTGGTGTTGCGGGTGTAGAGGAGCGAACCGCTGTAGAAGAGTCGGTCGGTGATGTATTGCTTGACCTCGGTCTCAAAGCCGGCGATGCGCACGGTGCCGAGATTGCGGTACTGCGGGGGATTCGGGAACTCGCTCAGTACGCCGCGGATGATTCCCGATTGACGGGAATGGAAGTAAGTCAGTGCGGCGAGGAAGCGATTGGTCTGGTAGCTGAGGCTGACATCGATGGTGCGGACGTACTCCGGCTGCAGGTTGAGATTGCCCATGAGCCCGATGTTGACCAGGTGAAGTTCATTGATGCTGGGGGCGCGGAAGGCGCGGCCGTACAGCGTTTTGATATGAATGTGTTTGGCCGGAGACCAGATGGCGCCGGCGCGCGGGACGGTGTTCCAGTCGAGGTGGCCGATCTTGTTCGACTGCAGGCCGCCTACCAGTTTGAAGGCGTCGTGGAAGCGGTGTTCCCATTGCCAGTAGACGCCCGGGGCGCGGCGGGAGCCCTGGGATCCGATCACGGACGGGGGTGGGGACGTGGTGAGTTCGGTGCCTTCGATGTAGTTGTAGAGGGCGCCGAAGGTGACTGTATCGCCGGCGGTGACGCGGACGATGTTGGTCCATTCGGCGACGGTGTCGCTGCCCGAGCGGCTGATGAAGGGGAAGGCCGATGTATCGAGGCGAGTCAGGGTGTGGGTGAGGTCCAGGCGCATCTGCCAGCGGGCCGTGGGCGAGAGGGAATAGCCGAGGTTGGTGAAGCCGCGGTGCGAGCGGGTGTTGGACGGAACGAGGGGAAACGCCATCGACTCGTCCTGCAGATAGGCGCCCATGAATTGCAGGCCTTTAAAGTCGATGCAGAGATAGGCGCCGTTGCCGCGATCGGGGACGGCGATGGGCTCGCTGGTGCCGTATAGGCCGATCTCCGGGAGCAACGGGTAGACAAAGTTCGTCCGGCGCGGCGGGTTTTGGCGCGTTTGCCCGGCGACCAGGATGCTGAGATCGCCGCGTTCGAAGGTGAGTTCGGCGGAGCCGCCGCTGCCGCCGCCTGTAGCGAAGGCGCGGGCGCTGGCCGACTGGCCGCGGGCCTTCTTCGTAATGAGATTGATGACGCCCGAGAAGGCATTGCTGCCATAGAGGACCGAGCCTGGGCCCCGGATAACTTCGATGCGCTCCAGCGCGTTTACCGGGAACGACTGCAGCAGGTCGCTCATAACGCCGCCGTCCAGCGTCTCCCGCGTCGGCCTTCCGTTGATGAGGAGCAGCACGTGCGAGCCGTTGTCCTTGACGTAGTCGCCACGGACGGCGAACATATTGCGGTCAGAGAAATAGGAACTGGTAGGGGCCAGGCCGGGGACGCGTTCGAGGGCTTCGCCTACCGTGAGGACGCCAAAGCGTTTCAGTTCATCCTGGGTGATGACGGAGACCACACCAGGAGCCGCCGAGAGTTTTTCGGGGAACTTGGAGGCCGTGGTGACCTCCATTTTCAGGAGCGATTCGAGGGCCAGGCTGTCGGGGTCGACCACGGTATCGGTTTCGGCAGCGCCCACCAGGCAGGCGCTGCAGGCCATCGCGAATGTAATCTGCGCCAAGGTCAAGTGTTCTTCAACACCTCTAACGGCATATCGGCCAGCGTCGGCTCCCTTTGAGCGATTTGCCTGCGGTGCCCCGGCCACGGGATACAATCATCCATTGCGTCCTATGCCTGCCGAACTCATCATCGCCGCCGGCCCGTTATCGGGGAATCGCTACACACTCGGTCTGGAGCAGGAGATTGTGATCGGGCGGGACGCCGCCTGCGGCATCCGCCTGGTGGACAGCGAAGTGAGCTGGCGGCACTGCGTGATCAAGCCGGACAAGCAGGGGTACCTGTTGCAGGATCTGCGATCGGGCGGCGGCACCTATGTGAACGGCTTTCGGGTTACGCGGCATCAGTTAGAGCCGAGCGACCACATCCAACTCGGCGATACGGTGCTGCTGTTTCGCGATGCGGGCGCGGCCGAGCCGGTGACGGTGGAGCAGGGCTGCGACCTGCGCAAGGTGCTGATGGGCGCCTGTGGGCTGGTGTTTCTGTGCCGGGCGTTCGTGGAGTCGACCGATGCGGGGTATACGGCGGAGTTGGAGGTGGAGATCCTGCGGATGATCCGAGATTTCGTTCCGTATGCGGAGGGTTGGATCTTCTCCGGTACGGGCGAGCAGGCCATCCGGCAGCAGTGCCGGCAGCGCGGGCTGGCTCGGTTGGAGCCGTTCGTCGAAGCGGTGTCGGCGGCGGGGCCGACGGTGGATCGCGGCTTCCATCTGGCTGGTGCTCCGGTGTTCGGCCGGGGCGGCTTTGGAGCGGTGATTGTGTTACGGCTGCCGGAGTCGGAGGATGATCCGCTGGACGCGCTGATGGCCATCGCCACGCTGGCGGGGCTGGCATTTGAGAATGCGCGCGAGGTGCAGACGCTGCGTACGGCCAATGCTCTGCTGGAAGAGAAGCTGGGCCTGGATACGGAGATTCTGGGCGATAGTCCGGCGGTGCGGCGGTTATTGGAACTGCTGCAGCGCGTGGCGCCGCGCGATACGACGGTGCTGATTCTGGGCGAAAGCGGCACGGGTAAGGAACTGGTGGCGCGCACCATTCATCGCAACAGCTCGCGCAAGACCAAGCCGTTTGTGGCCATCAACTGCGCCGCGCTCACCGATACGCTGCTCGAGAGCGAACTGTTCGGCCATGAGAAGGGCGCGTTCACGGGCGCGGTGGGGCAGAAGAAGGGCAAGCTGGAGTTGGCCAACGGCGGCACGGTGTTTCTGGATGAGATTGGCGAGCTTGCGCCGGGTTTGCAGGCGAAGCTGCTGCGCGTGCTGCAGCAGCGCGAGTTCGAACGAGTTGGTGGAACCGAGACGCATCGTTTGGATGTACGGCTGATCGCGGCCACCAATCGCGACCTGGTGGAGGAATCGAAGAAGGGGCGGTTTCGTGAGGATCTGTATCACCGGCTGAACGTGGTGAGTCTGAAGACGCCGCCGCTGCGGGACCGGCGGGAAGACATTCCGATGCTGGCGGGCGCCTTTCTGGTCAAGGCCGCGGCGGCGTGCCGGCGTCGGGTGACGGGCTTCACGCCGGACGCCCTGCGGTGTCTGCTGCGCTATGACTGGCCGGGGAACGTGCGGGAGTTGGAGAACGCGATTGAACGGGCGGTGGTGCTGGGCATCGACGACCAGATCCTGCCGGAAGACTTGCCAGAGAGCCTGCTGGAGCAGCAGGACGCGGCGTTGGAAGCCGAGGGCGCCGACGATGCGGGCAGCTATCAATTGAACGTGAAGGACGCGCGCAAGGATGCCATTCTCGACGCCTACCGGCAGACGAACGGGAACTACCGGGAGGCGGCCAAGCGTTTGGGCATTCATCCAAACTATCTGCTGCGGCTGGTGAAGAACATGGGGTTGAAGGAACAGGTGGCGCGGGCCGGGTCGCAACGCGGATGAGCATGCCGGTGCCGCGGACATTGCAGGCGACCCGCTACGTGACGCCGCTGCGCGAGGGCGGGTCATTGCCGGCGATTGTCGAAGCCGAGGATCTCGGCATGTATGTGTTGAAGTTTCGGGGCGCCGGGCAGGGCCCGCTGGCGCTGGTGGCCGAATGGATTGCGGGGGAGATTGGTCGCGCAGTGGGGCTGCCGGTGCCGGAGATCGTGCTCATGGAGATTGACGCGGCGCTGGGACGCAATGAGCCTGACCAGGAGATTCACGATCTGCTGCGGGCGAGCATCGGGTTGAACCTGGCGATTGATTATCTGCCGGGGTCGCTGATGTTCGATCCGGCGGTGCCGGGCCAGGTGCCGGCCGATGTCGCGTCATTGGCGGTGTGGTTCGATGCCTTCGTGACGAACGTGGACCGCACGCCGCGCAACCCGAACCTGCTGTGCTGGCACAAGCGGCTGTACTTCATCGATCATGGGGCGGCGCTGTACTGGCATCATGACTGGCAGGATCTGGAGCAGAAGGCCCGGTCGCGCTTCGCGGCCATTAAGCATCATGTGCTGCTGCCGTGGGCCACGGATATCAGGGAGGCAGGCGAGGCGGCGCGGGCGAAGTTGCGTCGCGACGTGTTGGAAGGCATCGTGGGCGCGGTGCCGGAGGGGTGGCTGGGCGCGGCGACGCGGGAAGGCTACGTCGATTATTTCCTGCGGCGGTTAGAGGCGGCGGATGGTTTTACCGAGGAGGCCCTGAGTGCCCGAGCGCAGCTCGTTTGATTACGCCGTGATTCGCATTGTGCCGCGGGTGGACCGCGAGGAGTTCGTCAATGCCGGTGTGATTCTGTTCTGCAAATCGCGGGGGTTCCTGGGGGCGCAGGTGGAGTTTGACGAAGGGCGGCTGCGGGCGCTGTGGCCGCGGTTGGCGTTGGAGGAAGTGCGGGCGCATCTGGAGGCGATTCCGAAAGTGTGTGCAGGGGGCAGGGAGGCGGGGCCGATCGGGATGCTTTCGGCACGGGAGCGATTCCAGTGGCTGGTATCGCCGCGCAGTACAGTAATCCAATTATCGGCGGTACATTCGGGATTATGTGATACACCGGAACAGGCCCTGGATCACTTGTTTCAGAGGCTTGTGGCGGTGCCGGCGAGCTGAGGGTGCGAAACTGTCCAACGACAGGTGTCCGAGCTATTGACGAAGCGTATACAGCGGCGCTACTGTCCGGCTTAGGCATGCCTTTGCGCCCGTTCACGACCACAGTGGTTGGCTGCTATTCGGTGCCCCGGTGGTTTGAGGCGCTGCGCAATCCGGAAGACATCCAGGAAGCCCAACGGCGATCGATGCAGGCTGCGGTGATGGACCAGGAGCAGGCCGGTCTGGATATTGTCACCAGCGGCGAGTTGCACCGCCGTGTGCACAACCGGCACGCGCCGTTGACATCGATGCTGAACCACTTCTGGGACAAACTGCCGGGCTTTGCGCGGGATGTCGAGGGCGACCTGGTATTACGGCCGCGGGCGCTGTCGGCGCGCGATCCGCGCATCGTGCACGGAGTGGCGATGTGTACGGGCCCGGTGCTGTATGCCGATCTGGGGTTGGTGGCGGAGTTCGAACGCGTGGCGGCGCTGGCGAGGCGTCCGGAGCAGGTGAAGGTGACGGTGACGGGTCCGCACTCGCTGGCGAAGTTTGCTTTCGATGAGCACTATGCTGATATGAGGCGGATGATGTTCGACCTTGCGAAGGTGTTGAACCAGAACCTGCGGAAGTTGGCGGAGGCAGGTTGCCGGCATGTGCAGTTGGATGAGACGGCGCTGTCGGGGTTGGGGGTGACGGGGGACGAAGTGGATGCGGCGGTGGATGCGATCCACGTGGCGTTTGAGGGCGTGCGCGCTTACAAGTGGGTGCATGTGTGCCAGGGCAACTATGCGATGTGCGACAACCTGGATGGGCCGCTGGGGCATCGCTATTTCGATACGGAGGAGTATCCGGCCGATCGCATCTGCCGTATCGCCTGCGACGCATTGTTGATTGAAGGCGATATGACGCCGCGGTATGAAGGCTATCTGCGGAATCAGCAGCTGGCGCTGGGAGTGGCCGATGTGCAGAACCTGCATGTGGAGAGCGCCGAGACCTTGGCGGACCGGATTGTGGCGCTGGCTGAAGGCTGGCTGCCGCGGGAGCAGACGCTGATTACCAGTTCCTGCGGGATGAATCATCTGCCGCGCGAAGTGGCGTTCGGGAAGTTGCAGTCGATCGCCAGGGCGAAGCAGATTCTGTGTGGGAGAGTGAATACCGCGTCCAGGGTGAGTTGAGACTGCAAAGGACGCAGGGAAAACACAAACAAGCTTACGGAGGGCCCGCGTTCGTCTTCATGGTATTGGGCGGCCTGCGGGGCCTTAGAAGCCCGGGACCCGTGCCGCAATCTCCCGGGGGGCATGGAAGGCCGTGCCGTGGCGGATGCCCGCGGGGAATTGCACGCGGTGGCTGATATCCTCCCAGCGCTGCACGTCCTTGGACCGCACGGCGCCGTAGCGTTCGTTGCGGTACTTGTCGAAGTAGACCTGCCAGCTATCCCCGATGCGAATTGGGGTGGCGCCCTCGGCCCAATCCTCGCCGGAGATCGATGGACCCGGCTTGGACCATGGTCCGTGCAAGGAGGGGGCGAACGTCAGAAACAGATACTTGGCCGGCGGCTTGTCGGTCTCGTTCTTCACTACCATTGCGTACTGGTTGCCCGAGCGGAACAGCGCCGCGTCGATGACCAGGAAGCCGGGGTCGTAGAAGAGTTCCGCTGGCGTGAACGTACGGAAGTCCCCTGTGCGCACGGCGTACTGGCGGTGATTGTTCTCGCGGTTGCCGGTGCCCATCGTCTGGGGAGACTTGCCCTGGATCGTCGATGCCCAGCCGATCCACCACTCCTGGCTTGCGGCGTCATAGAACAGTTCCGGGGCCCAGCAGTTGGCGACGCCGGTGGCATCGGCGAAAGGCCCGATGGTGCGTTGTTCGGACCAGTGCAGCAGGTCGCGCGAGGTGGCGTAGCATGGTCTTGCCCTGCCATGCCGGTGTCCACACCATGTGGAAGACGCCGTCGGGCCCCCGGGCGATGGACGGTCGCGCATGAGTTTGGACTCGCCCACCTTGGGCTACAGCAACGGCTTGTCGTGGTTCAGTGCGCGCCAGGTAAGGCCGTCGGCGCTGGTGGCCAAGTAGAGGCCGGTCTCGCCGTTACCGCGCAATAAGCTGAACAGCAGTACGTCTTCGGCTGCCAGTTGCGCGCACCACAGCAGTAGCAGCAGGCGGCGCATGTTACTTCACCTCGTCGTACAGACGCCGGGCCTGCTCGATGAGGCTCTTCGCCGCTTCCCGGCCATAAGGCGTGCGTTCCACCTCGTAACCGCCGTGCTGGTATTCCTCGTCGATGGGCATATAGTCAGTGCCCTTGCCGCTCGAATAGCCGCAGAACAGGGTGTAGGCGAACGGCGACGCCTTTTTCAGCGCGACGCCGATTTCGGCGAACGGTTCGCCGGGCATGGCGAGGATGGCCACATCGCCAATCCGCAGCAGGCTCATCTCGACTTCCACCTGGCGGCCGGGTTTGGCGTTCCGCCACTGCTGGAGCAGGTTGCGTTCGCGGCGCACGCGGGCCTCGGCCTGCGCTTTGGCCCAGGCATCACCGGAGGCGGTTGCTTTTGCCAGGCGCGCCTCGGCATCCGCGACGATGGCGGCCTTGCCGGCGATCTCCTGGGGGGTGTAGGTGCGGGCTGGCACCTCGAAGACGCGGGAGACAAAGCGTACCTTCGAATCGCGCGGCCCTTTCACGCGCCAGTATTGTTTTGCCTGGTACGCCGTGGATTCGATGAAGCCTTCAAACACCGGCTCGCGCCGCACGGTGTCGATTTGCGAGGCGACGGCCGCCACCTGGAAGCCCAGCGTCTGGCCCAGGCGCCGGGCGACGTCGAGGTCGCCGGTGAACCCTTCAATGGGCCCCTGGTTGCCCGCGGCGCCTTGGAAGAAGAGGCAGAGTGTTCCCGGATAGGCCCGCTCGACGGTGGCGCGCATGTCACCCACCCAGTCCGCCGAGATGTACTTGTTCTCGAAGCCCATCACGGTGCCGTGGCACTGGAAGTTGGCGATGATGGCCAGCGGGTTGCCGTCGGCGCGGTCCACGCGGATTACCGGCAGTTCGCGGTCGACGAAGCCCTCTTCGTTGCGCCCCACGGCCGGCGGGGCGCCGTTCTTGCCGCGGAAGCGGCGGTTGATGTTGATGGTGCCGGTGCCGCGCCCGGCGTACAGGTGGACGGGCTGCATCTGTTTGGTGGCGGCGATGATTACCCCGACCAGCTTGTCTTCAAGCGTGTTGCGGTAACGGTCCATCATCTCTTTGTAGCGGCTGAGATCGGCGCCGATGGGGGCGCGTTCGGGGGAAAAGGCGGGACCGGCGTGGGTGTGGCTGGCTCCCAGGCGGATGTGGGCGATGGGGATTCCGGTCTTTTGGGCGGCGCGTTCGCGCACCACCTCCAGGCCGCCTCCAAAGAGGAGGTCCATGTCGACCATGACGTAGCGCTGCTGGCCGTCGGAGAGGGCGAGGGCGGTGGCGAACAGGCCGGGTGGCGCGATCCCGTCGGCCTCTAGATGCACCGCCGAGCCCCAGTTCATGTGCGGGATCGCGATCGGGGGGGAGATGTCCACCCGTGCGACTCCCGCCTGTAAACCGGAAGGCCCGGCGGTCCGTACACCTTGTTCTTTTGGATCGGCCCAGAGGGGAAATGCCGCGGCGAGCAGACAGACACTTACCGCGCAGGAGCGCAGGCCATTGGCTAGCATTCCAACATCTTATCCGAGACGCACCAACGTTCGAGGCGACACCGCTCCCTTAGGGATCGCGGCGCAGTAGTGTTCTAGTCGGCGCCTGCCGCCATTGCCATTTCAGCCTGTTCGGCCGCATGTAGCGAAAACGAGATCAGCCGGTACGCCGTGTTATGACCCCAGGAGCGCAGCCGCCATTCCGCACGCAGATGCGTGAGATAGGGATGCCGGGACAAATCCACTGTATACGTGTAGTCACCGCAGTAGTGACGATGGGGCAATGTAACGATCGGGCGGTCCACCCATTGGCTGCCGTCTGTCGAGCCCCAGATCAGGACTTCCAGGGTTTGCTCTTCCATCATCCGCGTGATGGAAAGCGTGAGTTGGATCGATTTGCCCTGAAGTTCGCCGAGCGCAACTGCAGGACTGTAGCCATTCCCTCGGAAAAGCTCCTCCGGGACAATCGTCATGGTGCCCACGAAGTGATCCCTCCTTTACGTACTAGCAGAGGTTCAGAGGTTCTTCAAACGCTGCCGAGCCAACTCTAATGTCTCATGTTTCTTGCAAAAACAAAAGCGGATTAAGTGGTGACCGTCACCTGGATTGAGAAAGAAACTGGAACCGGGTACAGCGGCTACCTGCGCCTGCTGCAACATGTGCATGGCAAAGGCCGTATCACTAGGAAAACCGAACTGGGATATGTCCGCCATCACATAATAGGCGCCGGTGGGAGTGAATGGACGAAGGCCGGATTCTTTCAGAATAGAAACAATATGGTCTCGTCTTGTCTGATACTCCCGCGCAAGTTCTGCATAGTAAGTGTCGGGTAACTGCAGCGCCTTCACCCCGGCCATCTGGAGTGGATGGGCGGCACCGACGGTGAGGAAGTCATGGACTTTGCGGATGGAGTCCGTGAGGTCCGGAGCGGCCAGCACCCAACCGACGCGCCAGCCGGTGACGCTGTAGGTTTTGCTCATCGAATTCACCAGGACGCCGCGTTCGCGCATGCCGGGTATGGCGAGGATGGGCGTGTGGGAGGCGCCGTCGTAGAGGATGTGTTCGTAGATCTCGTCGGTGATGCAGAGGCAGTCGAACTCCTGACACAGGGCGGCGATGTAGGTGAGGTCTTCGCGGGTGAAGACGCGTCCGGTGGGGTTGTTGGGGCTGGTGACGATGATGGCTTTAGTCTTCTTGTTGCAGGCCCGGCGCAGTTCGTCGCGATCGAAGGTCCAGTCCGGTTCGCGCAGGGGGACGACGACGCGGGTGGCGCTGCAGAGTTCCGAGTCGGGCCCGTAGTTTTCGTAGTAGGGTTCGAAGACAATGATCTCGTCGCCGGGGTTGGTGGTGGCCAGCAGCGTGGCGATCATGCCTTCGGTGGCGCCGCAGCAGACGGTGATCTCGCGCTCGGGATCCAACTCTATCCCATACCAGTTGCGGTACTTCGCGGCAATGGCGTCGCGGAAGGGCTTGGCGCCCCAGGTGATGGAGTATTGGTTGAACTCGGCGTCGATGGCCTCGTGCGCGGCGTCCTTCAGCAGCTTGGGGGCAGGGAAGTCGGGAAAGCCCTGGGCGAGGTTGACGGCCTTGTGCTGGATGGCCAGCCGCGTCATTTCGCGGATCACCGATTCGGTGAACTTGTGGGTACGCTGGCTGCGGAAGCGGTCTCGGTTAGCGTGCGGCGTGAACGCGGGCTGCGGCTGGGTTTCGGTCGCCATCTCCTGAAGGTAGCGCAGCGTTCCGGGCACCGTAAAGTTTGCGGTAGACCGTGGCGTTGCGGAGCACGATCTGGACATAGTCACGGGTTTCGTTGAAGGGGATGGTCTCAATGAACTCGGCCGGTTCGCGGAAGGTGCCCCATTGCACCCAGCGCTTCACGCGCGACGGTCCGGCATTGTAGGCGGCCAGCGTGTGCTCCCAGCGTGTATTCCAGGTGCCCAGTTGTTGCCGCAGATAGTGGGTACCCAGCCGGAGGTTGATATCCGGCTGGAAGAGCATGTTGGTGGTGAAACGTTTGATGCCCGCCTGGCGGCTGAGATAGCGGCCGGTGGAAGGCAGCACCTGCGTCAGGCCATACGCCTTGGCCACCGATACCGCCTTCGGATTGAACTCCGATTCCTGGCGGATGAGCCCGGCCACCACATAGGGATCAAGGGAATTGGAGCGTGCATGACGCTCCAGCGCCTCGCGGTAGGGCATGGGGAAGGCCACGCGCCAGAACGATTGGGGAGCCGAGTCGAAGGGGAAATTCAGGTAGTTGGGTACGTAGGCCTTGACGGCCCGCAGCGCCTCGTCATGGGCGCCGCGCTTGTCCAGTAATCGTGCCAGTTCGACGGCCACAATATGCGGCTGCCCGTCGTTACGCGCCGCATAGCGGAGTTCCAACTCGGCCAGATCCGGGATGGCCGCGCCCAGCAGTTTGGCGCGTTCGAAGCGCTGCTTTGTGATAGCCGACGATTCAAAGACCACGGCCACCCGCTTATTGGGCAGTTTCAGCCCGGCCAGGAACTCCTTGGCGTCTTCCGATTCCGATGCCCGCAGGATGCTCGGCTCCTGGGCCAGTTCCTGGGAGAGCACGCCGTAGTAATGATTGGGGTAGTTGTAGGCGGCAAAGGCGAAGTAGACGCGGGCGGCGCCGAAGTCCTGTGCCTGCTGGGCGAGGCGGCCCAGGAAGTAGACGGATGCGGGCACCTTTTCGGACTGCGGGTAGCGTTTCAGGTGCTCCTGAAACAGCTGCTGGCCCTTGCTGTTGTCGCGGCGGAAGGCGACCCAGGTGTTCTTCCAGTGGCAGAAGGCGGCCTGGGGATGATCAGGGGTGGCTTCGGCACAGGCTTTGTAGAGCGGCTCAAACTTCGAGCTCTCATCGCGGGTCAGGTAGATGTAGGCGGCCGAGACCAGCGCTTCGGTGCGCCAGGGGGAGTTCGGATGCTTCTTCTCCAGTTCGCGCAGCCAGCGGTCCATGTCGTCGTCCTGATCAAGGCGCCGCGACGCCACCACGAGGTGGTACATGCGTTCAGCATCGGCATCGGAGGATTGCACCGACAGCCCGGCCAACTTCGCCAGGGCTTTCTGGTAGAGCCGGGCCTGCAGGTCGACCGCCGCCAGCCGGACGCGGGCGGTATCGCGCTCCTCGCCGCCGAGGGTGGGCAGAGCCGATTCGAGTTCCGTCCGCGCCTGCTCGTAGCGGCGGGCATCGGCCAGCGCTTTCGCCCGATCGAGGATGGCCTTGCCGAGCACCGGCGGATAGCGCTCGAGCAGTTGTCCTTTCAGCCGGAGGATGGCGAGGACGGCGTCGCCCGCCACTTCGCTGGTGGGATAGCCGTAGTGCACCTTCTGCCAGCCCACGGCGGCGGAAACGAGGTCGCCGGCGGCTTCGAAGCCCTTGGCCTGCATAGCTTCAGCCTCCGCCGCGCCGAGCTTGGCGCGGTACTGCCGCACGAGGTTGATGGCCTCCTTGGGCCGGTTCATCTGGATGAGGCAATCGGCGGCGGTGAGCACGGCGCGTGCGGTCATGGGCGACGGCACGGGGTTCTTGTAGGTGATCTGTAAGGCTTGGAAGGATTCCTCGTAGAGCTTCTGCTCATAGAGCGACAGCCCCAGGTAGAAGCCGGCGTAATCGGCCAGCAGCGGTACGCGCCCGGGCAGGTTCTGCAGCGTTCGTGCGGCCACTGCGTAGGAGTTCTGGCGGTACAGTTGGATACCGTCGGCGAGCAGGGAAACCGCGTCGGTGCGCTGCGCGGCTGCCGCCGCGGCCAGCGTCAAAACCAGAAACGGCGCCTTAAACCACGGCGCCCGGATACTCTCTTCCCATCGTTTCGGCTTCGTCATGGGCCAGGGTGTGTACCAACTCCTGATCAAAATAATCGGCCATGGAGGCGCAACGATCCACAAAGCGGTCCCGGAATTCCCTCCGGTTGGCATCAATGGCGTCCTTCAGATGCACATAGAGACGGCGCTCGCGCCTTCCCGTTTCGACGTGCTCACGCTGATGCAGCAGCAGTTCGGCGACGCGCACGCGGGCGAACCGCTGGGCGGCGACATGCTGGCCGAGGTCGGCTTCGGGCACCGGGCGGTTGTCGCCGGTCATATCTTTGACAACTACCTGTCCGGCAGGGAGGGCGGCGGTTTCCGGTTCCGGCATGGTGCCCCAGGCGAGGGCGGCGAGCAGTTCGAGGCCGTTGCGGTCAAAGCCCTTGCCGGGCTCGGCGTAGAGGATGGCGTCCAGGTGTCCTTCGCCGAATACAGGGATGAGGTAGCAGCGGGTTGCGTCGGTGGAGCCTACTTGGTCGAGAACGGCAGGGGAAAGCTGCCCGGCATCCTTGAGGGTTACCACGGTATCCTGGGTCTCCATCACGGTGGTAAATGCGGGGATGCTCTTCCAATTGGCGGGGGCTTTCGGGAACACCTCGCTCCGGCTGGAGAATGCCGCGGCTGCTTCGCGCAGCGCCGCTACCCATTCGCCAAGCTGTTCGGCCCGTTGGAGCCGCCGCGCGGTCTGGTTGAGCCGCTCGCACAGGCTGCGTTCGGCGCGCAGCACTTCCTTTTGGATCTCTTTCTGATGGATCTTGTCCGCGTCGAGAAAGCGCTCGCCCAGCAGCTTTTCCACGGCTGGCGTAGCCTGTGCCAGCAGGGACTGCCAGGCAGCCGTCAATTCCTCACGTGCGCGGGTTTGCAGATCGACAAACGGAGAAGCCATCTAACGAATTGGTTCCTAAGCTCTATCCTACCCGACCCTGATGGCAATGAGCCTATAAAAAGCAAGAGGCCCGAGCGGAATGCCCGGGCCTTCTCTATTCTGTGTTCTGTATTCTGTCTACCGACTTCCGGCCTGCGCCTAGTTGGTCCGGCGCTTCAGCGTCGGGCGCTCTTCGGCGTCTTCGGTCGCCTTGCCGTCCTTATCTTCCACCGGAGTGGTTGTGCTGCCGGGAGTCTTGCGGAGGCGCGGACGGTTCGGATCCTCGGCGTTCGGCTTGCGGCGGTTCTGCAGCATAGCAAGGCGGCTCTTGACGTTGTCGAACTCGCTGGTGGTGACCACGTACTCCGGTTTCGCTTCGAGAATCTGCTGGATGTTCTTCTGCGAGTTCTTGATGCGATCGTCGGTGAGCGGGTGGGTGGAGAAGACCTTGGCCATCGTACCCGGTTTGCGCTTCTCCATCGACTGGAGCTTTTCGAAGAAGTCGACGAAAGCCGTGGGGTCATAGCCGGTCTTGTAGAGGTATTGCAGGCCCAGCAGATCGGCTTCTTCCTCAAAACCGCGTGAGAAGCTGAGGAAGCCGATGGGGATCAGCACGCTGGCCGCCTGGCGGGCGCCGTAGCCGGCCCAGCCGCCCATGAAGATCAGAGGGATAGTGGCCAGGTTGACAAACTGGCCGCGGCTGGCCTGCCGTGTGCCGTGCCGTGCCGCCACGTGGGCAATTTCATGCGCCATGACGCCGGCCAGCTCCGCTTCGCTCTCGGCCCGCAGAATGAGGCCGGAGTTCACGAAGAAGAAGCCGCCGGGCAGCGCGAAGGCGTTCACTTCCTCGCTGTCGATGACTTTGATGGTGAACGGCACCTTCGCGTCCGAATTGCGCACCAGGTTCTGGCCGACGCGGTTGACGTACTCAGCAATAACCGGGTCATCGACAATCTTAGCCTGCCGCTCGATGTCCTGCGCCAGAGCCTTGCCGAGCCCGATCTCCTTTTCGATCGAGTACATATTCAGACCCTTACCGACATCGCGATTGCCGATCTCGTCCGGATCTTTCTTTTTGTCCTTGGCTTGAACCACGCTGGTGGTCAGAATTGCGGTCGTCAACAGAATGCTTAACTTGCGGCGCATCGATAGACTCCTACGGCTGCTGCCCAGACCTGACTACAGTATAGTGCCGCGATCTTTCGGCGTACAGCGGCTTCACCTCTATTAACGTATATTCAGAGGGGTGGGTTGCATTTTAAATTCCATTCCGCCGGAAGCCATTGGGAACCTCGTCCAGCAGTGGCGCCCGCAGTTCCCCGTCACCCGTAACTTTATCTATCTAAACCACGCAGCCGTGGCGCCTCTCTCGCTGCGGGCGGCGCAGGCGATGAAGGATCTGGCCGATGACTGCCTGGAGTTCGGCGCGCTGCACTACGAGGCATGGATGCGTACCTATCAGGGGTTTCGCGAGGCCGCGGCGCGGCTGCTGCATGCTGACGCCGCCGAAATCGCCATCGCGAAGAACACATCGGAGGGGATCTCGACGGTGGCGTTGGGTATCGATTGGCACCTCGGCGACCGGATTGTCGGCTTCAGCGAGGAGTTTCCGGCGAACTTTCTGCCCTGGCGGCGGCTGGAAGAACGCGGCGTCTCCATCACATGGCTCTCTATTTACGACCCGCTGGAGCGCGTTGACGAAGCCTGCCGCGGCGCCCGGTTGCTGGCCATCAGTTTCGTGAACTACCTGAGCGGCTACCGCGTGGATCTGAACGCCATTGGCGAGATCTGCCGCCGGCACGGGACGTTCTTCTTTGTCGATGCCATTCAAGGGCTTGGGGTTTTTCCGATCGATGTGCGAGCGGCGAATATCCAGGCGCTGGCCGCCGATGGCCATAAGTGGCTGTGCGGGCCGGAAGGCTGCGCGATCCTTTATATACAGAAGGAATGGCAAGACGCGGTTTTCCCGGTGGAGTTCGGGTGGACTAACACGGCGAGCCACGCTGACTACGCGTCGCGCGACATGGCGTTGCGTCCGGACGCCGGGCGGTACGAATGCGGCACGCTGAACACGATCGGCTGCTACGGGCTGCATGCCGCGATGGAGTTGCTGCTGGAGGTGGGCGTTGCCAATGTTGGCCCGGCGGTGCTGGGGCTGTCGCGGGCGCTGGCCGAGGGTGCGGTGGCGAAGGGGTACGAACTGGCGGCGCCTTGGGGGGAAACGAGCGCGTCCGGGATTGTGAGCATCCGGAAGGTGGGCATTGACTCCCGTAAGATCGTGTATGACCTGAAGCAGGCGGGGATACAGGCGGCGCCACGGCAGGGATGGGTGCGGATGGCGCCGCATTTCTATATCACAGAGGAAGAAGTGGGTCGGACCCTGGATCTGCTGCCCTAGTACCTCCGACACAACTTCCCTCGCCCATACCATCCGAACTTGGTGCACAATAAAGCCATGCACTCCGTCGTTGCACGCAATCCGCAGGTGATGTCCGGTGAAGCTGTCTTCCGCGACACTCGCATCCTGGTTCGCACCCTTTTTGACTATCTGGAAGCCGGCCACAGCCTGGAGCGTTTCCTTCAGGACGTGCCGCAGGTCAGCCGCGAAGCTGCTGTCCAGGCGCTGGAAGAGGCCAAGACTTCGTTGCTCTCCCGCTGCTGAAGGGAACAGGCGGTCGGGAGGTGGTTGCCATATCCTTTCGCTACGAGCCGGGGACTCTCATATTCGAGTTCAAACCCGCACCTCCACCTGAGTGGATGGCGCAACTTCGCAACCTTACCCCGGGCGACTATTGGTCGTACGGCGGGGGCACCGCGTCGCCCTCGCGCGTGCAATCGTACTCTCTTGGGACAGCAACGGTACCAGCCGACGAAACCAGTGTCGCTGGGGTGGCGGGCCTGGTTCGTGAGTGGACCGCGCGACACCGAACAGCCGGTACAGCGAACGATTAGCAGAGTTCGCCCGATCCTACGAACAGAACCGTCGTGCTGAACTGGCTGCGGAGCGTTCCCGTCTTGAAGAGATTGCATGTGCTACGGAACGGCTTAAGAAGGCCGCGATCGTCTAGCCGCCCCCATTGCATCCACTGCTGATAGTCCCGCGAGTTGGTGCAACACCAGGGCATGGATCCGGTGTTACCCGATCCGGATGTCATGGCTTGCGAGCCGACATTGCTCTTCCCGCCGTTACACGCAAAGCAGCACTGACGACATTGGAGGAAGCGAAAGACTCAATCGTCGCTCAACCATAGAGGCGCATTCAGCTGGACGAGTGCTTGGACGGGAGGTTGCGGCGGCACGGATTTTCTGGGACCTGAGCTGATGGTGCTGTTTCGGTGGGCAAACGCAATACTGGCAAGATTTCGGCCAAGCCATGCGGTGGTCGTCGCGTTCCTCCCCGGCTGATTTCTCAACCCTGCCCCGCCACCGCCACTTCCGGCTCCTCCACCACCGCCGCCGCCCGGCGCCAGTGATCCTCGAACAACCCGTGCATGGCTTCCCCCATGCCTTCATGCGTGAAGACCACCGACGTCCAACTGGGCTTGGTGATGACTGGATCGAGCAGCGCGATGAGGCCCTGCTTGCCGTCGAACAGCGCGAGTTTCATGGGGAGGGAATCGGCGAAGCGCACTTCGACGCCGGCGGCCTCATACTCGCGGAGGCGCGCGCGGTGGGTGGGATCCATCGGGCCGCGCTCGAACAAGAGGCGGCAAGCGACGCCGCGCTCGCGGGCCTTCTTAACGAGCGCCTCATCCAGCGGATCCACCGCGTAGGGCGGCCGCGAGAACTCCAGATACTCGGTCTGCACATCGGCCAGCATCGCCCGGAACTGGGCACCGGATTGGCTGGGTTCGGTGACGATCCGCAGGAAGTCCAGCGTGCCCCGCCCGCCCTGTCCTTCCGAATACGCGGAGTTCAGGTCGTCGATGAGGGCGTCGGCCAGCCGTGATTGCTCGTGGATCTCTTTCTCGACTACCTGCTGCCGCCGCGCGAGGTACGCCGGCACCGCCATGGATGGCTCTACCGCCGAGAACAGTTTGGTCTTCTCCTGGACAACCTGCGCGAAGCCCTTCTCGACGAGCGAGTCCAACACCTCGTAGATCTTCTGACGCGGGACGTGCGCCCGGGCCGCCAGTTCCAGGGCTTTGAAGCGAGGGTGCCCCACGAGCACCAGGTACGAGCGGGCCTCATAGGCATTGAGCCCGATCTGCTGCAAGCGGCGCCAGAAGCGCTGAAAATCCATTTCCGGCAGGTCTTTTTGGATCATCTGCGGCCTAGAGCATATCAAAGAAATGTTGTGGCCGGGTACCCTGCCCCAAAATGCCCAAGGCAACGCATCCGTTCCGGAGAGCGTCTGGTACAATCCGGGTAGTTTCAGGCTGTCCGAGCACTAGGAGTTCTTTGCATGATTTCACACGCGACCGACCTTCCCAACACCCTCGGAGCGCTGAAACGCGATTCCCGCTTCTGCGAGAAGCGTCTGCAGCATCGTTCCGTGAAGGATGAGATGCGGGAGAACCTCATCCGCAAACTCGGCCAGGAAGGGCCGCTGTTTCCCGGGGTTATTGGTTATGACGAGACCGTTGTGCCGCAGGTGGTGAACGCCGTTCTTTCCCGCCACAACTTTATTTTGTTGGGTCTCCGCGGCCAAGCCAAGACACGGCTCATTCGCATGCTGACCACGTTGCTGGATGACTATATGCCGTACGTGGCGGGCAGCGAAATCCGCGATAATCCTTACGCGCCGATCTCCCGCTTCGCCCGCGAACTCATCCTGCACCGCGGCGAGGATACGCCTATCGCCTGGATGAGCGCGCAGGAACGCTACGTCGAGAAACTGGCCACGCCCGATGTGACCATCGCCGACATGATCGGCGACATCGACCCGATCAAAGCTGCCCGCCGCGGCCAGGACATCTCCGACGAACTCACCATCCACTACGGCTTGGTGCCGCGCGCCAACCGAGGCATCTTCGCCATCAACGAACTGCCCGATCTGGCCGGTAAGATCCAGGTGGGCCTGTTCAACATCATGCAGGAAGGCGACGTTCAGATTAAGGGATACCCGGTGCGTCTGCCGCTGGATGTGCAACTGGTCTTCACCGCCAACCCTGAGGACTATACCGCGCGCGGCAAGATCATTACGCCTTTGAAGGACCGTATTGGCAGCGAGATCCGCACCCACTACCCGCTCACCATCGAACAAGGCATTGCGATCACCGAACAGGAAGCCTGGATTCGCAGAGAATCGCCTACGTCGCTGAGCGTGCCGGTTTATATCCGCGAAGTGATCGAGCAGGTGGCGTTTTTGGCTCGCGATGATAAGAAGGTGGATAAGCGCTCCGGTGTTTCGCAGCGCCTGCCCATTACGGTGACGGAGAACGTTGCGTCCAATGCCGAAGCGCGTGCCATCCGCGCTGGAGAGACCGCGGCTGCTGCCCGCGTCTCCGATCTTTACACAGCCCTGCCTTCGATTACCGGCAAGCTGGAGTTGGAGTATGAAGGGGAACTGAAGGGGTCAGAGACGGTGGCACGCGACCTGATCCGTCTGGCCGTGGCGCGCATCTTCTCCAATTATTTCGAAGGCGTGAACATGAATAGCGTCGTCCAGTATTTCGATATGGGCGGCTCGCTGCGGCTGGATGCCGCGGCCGATTCGCGAGCCGCGCTTCGCATGCTGCAAAGCATCCAAGGGCTGATGGAGAAGACCGCGGCACTTGGCGTCGGTCCCGGCAGTGACGATGCCGAACGCGTGTCGGCGGCCGAGTTTGTGCTGGAAGGCCTTTACGCGCATCGCCGCTTGAGCCGCAGTGAAGAACTTGGTTTCACGGGTGACGACCGGCGTGGCGGCGGAGGCGGCGGCCGTGATCGCGATCGGGAAGACGAAGAGCAGCCGCGCCGGAATAAGAAAGATCGGCGCCAGCAGTATAACTAGCCCGGGTTACAAAGGAGTGTCAGATGAAGTGGATCAAGTACTCCAAGTACACGCCCGAAGACATCGAAATCAGCAGTGAGGATCTGTTGAAGGCGCTGTCGGAATTTCTGCTGCGCAGCGGTTTTGATAATCCCTACTATCCCAATCCTGACAAGCGTCTGACGTTCGAAGAGCTCAAGCGCGCCATCGAGCAGGCACTCTATGAAGAGAAGCTCTTCGATGAGGACAAGCTGGAGCAGATCCGGGAGTTGCTGAACAAGATGTCGCAGGAGGAGCTCGATAAGTTGGTCGACCGCCTGGCGCAGCAGCTGGTGCAGCAGGGCTACGTGAAGATGGATGACCAGCAGGGGCAAACGGGGGCGAACGGTGCCGATGCCGAACGCGGCACGGTGGAGATCACGGATAAGAGCGTTGATTTTCTTGGGTTCCAAACGCTGAAGGACCTGCTTGGGTCGCTGGGCCGATCGAGCTTCGGCTCACATGATACGCGCGAGATGGCGACGGGCGTGGAATCAAGCGGCTCTTCGAAACAGTATGAGTTTGGAGACACACTGAATCTGGATATCTCGGCGACGCTGTTTTCGGCAATGCAGCGGAATGGGGTGCAGTTGCCGCTGGAACTCGAATACCGCGACCTGCACGTGCACCAAAGCGAGTACCGCAGCTCGTGCGCGACCGTGGTGATGCTCGACTGCAGCCACAGCATGATTCTGTATGGGGAGGATCGCTTCACGCCGGCCAAACGCGTGGCGCTTGCCTTGGCGCACCTTATCCGCACGCAGTACCCCGGTGACACGCTGCGCTTCGTGCTGTTCCATGACACCGCCGAAGAGGTGAAGATCAGCGAACTGGCGCAGGTGCAGGTGGGGCCTTACTACACCAACACACGCGATGGTCTTATCCTGGCGCAGCGGCTGCTCGCCCGCGAACGCAAGGACATGAAGCAGATCATCATGATTACCGATGGCAAGCCTTCGGCACTCACCTTGGACGATGGCCGGATGTATCGCAACGCGTTCGGACTGGATCCGTTGGTCATCAGCCGCACGCTCGAAGAAGTGGGCCGCTGCAAACGCCAGGGGATCATGATCAATACCTTCATGCTGGCCAGCGACTATGGCCTGGTGCAATTTGTGCAGCAAGTCACGGAGCTTTGCCGCGGCAAGGCTTACTTCACGACACCCTATACCCTGGGTGAGTATTTGCTGATGGACTACATGAACCGCAAGAGCCGTACAATTCATTAGTGCCCCCAACCCCGGCTCAGTTTCAGCAGTTGGCCCATGATTGGGTCAATGCCTACGAGGGAGATGCTTCCGCTCTCGATCGGTTAAACACGCATTACGAGCGGTCCTTCACGGTCGCGGACCTCAAAGCTGAAATCTGGCGCCGCATCTACGCCTTCCGCCAGCGCTCGTCGAAGGTGGAGAAGAACTACCTGCAACTCGCCGAGGCGCAACTCCTGCTTGCGCAGGATGCCGGCTTCGGTAATTGGGAGGATGTTCTTGCCGCCGCCGCGAAAGGCGAGTCCGCGCCCGGCCCGCATTATGCCCTCAGCGGCTCCACGATCGCTCCCCGACGCCGCCTGACGCGCGGCGAATGGGACGACCTGATCGCCATCGCCCGTGAGCATCGCGTCACCACCATCGAGGCGGAAGGCCTGATGACGGATGATGTGCTCCGCAAGATCGCCACGCTCGATCACATCACCCGCCTGCGCATTGCCGGTTCCCGCGAGATGTCCGAGGCGGGACTGCTTCTGCTGGCCGGCATGCCCCAACTGGAGCACCTGCAACTCGGCGGCTACCCAGGAACCCGCATCAACGATGCCAGCCTTGAAGTCTTCCGCCATTTGCCCAATCTCCGTGAGTTCGAGATGACCTGGCAGGCCGGCGTCAGCGATGCGGGCGTTGCGAACCTCCGCTTCTGCGACAAGCTAGAGAGTGTCGATCTGATGGGCTCGCCCACTGGGAACGGCGCTCTGGAAGCGCTGCAAGGGAAGCGGCATTTGCGCCGGATCCACATGGGCCGCATGGTCACCGACGCTGGTTTTCGCTTCCTTCCCAACTTCCCGCTGCTGACGGCACCTTCGCCGGGCGCCTCGCTGCTGCTCGACGGCCCGTTTACGGGCGAAGGCCTGGCCAGCCTTGCCGGACTTGCGGGGATCCACGAACTCGACCTCTTCTGGCATGTTTCGGAACTCACCCCGGCCGCCTTTGCCCATTTGGCCCATATCCCGAATCTCCAGCAACTCGGGGCCGACGGCAAACTGGCGAGTGACGAAGCCATGCCGCATATCGCCGCCGTCCCCCGCCTTCGGAAACTCCGCATCCAGGAAAGCATCGCGACGGAAGACGGCTTTGTCGCCCTCGCGAAGTCCAGGTCGCTGGAATCTGTCTGGGGGCGCGTCTGCCCGAACTTCGGTGACAGAGCCTTCCTTGCCTTTGCCGCAATCCCAACCCTGCAAGGGATGGGTATCGGACTCGCTAAGGTCAGCGACGCCGCGCTCGCCGCGCTGCCTCACTTCCCGGCCCTCCGCGAACTCACTCCCATCGGCCTCACGGACCCGGGTTTCGTCCACGTCGGCCAGTGCCGCGACCTGCAGCGACTCACCTGCATGTACTGCCGTGACACTACGGACACGGCTACCGAACACATCGCCAACCTCGGCATCCGCTACTACTACGCGGGCCTCACCAAGATCACGGACCGCAGCTTGCGGATCCTGGGAGGGATGCATTCGCTCGAACAGATCGACCTGTACGAATGCCTGGGCATCACCGACGCCGGGCTGCCGTATATCGCTGCGCTGCCGAATCTGAAAGAGGTCCACCTGGACGGTTTGCCGCACGTCACGCTGGAAGGTACGACAGTTTTCAGACCCCCGGTCCGCGTTCTTCATTCGCTATAGCCATCTGGTCCATTTCTCCTGTTTCCTGCGCGAGTCTGGCAGGAGTATTGCGTGACGTATAACCAGATCAAGAACCTGTTCATTCCGCCTGCCAAGCGCACGGCTCAGGCTGTGCACAAGTGGGTGCAGAAGATGCCGGACCTTCCGTTGATCGGTATTGTCCTGCACGTAGGCTTGGCTGCACTGACGTACGATCTCACGAAGATCTTCGCGATCTACGCGGTCCAACTGATGACCTACTCTCTGCTTCTGGCGGCCCTGCTCGTACTGCTATCCGCGTATCACATCTACACCCAACGCGAGGCTCTGGCCAAATCCATGGTGGTTCTGCTGGCCGCTCTGTAGAAAAGTGATGGGTTTGCCCGCCGGATGGCACGTTGCTTATCGGTGAGGCATACCATGCTATCGCACAACAATCGCCTGATTCCCGTCGTGCTGCTCCTGCTGCTGACGGCCTGCGCCGCCAAACAGGAGGCGCCAACGCCCGCGGCGACGTTCCAGCGGACCAGTCTGGCCGAATCCAACTGCCGGAAAGCGAGTGACCCGGGTGACCCCAACGACACACCCTACCTGATCTGCCCCGGTGTTGCAGGCTATACGCTCCACGTGCGCTCAGTGGAGTCAGGCCGCAGTTCTATCGACATCGTCGATCCGGCCGGCAAAGCCACCCCGCTCAACTACCACCAAACCATCACGACTGCGATGTTCGCGATCGGCAACGACGCCGAATGGCGTATGGAAGCCGGTACGCCAATCGCGCTCATCACCAGCATCCAAGCTCACGAGGACCTTACGGAGCCGGGGAAGGTCACCAACAGCTACAGCGCCATTGCGAAGATCACCACGCAACAAGTCTGCGTTACCGATAAGCTGCCGCAGCAGGCTCCTTCGGAGGCGTCCATTGCCCGTGCCGCAGACAACGCCCCGAACCGGCCCTGCCTGCCCACATTAACGACGCCAAACCAATAGATCACAAACAGCGAGGAACACACACCATGCCAACCGCCGTCGAATTCATGCGCCAATACCGCGATCTCAAGGTCAAGATCGTCGTCGACGATCCCGTCAACCGCCAATGCCGCGAAGAAACGGTCAGCGTCGAACTGAAGAAATACTTCATGATGAGCTGGAAAGAGGGCACCGAAGAATTGAAGGACTTCAACGACGTCACCAGCGGGGGCAAGAAGAGCGATTTCTACAAGACCAACAAGCTCCGCATCCTGGCGGCCGCCATGGGCAAGGGCGCCCCGCAGGATTATCAACTGGCTCTGGAATGGGCCGTCCTCTCCGGTAAGGTCAAGAACCCCACGAAGGCCTCGTTGCAGACCTACATGGATGAGCACATGGGTATCGACTGCTCGGGCTTCGTCACCAACTACCTTTGCGCGATCGGGAAGAAGACGTATTCCTACAACCTGGTCGGCAACACCAGCGCCGCGTCCTACTTCAACGCCGCCAATGCCGTGAACGACTCCACGCAGGTGCGACAGAACGACCTGCTGGTTTGGATGAGCGGCAATAGCGTGATGACGTCGCCGGGTCACGTGGCGGTGGTGGATTGGTACACGCCGCAATGCCTTCCCGGCGGCAACATGCGTGTGGTGGAAGCCGCTGGCGCCAGTGGCGCGAATCCGAAGCTGCTCGATTCCATGTACACGGTGGAGCAGATTATCCCGAAAAAGGGGACCGTGCCGATGATCCTGGTGGTGAAGCGCCACGGCCAGTCGGGGAGCCGGGTGGCGGTGATTCGAGTGTGAGTCGCAAGGCACCGGCCCGAAGGTAGCGTTTGGCACAGCTGCCCGTGTCGCCTGACGCCCCATCATCCCAGCCTCACGGATACATCGTGTGACTAATGAAGACAGACCTTCTGAGTTGTTGCTGGCCGTGCACCTTGCCGACCACGAATAAAGCATGGGCTGCCCGTACGTCGACGGAACGCGGGTCTTATGCGGTGTCGTCGAATTGCAGTGCCATTGCCTGGCCCGAGTCGAGTCCGTCGCCAGCTTCCGCCGAATCTCGAGCAGCTTTCGTTTCGCGGCGGGGTCATCAGCAAGTAGCGAGGCCCAGCTGCTGCCGCCGGCTGCGGTCCACAATGTGAAAGGGCATTGGTTCTAGCCTGACTGTCGCTCTATCAATGCGTTCGCTGCACGCCAGGCAACCTCTCGCGCAAGCGGTCTCGTCCGGGCAGGTTCTTCGGAATCAGCAATAGGTCACTGTAGTCTGGGGTCTGCGTCAGTAACATGCGGACGTATTCCGCTATCGCTGCGGCAGCAATCGGCACAACGCCAGCCGGCTGCAGAAATACATCGGACTGGACGTCGTAAATATCATGAGTCAAAGCGATGTTGCCCAGCCACTCGACGCAGTCGGTGCGCGTCGAGATCGCATCCGGAGCAAACTCCATCAGACAGGTCGCGCCGCCGCTATGCAGCGTTTCGGCCATGCCGCGGAGCACTTCCACCTCGCCGCCTTATGTGTCGATCTTTGCAAAAACGTGAAATCTCCCCTGTGACTGTAAGTAGTAATCCACAGAGGTGCCCATCTTCACGTAAGAAGAGAACTCACAGTCCGCCGCACGATTGACAATCCGGTTATTCTCCGAATGCGCTAACTCCGTGAAGACCATCACTGGCCCTGGCTTTGCGGAAACCGCCATTGGCTCGAAGGTGATCAGATCCCGCAGGTGGTTCAACTCAATGTTGAACGGCGCCAGCGGATCCCGCCACGCCCGGATCAAACGCATAGACCTTGTTGTGCTCTCCACAGGCGCGAATGATCTGCGCCATGGCGATAGCGCTAATGCCGTACTG
Source organism: Bryobacterales bacterium (assembly GCA_016789745.1). Classification (GTDB taxonomy): domain Bacteria; phylum Acidobacteriota; class Terriglobia; order Bryobacterales; family Bryobacteraceae; genus CADEFT01. The sequence goes on from JAEUQF010000217.1 coordinate 32,253, forward strand.
GCAGCCGATATCCAGGGCGACGAACGGGATTCGCTCCAGCCAGAAATGGCTTAGGAGTTTGCTGATTAGCGGTTCACCAGGGTTTGCGAACCGCTCCGCGGGCGTGCGCCGGTCTGACAACTCACGCTTCTCGCCATCCGATTGCTTTCCTTTGTAAGTATCATCGATCTGCTTGTAGCCCAGATCGTCCGCGTAAAGGAATGCCCGGATCTCTCCGAAATCCACCATCTCCACTTTGCGGCTGGCCAAGACCCAGCGCCGCAATTCGGCCACTTCCAACTGCAGCCGAGCGAATGCCTCTGGATCAATGCACGGCTTCGGCGGCGGTTCAACGGCTATCTCAGCTACTTCCTTATTTCCCGCAAAGATCCGGCCAAACGCAGAGCGAATCCAACTCATCTCTGCCAAGATAGCATTTGCCCGACTCTACTCCGCCCCCTTCACACATCGAAACCCCAAATTCGGTGTCTTCTGGTTCGGCCTCACCCAATTGCGAAAGAACACCGTGATGCGCGCGGGGGAATCGGACCATGCCCCGCCGCGAATGACCTTATACAGGCCGGTCTCCGGCCCTTTCGGATTCTCCGCGGGGCTGGCCTTGTAATACTCGCGCTCAAACCAGTCCGCGCACCACTCTGACACGCTGCCCGCCAGATCATGCACGCCGAAATCATTGGCCGGGTACGACCCCACCTTCACCGGTCCGGTCTGCACGTTATAGAGAGCCTTCAGCGGATCGGCCTTATCACCCCAGGGATAGCTCAACCCATCCTTGCCACCGCGGGCCGCGCGCTCCCACTCCGCCTCGGTGGGCAATCGCTTTCCTTTCCAGGTGCAATAGGCTGTCGCGTCCTCCCAATCCACGTTGTAGACGGGCAATTCCGCCGCGCCCTCCGGCACCTGGCCGCCCAGCCAGTGATACGGCGTCTTCCTTCCGGTAGCCTTCGCGAACTCCGCATATTGCGCGTGAGTGACCTCGGTCTTGTCCATCCAATACGCGTTCAGCCTTACTTTGTGTTCGGGGCGATCATCCAGCAGGACGCGCGGACGCATCGTCGTAGCGTCGTCCTTGGTCAGCTTGGTCCTGCCCATGGTGAACTCGCCAGCGGGAATCAGAACCATGCCATCCTCGGCATGGCACAGCAACGTAGCCAGCAACGCGAGCAGCAGCATCACACGAACAGGTCCGCGATCTCGTCGTCCATCACCATCTCGGTGGCGCCGATCACATCAATGTACTTGTAGTTCCGCTTCGAGGGCGTGCCGGTGAGTTCCTTGCGCCAGTCGATGCCCATCGCCGAATAGATGGTGGCATAGAGGTTCTCGGTCTTCGGCTGCATTTTGCGGTACTTCCAGCCGGTCTCCACCATCTGCGCGCCGTCCTTGTCGGTTGCACCCAGAATGCGCCCGCCCTTCACGCCGCCGCCGGCGAACAACGACAGGTAGCAGAGGTTGTAGTGATGCCGGCCCTTCACGCCATTCAACGCACCGGGCGTCCGGCCGAACTCTGTCGCCATCACCACCAGCGTCTCGTCGAGCAGCGTCTTGCCCTTCTCACGGGGCGAAGGTGCCGCGCTCAGGTCGCGCAGCAGATTGGCCATGGCCCGATCGAACTCATTGCAGCGGATGTAATGGTTCGACTTCGACGAATGCTCAAAGATGTTCTTGTGATGATCCCAATCCGGATGCGTGATGTGCATGTAGCGCGTGCCCGCATCGGCCTGGATCAGGTTGCGCGCCAGCAGGCACCCCAACCCAACCTCGTTCTCACCATACCGCTCGCGCTCTTCCTTCGCCATCTGGAACGCCTTCGGCCAGCGGGCGTCGCCCAGCACCTGGTAGGCACTGTGCTGGAAGTCACGGAAGCCGGCAAAGCCGCGATCCCGCCCGGTACGGCCTTCCTTCATGGCCTGGTCCAGTTCATGCAGCAGGCGATAGCGCTCCTCGAGCACCTTCGCGGCTTCGCCATCCACCGACATCGCGCCGCCGCCAGACTTGAGGTTCAGATCGAGCACGGAATACTTGGGATGGAGGAAGCCGGTCGACAGCGCACCGCATCCGGCTGTGTCGAGATTGCAGCCGATATAGGTGGGGAATGTATCCGTCTCGCGGCGCTGCTTCTCCAACTCGTAGGCGATCACGGAGCCCACCGACGGGATCTCGGGTGCCAATGCCGGGTTCAACGGGCGCCCCGCCTGCGTGTAGTATTGCCCGCGGAAGTGCACCACCTCATGGCTCTTCATCGAGCGGATGATGGAGACCTTGTCCATCTCCTTCGATAACTCCGGGAACAGCCGGTGGCTCAGGTATAGATCGTTGCGCACCTGCCGGACATCCAGATCCTTGGGCGTGCCTTCGCTCTCTTTGAAGTCGAAGCTGTCCAGATGGCTCAGCGCTCCGGCCAACTCGATCAGCACACAGAAGCGCGCGGTGCCGCGCGGATTGGCTCTGCCGGCTGCCCGCGCCTGAATGGGCCATAGCGCCTGGTCGGCGAAGGCGCCCAGTATCCCGTAGCCGCCTAGCTTCAGAACATCGCGCCGTGCCGGCAGAAAATCAGAGACTCGCTTGTTCATGGGGTGACCTCCTTCGCCTAGTAGTTAAAGATGAACTCGGGGCTGTTGATCAACGCCCATTGCAGGTTCTCGGCGCCGCGGCGGCGGTCTTTGCCGACGGCCTTCAAGGCTATCGCGCGTTCGCCATCGGTGGGCTGGCGGGACAAGGTTAGCAGGAACAGCCGGTCCACCAACTCCGGATCCGATGCCGTCTCCTTCAACACCGTCTCCACGCTGGACCCGCCCAGCGCCAGGATACGGTCCGTCACAATCTTCGATTGCATCAGCAGCATCGCCTGCAGGGAACTCGGCGTCGGCTTCTTCGGGAAATCATCGCGGTTGGACTGCCCGAAGATCTTCATGAAGCCCTGGACTTCGGCGCCCGCCTTCTTCGGTTCCGACATCTGCTGCACCATCGGCACCTTCTGGTTGCCGGAGGAAAGGTTGGAAGGCCGCGATGTCGCCAGCGTGATGGCATCGTGCAACTCCGCCGCCGTCAGCATGCGGATGTACTTGCGCGCGTAGTAAGGCGCGTAGCTCTCTTTCCATTCGCCGTCAAAGCGCGACGACAGCCCATAGGCGTTGCTCAGCATGATGCGCCGCACCAGTTGCTTGAAGCTATAGTTGCTCTTCTGGAAATCGACGGCCATCGCATCCAGCAGTTCGGGATTCGACGGCTGCAGCGTCCAACCCTCCGGCAGGCTGTTGCGGTCATACCGGGCCAGATCGAAATCCTCCACCGGTTCCACGATGCCGAAGCCCATCAACTCCGCCCAAATGCGGTTCGCAAACGCGCGGGAAAACTGAATGTGCCCCGTCATAATACGAGCCAGTTCATCGCGTTCATTGCGGCCCGGGACCGGCTCTTCGCCACTCAGTAGGAAGCGCGGCTTGCCGCTGCCGCCACTGCGAGGAAGACGAACAATACTTTCGGCCTTCGTGTCATAGCCGGGAGCCACATCGTCAACCGTGTATTCCTGGTTGGCCTGATAGCCGTTCTCCCAGTTCATGATCTGGCGGGTCTTGCCGAAGAAGCCCGCCTGGCGGAAAAAGTCCTCGCGCTTCTTGCCGGTCAGATAAACGTTCACCTTCTCCAGATGGTTCTTTCCGTCATGGCAGGAGATGCACGCCAGGCTTAAGCCAAGAAATGTCTTCGAATAGGTGATGGTGAACTCATCCACGGTGTCCGGAATGTTCACCAGGTCCATGCCGTCCGGAGCATCCGGATCATCCTTCGCCTTGACGAAATCGCGCGCGAAGTAGAGTCCGCCCGGCACCGAAAAGCTTGACTTGCCTCCGCCTGTCAACAGGTCCGTCACCACTTCGTTATAGGGACGATCCAGCCGCAGCCACTCGCGAACCCAGAAGTGGAACAGGTTCAGGCCATAGCCCATGCGCCCGCCGGCGCGGAACAGATCTTCGAAGTAGTAGGTCCACTTGTCGATGAAGCCATCGCTGTTGATCAGCTGATCGACCAGCTTTTCGCGTTTGTTGGCATCCTTGCTTGCCAGAAACGCCTGCAGTTCCGCCACGGGGGGGATGCGGCCGGTGGCATCCAGCCACGCCCGGCGCGCAAACTCTTCGTCGGTGGCCAGCGGCGCATGCGGCACGCCATCGCGCTCCATGCGTCCGAACACGTGCTCATCAATGTAGTTGCGCCGCGCTACGGGAGCCACATTCGCCGCACCGGAGGCCGCCCGCCGCGCCGCGAACTCCGCCGTGGCATTGGCCGCGGCTTTCTTCTTATCTGCCTCAGGCTGGAACAACGGCCGGTGCGCGGCGTCTACCGTATCCTGCGCATGCTGCGGCTCTTGCTGCTGCGCCACCAGTGGCGCCACCACCATCAGACTCAGTACAAGGTTCCGCATGACTACTCCTTGTGATCGAAAATCTGCACGCGCTTGCCGTTCACCTCGGCCACATACAGGCGGCCCTTCTTATCCCGCGCCATCAGATGCGGCAGCTTCAACACATCTGCATCGCCCCACTGCTGCGCGATGCCTCCATCGCCTAAACGCAGATGGCTGATTTTGTTTTTGTCGCCATCGGACACCAGCAGATCATTGCCGTACACCAGTAAGCCAAAGGGGTTGCCAAAGCCGGTCCAGATGCCCAACTGCTTGCCGGTCACGTCGAAAACCTGCACGCGGTTGTTGCCGCGGTCCGCCACGTAGATCCGATCCTGCTTGTCGATGGCCAGCCCGTGCGCGGCAGCGAACTCGCCCGGACCCTTGCCCTTCTTGCCCCACGCGCTAAGATACTTTCCATCGGCCGACAAGCGAACGATGCGTCCGTTACCGGCGTCGGCGACGATCATCTCGCCCTTCGTTGTGAAGACAATGTCATCCGGCGACCGGAAATGCGTCTCATCGGCACCGCCCTTGCCTTCTTCGCCAATGGTCTGCAGCAGTTTGCCTTCGGGCGTAAACTTGCGCAGAACATGGAGTGCGTTATCGGTGGTCCAGATGTTGCCCTGCCGGTCGGCTCGCAGCCCGTGCGCGACCTTGAACATACCGTCGCCGAAACTGCGGATGTGCTTGCCCTTCTTATCGAAGACCATCACTGGCTTCGGCCCGCGGTGCAATACATAGATGTTGCCCTTGGCGTCGAGTTCCACTCCGGACATGGCACCGATCTCTTCGGTTTTGGGGAACTCGAGGAAGCCGTGGGAAGCGAAGGACGCGGCCGACAGGGCGCGGGTAAAGACAAGCATAGCGACGAAACCAGCGGAGGACATGACCTGGAGGAGATTGTATCGATTCGGGGGCTGGGAGTCAAAAACAAAATATTTCAGTTCCTGCAGGGTTATAGGGTGCCGTGGTAGAATCGGAGGCAGAAGGTAGAAGCCATGGCGCTGAATATCAAAAACCCCGAGGTTGACCAACTTGCCGCCGATGTTGCCGCCCTAGCCAGCGAATCGAAGACCGAGGCGATCCGGGTGGCCCTTCTGGAACGCAAGTCTCGCCTGCTTGCCTCACGCCGTCCGCGGACACGCAGCGAGCGAGCGGCGCCTATCCTCGATCAGATTCGAGCAGCCCTGCCCAAACGCGCTCACGGACGCCGGCTGACCCGCGAGGAGGAAGATGACATCCTCGGCTACGGACCTGGCGGGGTGTAGCGGATGGTGTTAGACTCGTCCGCGCTGGTCGCGATCTTCAAGCAGGAACCCGGACACGAGGTCTTGCAGCAGAAGATAAACGATGCAGCCCTGGTGTTGGTGGGCGCTCCCACGCTACTTGAGACGGCCATGGTGCTGACCCGGTTGACCGGCAAAGACCAACACGTACTGCTGGAGGCTTACCTTCGCCGCATCGATGCCATCCTGGTAGACTTCACGGCCGAGCATTACTCCGTAGCTGCCGAGGCGTTCGTTCGTTACGGCCGCGGGTTCAGCTCCAAGTCCAACCTGAACTTCGGCGACTGTCTTTCTTACGCGATTGCCGCGCTCGCAGGAGACAAGCTGCTGTTTGTGGGTGCCGATTTCACTCACACCGACATCGAAGCCGCCTGACATCCCGTACCGTCACTTCTTCCTCAGATTCAGCCAGACGTCCACCCGCGGCGCCGTCCACGTATAGGGCTTGCCCAACACATCCAAATCCCCATCGCCATCCACATCCGCGAAGCGCCCCTCATGCCAACCGTGTCCCGTCGTGAACACGGTCTTGCGAAAACCACCCTTCCCATCCCCATACAGAATCCACGACTTCGCTTCCGGATGATCTACGGCCGGCCCGTTCGTCCATTTCGCCATCTCGGCCGCGAAGATATCCAACTTTCCATCCCCATCGAGATCGCCCAGATCCAACGTGTGGCCGTGCGTCATGCTCTCTCCTAGCAGGTCGCGCGGCTTCCAGCACGACGAATCCTTCGGGTCTCCCTGGCAGGTGTACAGTAGCAGCGGTCCGCTTCCATCCCCGGGAGCAATCACCACCTGCGCCAGTTTACCCTTCTGAAAGCGCCCCGCGCGAATGCGGCCGCCATACTCGCCGATCTTCACCGGACGGAATCGGCCCTCTTCCATTTTGAACCAATAGTTCCCGGCGAGCAGATCCTGGCGACCGTCTCCATCGACGTCGAAGGCATCAATGCCCTCGGCGTATAGCGCCGCGCCGGCGACGCCCTCGCCAGCCTGTCCATTGAAGATCATCTCCATCGGCCAGCGCGCCACATTCTTTACGTCCGGCGGCACTTCGGCCAGAAAAAGTGCTTTCGCCCGCTGATTCCAGAACACTAACTGCGCCTTGCCGGTTCCCAGGAAATCGGCGAAGGCCTGGTCATGATGCTGCTTCGCGCCGCTATCTTTGATCACGCGACGCCGCCACGCCACGCCTGGCTCAAATCTCGGCGCAGGGTTCTCCCACCACCACAACTGCTGATTTCGCGCATCGGCGCCGAACACAATGTCCAGGTCGCCATCGCCATCGATGTCGTGCGCGGCCCCACCTGCTTCCAGCGTCAGAAACTCCGGCTCGATCACCTGCTGCTGCCAGGCATCACCGACACGCCGGAACCACGCCAGCGCCGGTCCCTTGACCCGAAAACTGATTATAAAATCCTGCGATCCATTCCCATCCAGGTCCGCCACCAGCACGCCCGTCTGTTGGTTTGATCCAGCGGGCACCGGCAACTCTCCGCGTGTGCTGGAAAGATGCTTCCATTTCGGCTCGGCTCCCCAAAGACATACCGCCAGCGGTAGAATCAACGCAACCAGCCACCGCATACGTGCCCTCCGCTATTTCTGCTTTCCACCTTCCTGCTGCCGCGAGACCTCTGCGCTCACCGTTGGATACGCTCGCATCACGGCATCCAACTCCTCGCCTTTGCCCATCACCCGCGGGTCTTCGGTCCGCTGACGGTACGCCTGCAGCCGCTTGCGCAGGCCCGCCACGGTGCCGGCATGCGCGTGTTCCCCCGCGAGGTTCTTCAGGTTCGCCGGATCCGCCGCCACATCGTACAACTCCACGGCGGGCCGCTTGCCGAAGGCCCTTTCAAACAACTCCCGATGGCGCGCCTCGCCGCGGCACAGTACCGTCTTCGATGGCCCGCCATCGGTATCGCCGAAACCGCCGGTCGGATCATCCGACGGCCACACAGGGCCAGGCCGGTCGCCCACCGGATTGCGATCCGGTGTCAGGTTTTCGATCAGCAGATACCGCCCGGCACGGATGCCTCGCGAGGGGTAGCCGGCGCCATCCGGCCGGCTGCCCGGGAAATGCCGCTCAATACCGAATACCACTTCTTCCCGCACGGCCTTCGTACTCACTCCGGTCAGCCGCGGCAGCAGGCTGCGCCCCGTCATGCCCGGCAACGGCGGTGCGCCCGTGGCTTCCAGTATGGTGGGTGCCACGTCCACCAGGCTCACTGGCTCGCCCACTCGCAGACCCTGCTTGGCTCGCTGCGGCCAGGCCATCAACAGAGGGACGTGCGTACCGTACTCGTACAGGTTCCCCTTGGCGCGTGGGAAGGCCATGCCGTTGTCGCCGGTGAACACTACCAGCGTGTTCTCCAGTTCGCCCATGCGCTCCAGCCGGTCCAGCATCTTGCCCAGATGCTGGTCGGCCCATTCAATCTCGGCCGCATAGTCGGTGACATCCGCCCGCACTTCGGGCGTATCGGGCAGGAATGCCGGCACCTGCGGGCTGGTCACTCCCGCGCGCTTGCCATAGCCGCTCTCAAACACCCGGTGCGGCTCACTGAACCCCACCCAGAAACAAAATGGACTCTGTTTGTTGCCGCTATCGAGGAAGGCCGCGAAGTTGCCGGCATAGTCGATATCGGCCAGCCCCTTCGCCGGGGCCTGCAATCGCACATTGTTCCACTCCCGCCCTGCCGGCGGCGTTTGCCGTCCCACCTTCTTCCAGTTTCCCGGCGCCCAGCCCTTCCCCGTTGATCCCACGCGGTATCCCTGCTCCGCCAGAGCATCCGCATAGCCGCGCAACCCGCGCTTCCATTCGGTATGGTTCATCGACGCGGGCCCCAGGCGGTAGAAATCCTGGCCGCTCAGCACGGCCGCGCGCGACGGCGCGCAGGAAGGCGTCGAGACATAGGCGTTTGTGAACACCACGCCTTTGTTTGCCAACCGTTCCAGCGCGGGCGTCCGGATCCACTTCGATCCCTGCACGCTGGAATGCAGCCACGATTGATCGTCGGTGATGCAGAACAGCACGTTCGGCCGCCGCTGGTCCTGCATTGCCGCGCTCGCCACTGCGCCTAGCCCAATACCTGTGAATCCCCGCCGTGTCATTACCATCTGTCCTGCATTCTATTAAAGGCGATTACGCCCTATTGCCCTCCACCCGCCCGCCTGTGGTAGCATCATCTTCCCCATGATTCCACCGCGACCTTCTCTCGCAATCTGGGCACTCATTGCGATCCTGCTCATCCTCCTTTCCTACGCGTTCACCCTCGCCCTGGCCGCGGCCTGTGTCTACTTCCCCTTTGCTCTTCTCACGCTCAGTTCCGGCCTCAATACCCTCCTGCTCTTCCTTGGCGGCCTGGTTATCGGCGCCATCATCCTCTGGTCACTCATCCCTCGCCGCGACCAGTTTGAAGCCCCCGGTCCGGTCGTCCTCGAACGCCAACATCCGCGCCTGTTCGCCGAGATCCAGGCCATCGCCACATTCGCTCGACGAAGCGGTGCCGTCCGAAGTCTATCTCGTCCCTGAGCTCAATGCCTTTGTCGCCGAACGTGGCGGTATTTTCGGGTGTGGGCGCCGGCGTGTCATGGGCCTGGGCCTCCCGCTCATCCGTGTGCTCTCCGGTTCTCAGTTCCGCGCCGTGCTCGCGCATGAATTCGGCCACTACTACGGCGGCGATACTCGCCTCTGGCCGCTGGTCCATAACGCCCGCTCCTCCATCGGCCGCACCCTGGTGAACCTTTCCTCCGATTCGCTTGCTCAAGCCCTCTCCCACATCCGCATCGTCGGCTTCCTCCACTACATCGCCGTGATACTCCTGGTCGGCTACTGGAAGATCTTTCTCCGTGTCACACAAGCTATCTCTCGCAATCACGAGTACCGTGCTGATGAACTAGCAGCTTATACCACCGATCCACAGGCCCTGGCCGAAGGGCTCCGCATCATCCACAACGTCTCGCCGCTGTTACCCATGTATTTTCAGATGGAAGTTGCGCCAGCTCTCCACGCCGGTTTCCGCCCGCCTATCGCCGACGGTTTCGCCCAATTCCTGACTGCGCCCAGCATCGCCAAGGGCATTCCGCAATACCTTGAAACCCAACTCCGCAACTCTGCCTCCGATGTCTACGACACGCACCCACCCCTACGCGACCGCACCGCTGCCCTCGAACGGATCTCGATGTCGACACAGCCAGTGGATTCCACGCCGGCCATCGCTCTGCTCGACGACGTCCCGAAGGCCGAACTCGAACTCCTCGAATTCATGGTCCCAGACGCACCCGTAAGGAAGTTCCAACACCTCCCTTGGGAGCGCATCGGAGCCGAAGCCTACCTCCCCGCCTGGCGTGGCATGGTCAACCACCACAAATCCCTACTCGCCGGCCACACGGTTGACCGGCTTCCCGCCGTTGCCGCCACACTGAAGGATCTCGCCTCGCGTCTCCCGGACCCGCCCGGCTCCCTGCCTACGCCGGAGCGACGCCTGGATCGCGCCGCCGCGCTCCGTTGGCAAGCTTTTCGCGGTCGCCCTCAACCGCAATGGTTGGATCATCGTCATGGCTCCAGGCGAACTTCACTTCGCCAAAGGCACGCACCGTCTGGAGCCGCCCGAAATCCTGCAACAGATGCGCGCCTCCGAAATCTCTCACCAGGATTGGCGCAATCGCTGTGACGCCCTCGGCATCGGCGCCATCCCGCTGGACCCCAGCGCCTGAGTCGCTACGCCAGAATCCCGCGCACGACTTGCGCCTTTCGCACATCGGTCAGCTTCTCATCGCGTGTATCGTGATGGAATCTGAGCCGCTCGTGATCAAGGCCCAACAAATGCAAGACCGTGGCGTGGAAATCGGCCATTGTCACGCGATCTTCCGTCGCGTGGAAGCCGAAGTCATCGGTGGCGCCATGCACGTGCCCACGCTTCACGCCGCCGCCCGCCAGCCATAACGAAAACGCGAACTTGTGGTGATCGCGCCCGTCCTTGCCTTCGGCCATCGGCGTGCGTCCAAACTCACCGCCCCAGATCACCAGCGTGTCTTCCAATAGCCCGCGCTGCTTGAGGTCCGTCAAAAGCGCTGCAGCGGGACCATCGGTTTTCCGTGCAATGTCCCGATTGCCCGCGTTGTTCTTCTGATGCGTGTCCCAGGGCTGCCCGTTCAACAGCACCTGCACGAATCGCACACCGCGCTCCACCAGCCTCCGTGCCAATAGCAACTGCCGCGCATGGATTCCCGCCTCGCCATCTTCGGTCCCATACAACTCGTGCATCGACTTCGGTTCCCGCGCCAGATCCAAAGCTTCCGAAGCTGCGAGCTGCATGCGCGCCGCCAGTTCGTAGCTGGCGATCCGTGCCTCCAGCGCCAACTGATCGGCGTGCGCCGCCAGGTGCTCGCGGTTCATCTCCTGCAATAGCGCGAACCGTGCCGCCGCGGCCTCCGCCGGGCCCGTGGGCTTCAGGTTCAACACCGGCGTCCCTTCGGCCCGCATCGCCATGCCCTGGTAAATGGGCGGCATCCAGCCGCTGGAATAGTTCCGCGCGCCGTCCACCGGCAGACCCTTCGGATGCAGGATCGCCGCAAAGGCCGGCAGATTCTGGTTCTCCGTACCCAGCCCGTACGTCACCCATGAGCCCATGGCCGGCCGCCCCGGCGTTGTCAGGCCGGTATTGAAGTACCAGATGGCCTGTTCGTGATTGGAATGCTCGCTGATCATGGAGCGAATCATCGTGATGTCGTCGGCATGCCTGGCCAGGCCCGGCAGCAACTCCGATAGCTCCATCCCGCACTGGCCATGCTTAGCGAAGGAAAACGGACTCCCCATCCAGGTGCCCGTCTTCTTGATGTCCACCGTGTTGATGTAGCCATCGCCCGGCTTCTGGCCATCGCGCCTGGCGAGCTCCGGCTTCGGGTCGAACAGATCCATCTGGCTGGGACCGCCATTCTGAAACAGCAGAATGACGCGTTTCGCCTTGGCCGGGAAATGCGGCTGCTTCGGCAGCACGTCGAAGCGCACGCCCGCGGGCGCGGCCGCCTGGGCCGGCAGCAGGCTTCCCAGCGCCATCCCCGCGAGGCTCGCATTCAGGCTGCGAAACACATCGCGCCGCGTCAACAGCTTGCGAATCGGTGTCTCTCGTACGTGGCTCATGGCTTTAATCCAGATAGATAAATTCGTTCGCGCCCAACAGCGCCTGGCACAAATCGCGATAAACGCGGACGCGGCGCTCCGCTTCCGGCAGATCGCTATACCGGCCTTCCTGTGACCGGACGAACGTCAGTAGCCGGTCCAGTTCGGCCGGCCGCGGGTCGCGGGAAAACGCCGTCCTTACCGCTTCGCGAATGCGCGCCGTATCGTCGCCGCTGGACTTCATCACGCGTTGTGCGAAGTGCTCCGCCTGCGCCGTCACAAACTCGCCGTTCATCAGCGCCAGCGCCTGCGTCGCCGATGTTGTGGTCACTCGCCGCGCGCAGTTGATCTCCATTACCGGCGCATCAAAGGCATTCAACAGGCTTTGCGGTTGCGACCGCCGCACCAGTTGATACACCGTGCGACGGCCAGGCTCGTCCAATTCCTTCTCCGGCACCACTTCGCCCGATGGCTTTGTGATCACCTTCACCGGCTCGCCGAACATGCGCTCATCCATGCGTCCCGCCACCGTGAGAATCGCATCGCGCACGCTCTCGGCCTCCAACCGCCGTGGCGACATGCGCCACAGCAGTTTGTTCTCCGCATCGGCGGACAGCCCATCGGCGCGGCTCTCCGCCGATTGGCGATAGGCCGACGACATGACAATCGTCTTGTGCAGCTTCTTCAGGCTCCAGCCGTTCTTCACGAAGTCCACCGCCAGCCAGTCCAGTAGCTCCGGATGCGTGGGCGCCGTGCCGCTTTTGCCGAAGTTATCCGCCGATGCCACAATGCCCACGCCGAAGTGCCCCGCCCACACGCGGTTCACCATGACCCTTGCCGTTAAAGGATGGTCCGGCTGCGTCAGCCACTCGGCGAAGGCGCGCCGCCGACCGGTCGACTTCGCATCTTTGGCTACCGCGGGCGCCGCATACTGCAGCGGGGCGCGAGACAAAACCTCGGGTACCGCCGGCTCGACAATTTCCCCCGGACTAAGCGGGTCACCCCGGCGCAGCACATACGTCGGCGGAGGCGTTACATCGATGTCGTTCAACATGCGGATGGTCGGCAGCGTCACTAGCTTGCCCGTCACTTCGGTCAACTCCTTTGCCGTTGCCGCGGCCTTGTCGGCATACTCCGGAAACTCCACCTTCAGTTCATCTTCGGAGGCCTGATCCTTCTTGGCATGCCGCGCCCGATACTGTTGCCGCCGCGCCGCCTGCAAATCGCGGAGGGCCTTCGCCACGGCCTCCAGCGGCTTGTTGTTCTCCGCGGCGCGTTCCTGCTCCGCCTTGGTGGCATCTACCACGATGCGCTTATAGGTCGGCAGCACCGGGCCGGTCGGCCGTATCGCGCTCGCCAGCACGGCCTGTAGTCCGTAATAGTCGCGCTGCGTGATCGGCTCGTACTTATGGTCGTGGCAGCGTGAACACTGCATGGTCAATCCCATCAGGGACGACGCTACAATCTGCTCGGTATCGAAGAGCGTTCGCCACTGGTATTCGGCAAAGTCCTTGGGAAGGAAATCATCGCGAGTCGCATCCACGGCGGTGCGCAGGAAGCCGGTGGCTTCCAGCTTATCCACGACATCCCGAGGCAGTCCGTCGTGCTTCCAGTACTCGCTCAACTCGTCGCCGGCAAGCTGTTCGCGCACGAACTGGTCATACGGCTTGTCGTTATTGAAGGCGCGAATGACATAGTCACGGTAGCGCCACGCGTTCGGGCGCACCACGTCGGCGTCCAGCACGCCTTCGGAATCCGCATAGCCAGCGATGTCCAGCCATTGGCGGGCCCAGCGTTCCCCGTAACGGGGGCTGCTGAGCAGCTCATCCACGGCACGTTCGTAGGCATCAGGTCGCGTATCGGCAAGGAAGCGCGCCAGAAGTTCCGTCGAAGGCGGCATGCCCGTCAGGTCGAAGGCGAGGCGGCGTAGCAGAGCCGCCTTCGGCGCTTCCGGATTCATCGCCAGACCCTTCTTCTCCAACGCTGCCAAGACGAACGCATCGATAGTGTTGGTCACCCGAGTCCGTGCCTTCACGGCGGGCACCGCAGGCCGCCGGGGAGGCTGAAACGCCCAATGCTCCCGATCCTTATCGCTGATGTGCGACTGCGAGGGCGCCGCATCAGGCTGCAACGCCGGCGCTCCCACTTCAATCCATCGCCGCAGCAACTCGAGTTCGGCGTCGGCCAGCTTCGGCCCGCCGGGCGGCATCTTTCCGGAGCGCGTCTGGAAGTACACGAGGCTGCGATCGGGCTCGCCAGCCATGAAGCCGGCACCGGATTTGCCGCCTTTTAGGAGCCCCGCCCGTGTTCGTACGTCCAGGCCGCCCTGCGCCTCACTGCCGGCATGGCACTTGGTGCACTTCGCCTCCAGCAGCGGCAGTATGTCCTTCTCAAACTGCGGCACCGCCGCCGCTGCCGGCAACGCAGCGAGAACCAGAGACACGAAGCTAATCGCAGGAAACATAGACGGCATCCAGTGGTGCGTTCATTATTTCAGATAGGATAGCGGACGTGCCTTCCGACCTTCCTGCCCCCGTGCCCGAGATCCCGGTTACACGGATTGACACCGCCGTTGCCTACTACGTTAGTGTCTTGGGCTTCGCGCTCGATTGGGGCAATGAGGAAGGAGGCATCGCGGGCATCTCGCAAGGCTCCTGCCGTCTGTTCCTGACGAATGCGGAGTTCCGGCAGTCTTCGCCGCTTCGTCCGCCGATTATCGTCTGGCTGAACCTCAGCAGCCGGAAGAAGGTGGATCAGTTATTCGCACGCTGGCAGACCGCCGGGGCACTTGTACTGTCGCCCCCGGAAGACAAGCCTTGGCATTTGCGCGAGTTCACCATCGCAGATCCGGATGCCAACCGGCTGCGCGTCTTCTACGACTTCAGTTGGGAACAGAATGCCTAACTGGTGCGTTCGCGGAACAGCAGTGTTGCCAATTCGGCCAGGTAGCGGCGCCACACCAACCACGTGTGCGCGCCTTCGGTCTCTTTCCATTCGTGACGGATATCGTTCGCCTTCAACCATTCCACGAACTTGCGGTTCGGCTCAATCAGGCGATCGTCCTTACCGCAGGCGATCCACAGCAGTTGCAGTCCGGAGGAAGACTTTGCGTTCAGCTTCGGGAAGTTCGTCGAGAAGTCGCTGCCAACGCCCGCGCTGAAAGCTCCCACCCAGGCGAACGTATCCAGCGCGTTCAACCCCGTAAACAGTGACTCGCCGCCGCCCATCGACAGGCCCGCAATCGCCCGCTGCATGCGGTTCTTGTCCGCTCGGTATTCCTTCTCCACGGCGGGAATCACTTCGTTCAGCAGCGCGTCGCGGAAGCGCGTCATGTTCCGTTCGCGCATGCCGGCGTCGCGTACTGCTGGCTGCGGCTTGGCCACATAGGCCGGTTCTCCGTAGCCCAGCGTCATCACCACGATCATCGGCTTCGCCTTGCCTTGCGCGATCAGGTTGTCGAGGATGACGTTGGCCCGGCCCACCGCCGTCCAGCCGCTGGCATCATCGCTGAATCCGTGCAGCAGGTAGAGGACCGGATACTGCTTCTTGGCCCGATCATCGTAGCCGGGGGGCGTGTAGACGTAGTAGTCGCGCTGGTCGCCAATGACGCCGCTCTTGTAATAGTGATGATGCACGGAGCCATGCGGCACATCTGCCACTTCCCAGGGCATTCCGCCGGGCACCAGTACCATGCTGCTGCTGGAATTCAGCAGGTTGGGCACCATCAGGGCGTTGTTGGGATCAAGCTGGTTCACGCCATCCACCGCGAAACTGTACGTGTACAGGTCCGGCGCCAATGGCCCGATGGTCACACTCCACACCCCATCGTCGCCCTTGGTCATCGCGTCTTTCGGGCCGCCCGCCCGCGACACCATGACTTCGCTGGCGTTCGGCGCCTTCAACCGAAAGGTCACCTTACGGTCGGCATGCACCTCCGGACTCAACACCGGCCGCGGGGCCTGGGCAAACGCCACGACACTGAGCAAAGCAATCCACGATAGGCGAAGCATAGCTGCGCACAGTGTACCAGCCTGGGCGGTCGGCGATAATGGTGGGTTGCCTCTTCCGAGTGTCCAGATTTTCGGCGTCAAGAACTCGCAGGCCACCCGGGCTGCCGAGCGCTTTTTTAAAGAACGCCGCATTCCCATTCATTTCGTCGATCTCAAGCAGAAGCCGATGTCGCCGGGAGAACTCAAACGCTTCGTCGATAAGTTCACTCTCGCCGGACTCATCGACACCGAAGGAAAAGCGTACGCCGATGCGGGGCTGAAGTATCTGAAGGTTTCCGACTCCGACCTGCTCCGCAAGATCGAAGATGCCCCGCTGCTTCTGAAGCTGCCCTTCATCCGCGGGGGGAAGCTGATCAGCATCGGGCATGACGAAGCGGCTTGGAAAGCGATGTTAGCCGCGGCCTGATGCGGGAATTGGGTCTCCTGCCGCGCCTGATGGAGCAGGAGGAGATTCATGATCCAACAGATACTCGGCCTGGCACTGACCAGCGCCATACTTAACGCAGGCACTGCTTCCGGCACACTCACAGTCCAGGGCAACACCATCGTGATGAGGCATGCGCAGGCCGTCGCGATGGAGGACGGGACACGCCTGGTTGTCTCCGATGTCGCTATTCCGGCAAGCGCCGTGCAGGATCGCTTCGAACTCATGCGCCTGGCTCGCGAAGGCAAGGTCAACGCCATCCAATTTGAGATCGGCACCGGCAAGACCAGCCTGAGCACCGCGATTCTGTCCAACAAAATGGAGGGAAGCGTCAGCATCTCCACAGGACTGGACCCGCAGTCCATACCAGTGTTCACAAGCGAGCGCATGGAAGGCACGCTCCGCATTCCGTCTTCGAAACTTGGGCCGATGAAGTATCAATACGATGTTCGGTTCGCCGCTGACATCGCCGCGCGGGTCACTAAAGCCGCACCGACCGCTCAAGACACCGCTGCCGCCGCGCAGGCTGCCTCGGCTCAGGCTTATCTTGCCTTCGTTGCTGCACTGCGGTCCGGCAACAAGGCGCGCATGCTGGAGCTCTCGTCGACACGCGTGCGCCAGATGATCGACCAGCCCGATTTCGCCGAAAAGCTCTCCTTCATCCAAGCCATGCTGCCCGCCAATATTCAGGTGCTGAAGGCTGAGGAGTCCGGCGATTCGGCTACGCTGACCGTCATTGGCACCGAAGACGGCAAGCGCAAGGACGGCACGGTGAAACTGACGCGGCAGAGCGGTAAGTGGTGCATCGAACGCGAGTCCTGGACCTCGCGTTCTTAGATACCACCCAACTGGAAATCGAGTAATGCGCGGCGCGTCTGGTATTCGTATCGCGCGGCGGCATCGGCCAGTTCGGCGCTGGTGCGGGACAGTTCCGCCTGATTGAGTTCGACGATGCTGCCTAGGCCATTGCTGTAGCGGGTCTGGGCCAGACGAACCACGCGGGCGGAGCGGTCTAGGAGTTTGTTGGTCAACTGCATCTGCTTGAGGGCATTCTCCAGGTCGTAATAGGCGACGCGCACCTCGCGGCTGATACGCAGTTCCAGGTCGCGCAGTTCCTGCTCCAGAGCCGATACGTTAGCGCTGGACTCATTGCGCCGGGCGTTGTTGAGGCCGCCGTTGAGGACAGGAATGGTGAGGTTTACCCCGAAACCGCCGTAGCGGGTGCGCAGGCGCGGGTCGCCAGCGGGAATGTGTCCAAAGACTCCCATCGCCGAAACACTGGGGTGGTTGAGAAGGCGATCCGCTTCCACCTGGTGGCGGGCGGCGGCGATCTGTTTGCGCAGTGCGGCCACTTCGGGACGGCGATCCGCGGCTTCGCGGACGAGCATATCGACGGAGTCGAAGGCCGCCTGCGTAAGGGACTCATCGGTCAAGACAAAGTCCTTCTCTTCGGTAAGGCCGAGCGCGGCACAGAGGTCGACGAGGGCGACGCGGCGATCGTTCTCCGTACGGGCGACCAGAATGTCAGACTCGGCGACCGCGACCTCGGCGAAGTTGACGTCTAGCGTGGAGCGGAGGCTGCTTTCGGCCAGTGCGGAAATTTGCCGAAACAGAAGATCGCGATTCTGTTTCGTGCTCTCGGCAACCGCCAGCGCTTTTTGGGCGCGAAGTGTCTGGAAGTACGCCTGCCGCACCCGCAAAAGGACGTTGGCGCGGTGGGCCCGGGCCATCTCCTGCATGGATTGCTGGCGGGCCCTCGCCCCAGCGATCAGTTCCCGATTGCGGCCGGAATCCCACAGCAGTTGCTGGATGTTGATGCCGTAGCCGGTGCGGGTGAAGATGCTGGAGGCATTCAGTCCGCCGGCGCCGATACGGGAGCCGTTGTCGGCGATGGACGCGGTGGCCAGCCCATTCAGGATCGGCTGCAGCGGCGCGCGAAACTGGTCCACCTGAAAACCGAAGGCGTCCACCTGAAACTGGGCGGCCTTCAATCGGGGGTGGTTGGCCAAGGCCATGGCCTCAGCCTGTTGTAGGGTGAGCGGAACCGGCTGGGCGATGGCCGAAGTCAGGCAGATCAGGCCCAGCGCCGCACACCAAAGGGTGCGCTTCACTTAGATTGAATCCTCCACAGGCGCGAGTTTGCGATTCCGATAGGCCAGCGCGAACGCGACAGGCACCAGGAACACGGTGAACACCAGCGACATGGCCAATCCGCCAATCACGGCGCGGGCCAGCGGCGCATAGGCTTCACTGCCGGTGCCGAGTTTCATGGCCATGGGCGCGAGGCCAACGATGGTGGCCAGCGACGTCATCAGAATCGGGCGAAGACGAACGCGCCCCGCCATGGCCACGGCATCGTTTAGCTCCATGCCGTCTTCCAGCAGGCGGCGGGAGAAATCGACGAGCAGGATGCTGTTGGAAACGACAATGCCCACCATCATCAGAATGCCCATCAGCGATTGCACGTTGAGCGTGGTGCCGGTGGTGTAGAGCATGAGGATGACGCCGCTGAGGCCCATCGGAATGGCCAGCAGGATGAGGCCCGGATCGAGGAAAGAGCGGAACTGCGCCACCAGCACGAGGTAAAGCAGCACCACGGCCAGAATCAGCCCGATGCCGAAGCCGCGGAAGCTGTCGTGCATACCGGTGACGGCGCCGCGCTGGGTAACCTGGACGCCCTTGGGGAGCTTTGTGGTGGCGACGACATCCTCAATGGAGGCCGATACGCGTCCCAGGTCTTCGGTGGATAGACCGACGAACACATCGGCCACTTTGCGCAGACCGTAGTGGGCCACCTCCGTAGGGGCCTGGACGCGACGGATCGCGCCTACTGAGTCGAGATTGGTGACCTGCTGGGAAGCGGTGCGCAGCGGCATGTCCCGGAGTTGGTCGATCTCGGTCACGGACTTTTCGGGGTACTGCACGGTAAGGAAGTAGTCGTTGCTGGATTTAGGATCGGTCCAGAAGGTGGGGGCGATCATCTGGTTGGATGCGACGGAGGTGATGAGATTGCTGATAACCTCGCGCTGCGTAATGCCCATCGTGCCGGCGCGCAGGCGGTCGACATCGACATAAAGTGCCGGGTTGTCGATGTCCTGCGGGATGAAGACATCATCGACGCCGGGCACGCGGCGAATCTTGCGGGCTAGTTCCGTCGCGGCGGTGAAGATGGAAGGCAGATCGGTGCCGCTCACTTGCACGTTAATGGGAGCCGGCATGCCGAAGTTGAGCACCGCATCGACGAAGCCGCCGGACTGGAAGTAGGAGGTCATCTCGGGCATTTCGCGGCGAAGCTTCTGGCGGACGCGGCGCATGTACTCGAAGCTGGAAAGCTTGTGGTCTTCCTTGAGGCTCACTTGCAGGAAGCCGGTGTGCGGGGAGGAGTTGGGATTGTAGATGGCGGAGAAGTCCGGGACGACGCCAACGTTGGCCACCATCATGTCGAGTTCGCTCTTTGGCACGACCGACTTCACCAGTTCTTCGACGCGCGCGATTTTGGCGGTGGTCACGTCAAGGTTCGTGCCGCTGGGGGCCTTCAAATTGATGACGAACTGCCCGGCGTCGGTGCGCGGGAAGAAGGACGTGCCTAGCCTTGGATAGAGCAGGAAGGGCAGCGAGAACATCACCACGAGGCTGAAGAGAAACGCATAGGGCCGTGTCAGCGCCGAGCGCAGCATGCGGTCATACATCATCAGAACCGACAGGAAGGCGCGATTGAACGAGTAGAACCAGCCGCCGACAAGTTCGGCTTTGGAGGCGTGGTCATGATCGTGATAGAGATTGGTGAGGCGCGCGCACAATAGCGGCACGATGGTCATCGACACTACGTAGGAAGCCAGCAGCGACAGCACCACCATGAAAGCCAGCGCCATAAACAGGTCTCGGCTGATGCCGGTAAGGAAGGCGACGGGCAGGAACACGACGGCAGTGGTGATGGTGGAGGCGAAGACCGGCAGCGCCACTTCCTGCGCCCCGTCGCGAGCCGCCTGCGGTGCCGTCTTCTGCATCGCGCGGTGGCGGAAGATGTTCTCGAGCACGACGACGGAATCGTCGATAAGGCGGCTGAATGCCAGCGCCAGCCCGCCGAGCGTCATGGAGTTGATGGAGCCATCGGTGAACTTCAACGCCAGCATGGCCACCAGCGCCGATAGGGGGATGGAGAAGAATACGGTGAGCGTGGCGCGGAAACTGCCGAGGAAAACCAGGATCAGGAAGGACGTGAGCACTACGCCGATGGCGCCTTCACTGGCCAGCGTATGGATGGCGCTCTTGATGAACACCGACTGATCGAAGAAGACCTTCGCGACCAGGTTTTGCGGGACATCGAACAGTTGCGTGAGTTCCTTGCGGACGCCATCGACCACGGAGATCGTGTTCGTATCGCCGCCCTGCCGCAGCACCGGCTGATAAACCGACGTTTGGCCATCGACGCGAACCACGTTGTACTGGATCTGGGAGGAATCGCGAACCACCGCGACATCGCGCACGCGCACCGGGGCCTGCCCGAACAGCCGCACCGGCAGATCGAGCACGCCTTCCAGATCGTTGAACTGGCTGTTGGCGTAGATGGGGTAATCCATCTGCCCCATGCGGATGTTGCCGGCTGGCATGGTTACGTTCGAGTCATTGATGGAGCGCACCACGTCCATGGCGCTCATCTGGTAGGCTTCCAACTTGTTCGGGTCGACGTACACCATGATCTGGCGATACTTGCCGCCGAAGGGAGGCGGTACGGCGGCGCCCTTCACGCGAGCCATCTGGGTGCGGACTTTGTAGTGGCCGACGTCGCGCAACTGGGCTTCGGTGAGCCCGTCGCCGCGGAGCGCAATCAGGCACACCGGAAGGGCCGACGCATCGAAGCGCAGCACAATCGGCGGCAGCGTACCCGGCGGCATGCGGCGCTGCTCGGCGGCGGCGAGGTTGGCGATGGTGGATACAGCGGTGTCGGCGTTCGACCCGGGCTGAAAGTAGATCTTGATGATGCTGGCGCCGGTGAGCGATCGCGATTCGATGTGTTCAATGCCCGGTGCCAGCGTGAAGAACCGCTCCTGGCGCTCGGTGATGTTCTTTTCCACCTGCTCGGGCGGCATGCCGGGGAAGAACGTGGCGATCACGACGACGGGCAGATCCAGGCGCGGGAAGAGGTCGACGGGCATACGCACAATCGCGCCGACGCCGAGGATCAGCAGAATCAGCGCGCTGACGAGGATGAAGTAGGGGTTGCGAATCGAGAACGAAGGCATCAGTTGGCGCCTTCCAGCTTGGGTTCTACCTTCATGCCCGCGCGGAGCAGGTTGCGGTTGCCGATCACTACCGGTTCATCTTCGGTGACGCCGCTGATTACTTCCATGCGCGCGGTACCTTCGAATCCAGTGACAATCTGGCGCTCTTCAATCACGCGGTCACGGTTTACAACCATCACAAAGCGATTCCCTCCAGCGTTGGAGATGGCCTGTACGGGCACGGTGAGGGCGTCCTTGCGGCTGCCGGTATTGACGACAGCATCGGCCACCATGCCGGCCTTTAGTTCGCCGCGCGCGTTGGCGACATCAATTTCCACCTCCATGGTTCGGGAGTTGGACTGCACGTTATTGGTGAAGCGCGCCAAGCGGGCGGAGAAGCTCTTCTGCAGCGCCGGCACGCGGACTTCGGCTTCCTGGCCTGGCTGCAGCGAAGACACCGACGTTTCGGGGACCGACAACACCAGGCGCATGCGGCTGACATCGGCCAGGCGAACTACGGGCAGCGCTCCGGTGTGCGACGCCGTACCAGCCTGAATCATGGCACCCGGGTCGGCATAGCGTTTGGTGATGACGCCGGCGAAGGGGGCCACAATGCGGGTGTACTCGCGCATGGTTTTCACTCGCTCTTCCGCGGCACGGGCTCCTTCGCGCTCGCGGCCGACCGCATCCAACGCCGCTTGCGATACCGCCAGTTCGGCTTCCGCCGATCGCAGCCGCGCGGCGGCTTCGTCGATCTCCTGTTGCGCCACCAGCCCCTTCTCTTTGCGATTTACGGCAATGAGGCGCTCATGGGATGTACGGGTGAGCTCCACCGTCGCCTTCGCGCGTTCTATCGCCGCCGCCGCACGCTTCTGTTCGGCCTCCACCTGGTTACGGCGGGCTTCGGCCTGGGCGATCTCATGCTGCAACTCCGGCACTTCCAGCTCCGCCAGCAGTTGCCCGGCTTTCACGAAATGGCCGACATCGACGTGGATCTTCTGGAGATACCCGGCGATTTTGGCGTGCAGGTCCACCTGCTGATAGGGGCGCAGTTCGCCGTTGAGTGTGGCTTTTCGAACCAGGGCTTCGCGTTTCGGCTGGGCAACGGCTACGACCGTGGTCTCCGAAGAGGCCGGTGCCGGCTCCGGTTCCGGATTGGAGCGGGCCGACGTTGTGGCGCACGATTGCAGCACCAGGGCGGCAGCGAACAGGCAGACGGGGAAGGTGTGGCGAAATTTCATGGAGAACCGGGACCGTTACATTACAGTTACAACAGTCCGGCTCAATATTGCAATAGCGTTACAAAACTATTGCTATTTCGTATCAGTGGAGGCGGGTGGCCAGGAAAATGACCGTGCGCACAACGACATACGTAACGATGAGCAGCAACACTATCTGGTGGCGCTGCATCTGACGGCCGAGCAGTTCCAGCCAGGTTTCGCGGTGCGCGGAGACGGCCAAGCCGTCCAGGTAATTGAGGACGTCGGCGGCAAGTTCCTTCGCGCACGGATAGCGGTCGGCGGGGCTAGGGCTGACAGCCTTCGTTACGATTGCCGAAAGCGGCTTAGGGGCGGCGTCGCCGGCTAGGCCATCGAGGATGCGGCCGAGGGAGAAAACGTCGGCCCGTGGATCGGCAGCAGCACCGGCGACAGCCTGCTCAGGAGCACGGTAGGCGGGCGTGCCGACGATGTGAGGCTCGGTTTCACCGGCAGGCTTGGCGAGTCCCCAGTCCATGACGAAGCACTCGCCGAAGCTGCCCACCATGATGTTGGCCGGCTTGAGATCGCGATGGGTCAGGCCGCAGGCGTGGACATAGGCGATTGCTTCACAGAGCCTTTCAAAGATGCGCAGGCGCTCCTGCAGGGTATGCGGGCCGGTCGCCCAATGATCCAGGCGCTGCCCTTCTACGAACTTCATGGTGTAGAAGAGGCGGCCATCGGCGGCCGTGCCCAGGTCGTAAACAGGAACGATATTGGGGTGTTCCAGGCGGGCCAGCGTACGGGCTTCCTGGCGAAGCCGCTCGCGAAGCGCCGCATCGACATCGTCAAGATGAAAGACCTTGAGGGCCACCGTACGGCCCAGGTCGCGGTCTTCGGCGAGATAGACGACGCCCATGCCGCCGCGGCCAAGTTCTCGCATCAGAGTATAACGCCCGCCCCCCAGATCCGGCAGCGCGGCCACTTGGCGCAGGCGGGTGAGGGCTCGATCTCCTAGCATGGAGGCAGGTTGCCGAGAAGCGCGCGGGCCTCGCGTTGGAACTCGTCCCGTGAGCCGCTGACGGCGCGGATCTGTTCGAGAACGATGGCGCGGAAGCGGCGCCGTGCCCAGCCAAGGTGATTGGTGATGGTGGTGACGGGCAGGCCGGACTGTTCGGCCAGTTGCTGATAGCTGTCCGCCGACTGTTCCAGGTCGTAGCGTTCGAAGAGTTGGAAGCGGTCGAGGCGGCCGGATTCGGCGGCTTCGGCGCGAAGGCAATCAACGGCGGTGGAGAACAGGTGCCGGACCCATTCCTGGTGGAAGAACTCTTCGCCATTCAGACCGCCGGCGACGGGCAATTCCTGGAGTTCGCCCTCGGCATTGGCAAAATCCAGTCCAGTGAACTGGACGCGGCCGCCTCTTTTCACAGCCTGGGCGGCGACGTTGCGATTGGCCACCCAGGCATCCAGGCAGGTGCGGAGGTAGGTGCGGAAGCTGGCCTTGGAGGAATCGAAGTTTTCGAGATAACCTTTATCGAGGGCCTGCAGGAAGAAGCCCTGGGTGAGGTCCTTGGCGTCTTCATTGTCCTTATTCCACTTGCGGCGGATGTATTTGTAGGCAGGTTTCCAGTAGCTGGCCAAGATGGCATTGAAGGCGTGGCGGCGGGTCTCCGGATCGCCGCTGGCCACCTGTTCGACGGCCGAATAGTGGGTGTCGGGGAAGCGATCGGAAGGGCCGCCGATGGCGGTGTCCTTCTCATAAGGCATGACGCCCCTATCTTGCCATACAATCCAGGGATGCGACCGTTGCTCGTTCTGCTGCTGACGCAAGTGCTGGGAGCGGAGGTAAAGTTCCCCGCCGCCTACCCGCCCACCAATGACATCGCTATCGACAACCTGGTACCGGTGAAGATGCGCGATGGAGTGAACCTGTATGCCGATGTGTATCGCCCCGCGAAGCCCGGCAAGTATCCGGTGATTGTGTGCCGCACGCCCTACAGCACGGAGCGGTATCCGAACGCGTATGCGGCTGCGGTGTACTTCGCACAACGTGGCTTCGTCTATGTTTACCAGGATGTGCGCGGGCGGCATGAGAGCGAAGGCAAGTGGGAGCCGTTCCGGAACGACATCGAGGATGGCTACGACACGATTGAGTGGGCCGCGGCGCAGGCGTGGTCGAACGGTAAGGTGGGTATGGACGGCGGGTCCTATCTGGGCCATGTGCAGTGGCGGGCCGCGATGGCGAAGCCGCCGCACCTGGTGGCGATTGTGCCTCGCGTGGCCTCGGTGAGCCTCTATCACGACTGGATCACGCTGAATGGCGGCTGGCGGCTGTCGTTCAATTTCGGCTGGGGTCCCGTGCGCCAGGAATCCCGCATCATGCAGAACACCGGACCGCACACGTTGAGCGGGGTGAACGGCATCAGCTTCGAAAAAATGCAGTGGCATCTGCCCTTGTACGATATGCAAGCGCTGGCCGGACGCAACGCGCAGTTCTATCGCGATTGGATTGAGCATCCGGACTATGACGCCTATTGGAAGAAGATCAATGCCGAAGAGGTCTTCGACCAGATCAACGTGCCGGTGTACACGATGGGCGGCTGGTTCGACATCTTCAGCCAGGGGACGCTGCGCGGCTACGCGGGCATGTCGAAGCGCGGGCCGACGGAGGCGGTGCGGAAGAAGAGCCGCATGCTGATTGGGCCGTGGGGCCACGGGTCGTCACAGAAGTTCGGGGAGATCGACTTCGGCCCGCATGCGCATGTCGACGAAAACGCGGCCGCGTTGCGCTTCTTCGATTACTGGCTGAAGGGCAAGGATGACGGCATCGACAAGGAGCCGCCGGTGACGCTGTTCGTGATGGGCAAGGGCATCTGGCGCCAGGAGAACGAATACCCGCTGGCGCGCACGCAGTACAAGAAGATGTACTTCCACAGCGGCGGCAACGCGAATACGCGTTTCGGCGACGGCAAGCTGAGCTGGGATGCGCCGGCGGCGAACGCGAAGGCCGATACGTACCGCTATGACCCGGCGAATCCCGTGCCCAGCGTCGGTGGCAACAATTGCTGCGGTACGCCTACGCCGGCAGGCCCGATGGACCAACGAGTGATTGAGAAACGCAGCGACGTGTTGGTGTACACGTCGGAGGTTCTGGAGAAGGATATCGAAGTGACGGGGCCGGTGAAGGTGGTGCTGCATGCCAGTTCTGACAGTTTGGATACGGACTTCGTCGCCAAGCTGGTGGACGTGTTTCCCGATGGACGAGCCATTTCCGTTGCGGAAGGGATCATGCGGGCGCGGTATCGCCAGGGCACGGACAAGCCGGCGCTGTTGAAGCCAGGCGAGGTGTATGAGTTTACGATCGACATGGTGGGTACGAGCAATGCGTTCCTGAAGGGGCACCGGTTGCAGGTGGACGTGACCAGCAGCCACTTCCCGCAGTTTGATCGCAACCCGAATACGGGGGAGACGTTTGGGAGGTCGACGAAGGTGAAGGTGGCGACCAACACGGTGCATCATGCCGGGGCGCGGGCTTCGCATATTGTGCTGCCGGTGATTCCGGAGTAACAGGACGTAAGGCCTTCGAAGTCATGATTGTTCAGAGTTTGGAATAACTCCTCAGGCGCACGCAAACCTCTTTCGCGGCAAAATGGCCCATCGCGAAACCAAACTTCTCGGAGCAGCAGAGCGTGCACCTACAACAGATCTCATTGCAAGCGGTCCCCGCCCGGCTGGCGGTTCTCTTTTTTTGTTGCCGTGGCCTCAGGACAGCCCGCGACGGTCTTCACGGACGGCACATTCACGCCCGCCGACTGGCAGTCCGCCACCTTTGTGGCCCAAGGCACCACTTCGATGGCGTTCGACCAGGTAGCGGCGGGGAACCCGGAGCCCGGCCGCCGGATGACGTTCTCTGTCACTTCGGTGGACGCCGGAGCGACCGTGATCAACCGCAGCGGTGCGGTGAATGTAGTCTTCAGCTATGACCCGAGCGTACAGGGAGCAATTCAGGGAATTGTCGTGTCGTTTGACCTTGCGGTCTTGACCAGCACTTTCCCGGGAGCCCGGTCCGGCGGTTACACGCCGATGCTGGTGCAGGGCGGCATTGCCTATGCTATGTCCGGCGGGGCGAGCGCCGGTAGCACTGCCTGGGTGGGGTTCACACGGAGTAGCACGGATGCGTCGCAGTGGGTGGGTGGTGGATTTAACCCCGATTTTTCCGCCAGTGGCGGGGTGATCCGGTTCGGATACCAAACCACCTTCACCCTCAGCTGTGATCTGCAGGTAAACTGCGGGCCGGCAACCGTGACAAGCGCTCTGGACAACTACCGGGTGGCGATCGAGAGCGTGCCCGTTACCAACGCGGGGATTCCGGAACCGTCCACGTTGGCGCTCAGCGGGGGCGCGCTTCTGTTGGTTGCCGTCGGAAGCGGCAGACGCTCCGCTAGCCCGACCGACCGCACCACTTCGTGAAAGCGAGCGATTGTCTGTAGCGGGGCGAAGGCCGGGTCTACGGCGACATAGATGAGAGAGTAAGGCCTGGCCTTGACAGCCGCTTCCAGTTCAGCCAATGCATTCTCGTAGTCGCCGATCCAGGCAAACCAGATGGCTCGATTGTAGCGGTGGAACCCGCAGGGGCACCCCGTCGCGCACTTCATGGATCCAGGCCCGCGCCACGCCCGCACGCCCCTGCCGTTCCAGGATGGGGAAGTATTGGTCGCGAAACGCCTGCGCCGCAATCTCCGGGGCCCCCGCCCAGGCGGTGACTTCGAAGGCGCGTTCGCCGATGGCGCCGGCGTCTTCGCCCAGTTGCTGGTGGCTGCGGTACATCCAATAATGCGCCGGCTGAAAGGCCCGGTTGAGCGCCACGGCCTTTTCCGCCTCCTGAATCGCCTCCCGGTAGCGGCCCTGCAGATAAAGAACGGACGCAACCGTGGAGTGGGTTCTTGGCTCGGCCGGCGCCACCAGCGCAGCCTTTTGCGCCTGCTCCAGAGCCTCGGCCAGCCGCCCTTGCACGGCCAGCCACTCCGCATACCAGATGCGCCAGTAAACCTGTGTGCCGTCGGCCTGCACCGCGCCGGCAAGGTGGTGGCCTGCCTCCTCCCACTTCCATCCGCGCGTTCCCAGCACATAACCCAACACCGCGCGGCATTCGTTGCAGGCGGCGTCGCCTTGCAGCGCCAGACGCGCCAACTGAATCGACACTTCAAATGACGACCGGCCGAGTCGCGCCGCCGACTCCGCCAACGCCGCCTGTGCCGGCGGGTAGTCTGGTATCGTGCCGAGCGCCTCCTGGATCAGTTCCACCGCCCGGTCCCCGTCCTTCAGATTCGACTGCCGCAGCAACTTCCGCGCCTGGTCCAGCAGCGCATCGGCGCCCTCTATCCTGGCCATTCGACGGTGTGCAAACAACCCGCCCGAC
This sequence comes from Bryobacterales bacterium, assembly GCA_016789745.1. Classification (GTDB taxonomy): domain Bacteria; phylum Acidobacteriota; class Terriglobia; order Bryobacterales; family Bryobacteraceae; genus CADEFT01. The sequence goes on from JAEUQF010000217.1 coordinate 60,333, forward strand.
AAGACCGTGACCAGCAGGAGCAACGCGGCCGCAAAACCGCACCAGCGATGCCGGCGCGGCGAGCCAGGGGCTGCGGCGAGCGCCAACGGCTCGGGCGCGGACTGCGGCTCCGGCTCCTCCGCTTCCACCTCCTCCACGGCTACCGTAAGCCGGTATCCCAGCCGGGCGACGGTCTCAATGTAGCTGCCCCCATCCGGCGCCGGATCAAGCGCCTTTCGCAGGGCCATGATGCAGCGAGGCAGGTTGGAGTCTTCCACCAGCGCACCGCCCCAGATCTGGCGCTGCAGATCCTCCTTCGCAACGACTTCGCCACCGGCTTCAATGAGGACGCTCAGACATTCGGCCACTCGCCAGGTAAGCTTGGCAGGCTCGCCGCGCACCCACAGGCGCCGCTCGGCGCGATCCCACCTGGCGTCCCCGAACCGGACGCTCCGCCTAGTGTCCGCATTTGCCATAACCCCTCTCCTCCGGGACGATTCAGGCGCTATTGTACAGGAACACGCGGCTTGCTTTGCTTGTCTTGCCGGTGATTCGTCGGTAACGTAGTTTCTTAGCAAATGCCGGGTTGGACGCTCTACGACGCCGGTTCCGCGCCACCGCATCCCAAGTGGATCCATGCGCGGGATCGCTACCAGTTCGCCACTAATGGGTACATGGTGATCCGGAACGTGATCCCCGAAAGCCTTGTGGCGAACGCTGTTCGCGACATAGCGGATTTCGTGGGAGCGGATCTGGCTGATAGCGGCACCTGGTATCGGGCTCCGGCGGTACTGGATGGGGTGGTCCCGATGCACCATGCGCAGTCGTTTTGGGAGATACGGCAGCATCCCAACCTGTACCAGGTCTTCTCCGAGCACTTCGGAACCGGCAGATTGAGGGTGGATATAAACCGTTGCATGTTCCGGCCACCGGTCCATCCTAAGCATCCGACGCGCAGCCTGGGCGACATCCACTGGGATACGGATCCCCAAGCGGACGAGGAGCCCACGCTACAGGCGGTTGTTCTCCTCAGTCCGATTGGCAACGACCGGGGTGGCTTTCAATGCATTCCAGAGATCTACCGCAATCTCAGGACCTGGCTCAAGGAGAACCTCCGGACCGATGAGGTGTTCGACTTCCGGCATGCGGCCCTGCGCCACCCTGGCACCATCCAGGTGGAAGCCAACGCCGGCGACATTATCATATGGTCGACGAAGCTGCCGCATGGGTCGGCGGTGAACCGGTCGAGCCAGCCCAGGATGGCGATGTTTGTGACGCTGCAGCCGCCGCAGGATTCACAAGCGCTTCGCGATCAGATAAAGGAGCTATGGCTCACCAAGCGCGCCCCGGAGCATTGGCGCGATCTGCCAAGCCAACTCGATCCGGAGCCTGGACCACCCGCCGAACTGACGGAATTGGGCCGGAAACTATTGGGACTTCACCCATGGTGAGATCGGCGAGGCCCCAAAGGGTGTTCTGTAGTTTTCTCCGTTCGATAACGAGTTGCGTGCTCAGTCTGATGCTCCTTGCCTGCAGCCAGAAGAGCAGCCTAACGTCCATTGAGCCACCACCGTCCCCACCCCCGCCCGTCAAGAAAGAGGAAAAGCCGGCGACGCCGCAACGCATCCGCGTCGGCAGCAACGTGCAGGCGGCCTATCAGGGACCGGCGGCGCAATGGGTTGGCCAAGGCGCTGCTCTTTCCGACGCACAGATCGCAGAACTCCAGCAGGCGCTGGCTAAGAATCCGGAGGATGTTTGCGCCCGGGCTTACCTGATCGCATTCGGCCGAGACTACGTCCAGGACATCACGGACCACAAGGTTTGGATGATTGCGCACCATCCGGAATGGGATGGGTTCTTAACAGCATACTTCTCCGGCGCCAGTCGGCCGGAGGACCGTGAACGCTTCGAGCAGGCTTGGCGCAAGCACATAGGCCCGGACCAGCAGAACGCCCATGTGTTGCATCACGCCGCGGTCTTCTTCAAGCTGCACGAGCCGGAGTTGGCGGAGGCGTTGCTGGAGCGGGCGATCCGTGCCGGTACTGATACGCCGTTACACCTTGAGGGGTTGGGCCAATTGTATGGATGGGCCGCTCGGCGTCGACGGGAGAACGCAGCATTTGCCGACTACGCGAGATCCAAGCTGATTGCTGCGACGGACCCGTTCGTCCTGGCGGGCGCCTCCTTTGAGATTGGCGCTCATAACGGGAAAGCGATGTACGGCGGTGAGTTAGGCGCGGCGCTCCGGGCAAGGATCCGTGAGTTGCGCATTTCCGAACTCCCGAGGCTTCCCTCGCACTTTACAGAGTACGACCAATTCAAGTGCCCGTTTATGCCGCGCTTACGCGCTCGATGACTACGCCGCGGCTATTGCTGCAACGCCGGTGAAAAGAGCCGCGCCAAGCGCGTGAACACCGCCCGCAGAGCCTTCCAGATGAGTGGCAACAGGCAGGCGATGATAATGAGCAGCATCGCGACGACAGCCAAAGCGAGATAAGGATACTGCGCCGCCAGCACGACCAGCGACACGGCGAAGACGTCCTCGGCAACGGACATGCCCGCTTGCGTGACAGGTTCGCCGGTGCCGTGCGCCAGCAGGCGAACGCCCATCTTCGTGGCATGCGACGACAGCGCCACAGTGCCGCCTACCAGGCCGACCAACGTCTGTTCCAGCGGGCCAAGATTGGAGGTAGCCGCCAGCGCCATGGCGACTGCGCCCAGCGGCCGCACGAAGGTGTGAATGCCGTCCCACAACGCGCTGACTACGGGGATCTTGTCGGCGAAGAACTCCGCTAGGTACATCACGGTGGCGATGCCCAGCACGAGCGGATGGCCCAACACGCCAAGTTCCGGCGGCAGACCCTGCAGCAGGTGATAACGAATGCCCAGGCCCACCACCAGCACCGCGGCGTACAGGTTGACACCGGAGGCGAACGACAGGCCCAGCAAGCCGGATAAGGTTGACAGACTTTCCATCGACGCGATACGCCCTCGCTAGGAATACGCGGACGGGGCGCGGTGGGTTCCGTCAATCCACAGGCGCGCCGGGCACGTCCTTCACCGGAGCCTGCGGAGGGAAGCCGCTTTCCGGGTGGCGGCCGATCCAGAAACGCAGTGGACCCTTGGCTTTGCCGCAGGCACGCACGCCGGGACCGGGTTGGTCGCCATCGCCCAGGTCGGCGCGGTGCGCCTCCAGGCGGGCGGTCAGCCGCTTGACGATGTCCGGATGCTGCGCGGCGACATTGCGAGTCTCGCCGATGTCGTCAGCCAGGTTGTAAAGCTCGCCCTGACGCAGTTTCCAGTCGCCTTCTCTCACTGCTTCCAGTTTGTTCGCGCTCCAGTAGAAGAAGGCGTCGTAGGGATGGCGATCCGTGGGGCGGCGGAGCATACCGCTGAGGTTATGCCCATCGATACGCACCTTAGGCAGCGGCGCCCCGGCGAGCGCGGCCAGCGTGGGCAGGATATCCATGTTGCTGGTGATGGCCTGCGAACGTTTGCCGGCGGGCACGGTACCGGGCCACCATGCCAGCGCCGGGACACGAATGCCGCCCTCCCAGGTGCTGGCCTTGTTGCCACGCAGCGGCTTGTTGTCGGCGCGTGGGGTGCCGCCGTTATCGCTCATGAAGAAGACCAGGGTGTTCTTGTCCAGGTTGAGGTCGCGCAGGGTTTGGAGGATGGTACCGACGCTCCAGTCGATCTCGGCGACGGAGTCGTGATAGAGCTCCTTGCCCGTCTTGCCGCGCCAGGTCTGGCCTGCCGCCAGCGGGGCGTGCACCATGGAGTGCGGCAGGTACAGGAAGAACGGCCGTCGGCGATTCTCCTTGAGGAAGCTGACGGCTTCGGCGGTGTAGGCGGCGGTCAGGAAGTCCTGGTCTTTGATTTCGTGGACGAGCGTTTCGTTGCGAACCATGGGCAGCGGCGGATGCGGGCGCTGCGCAATGCCGAGCGGTTTCGGGGTGGGCCGCATATCGTTCGAATAAGGGATGCCGAAGTAGGAGTCGAAGCCCTGGCGGGTGGGGAGGAACTCGGGCTGGTCGCCCAGGTGCCACTTGCCAATGCAACCGGTGCGGTAGCCGCGGGCCTTCAGAACTTCGGCGACGGTCATTTCCGAAGGGTTCAGCCCATGCCAATCGCCGGGCATCAGCACCGGATGCCAGGACCCGAACGACAGCCCGACGCGGCGCGGATAGCAACCGGTGAGCAGCGCGGATCGGGAGGGCGAGCAGACTGGTGCGGCATACCAGGACGTGAAGGTGAGTCCTTCCTCGGCCATGCGCTTGAGGTGCGGCGTATAGGGGACGTCGCCAAAGGGCTGGACGTCCGCATAACCCAGATCGTCGATGGTAATGACGATGAAGTTGGGCTGAGCGGGAGCCGCGGTCGACGGCAGGGAAGCGGCAAGGGTGGCCAGGGCTTGACGGCGAGTGAGCATCATGGCGAGTATACTTGAGCCGAGATGCTCATACGTTTGTTCTTACTCGCCGTGGGCGCCGCGCTGCTGCTTCCCGCGCAGACTCCCAAGGATTGGATACAGCTTTTTAACGGCAAGAACCTGGATGGATGGACGCCGAAGATCCGCGGCTATGCGGCCGGGGACAACTACAACAACACGTTTCGGGTCACCGATGGCAAGCTGACCGTGAACTACGACCAATACACGGACTTTGCCGAGAAGTTCGGCCATATTTTCTACAAGGATTCGTTCTCGTACTACATCATCGCGGTGGAGTATCGCTTTGTGGGCGACCAGGCACCGAAGGGGCCGGGCTGGGCGACGCGCAACAGCGGCATCATGGTCCATGGCCAGCCCGTGGCCACAATGGGCAAGGATCAGAACTTCCCCATCTCGATTGAAGTGCAGTTGCTGGGCGGCTTGGGCAAAGGCCCGCGTACAACGGCGAATCTCTGCACGCCGGGTACCCACGTGGTGATGAATGGCGCATTGTTGGAACGGCATTGCACGAACTCGACCTCCAAGACCTACGATGGCGACCAGTGGGTTCGCGTGGAAGTGAAGGTGCTGGGCGACGGCAAGATCACGCACTTCGTCGATGGCCAGCAGGTGCTGGAGTATGAGAAGGCGCAGATCGGCGGCGGCACGGTGGATGGCCATGATCCGGCGGTGAAGAAGGACGGCACGATCTTGAAGGAAGGCTCGATTTCGCTGCAGAGCGAGAGCCATCCGGTGGAGTTCCGCAAGGTGGAGTTGCTGAACCTGAAGGGCTGCATGGACAAGAAGGCCAAGAACTACAAGAGCTGGTTTGTGGAGGCGGATAACGGATCGTGCCGCTATTAACGGTGTTGTTGACGGCCGCATTGGGGTGGGGAGCGGAGAACCATCTCTCGATGCGTTATGAGAGCCGGGCAGCGGCGGGTGTGCCGGTGGCGGCGGAGTTCGAAGCACCGGCGGGCTTTAATCCCGACTCGGTGCGCGTGATGGCGGAGGGCTCTTCGAAACTGATCCCCTCCAAGACGGAGTGGCGTGTGCCGAAGGCGCGGGTGAGTTTCCGGTCCACCGGTGCCCCTGCGTACCGCATCACCTATGATGAGGGCTCGCGGGGCGAAACGGAACGCCTGGCCGCACCGGCGATGGTCGGAACAGGCGACCGCATCACCTTTGGACGCGTGGGCGTGAAGGGCAAACTTGCGGTCGGTCTGTGGGGGCATCCGGCGCCTGTTGACTACGACGGCGACGGCAAGCTCGATATGATCGTCGGCTGTTCGGACCGTCCGTACAACGGCATCTACTACTTCCGGAATATCGGCACGCAGGAAGAGCCGCTGTTTGATCGCGCCGAATGGTGGGGGCCGGGGAAGAAGGATCTGGTGGCGGCCGACTTCAATGGCGATGGTGCCACGGACCTGGTGTTCAGCGGCGGCTACTACAGCGACGTTCGCAAGAACCGTTTGTCGAAGATGGTGCCGGTGAAGCTGCCGCGCGAGTATCACGTCGGCCGTGACGACCTTTGGTATCCGGTGGACTGGGATAACGATGGCCGCATTGACGTGCTGGTGGGCACCAGCGACTGGCGCGAGTACGGCTGGGACGATGCCTACGACAGCAAAGGCCAGTGGCGTCGCGGCCCGCTGCACGGCTATGTCTACCTGCACCGGAATACGGGCACGAATGCCGAACCGGCATGGGCGGCGCCGGTGCGTATCGAGGGCGTGGACACCTACGGTAGCCCATCGCCGAATCCCGTGGATTGGTTCGGCAAAGGCAAGCTGGACCTGCTGACGGGCAACTTCATCGACTCGGTGACCGTCTACCCGCGTGATGGCGCCGGCCTGGGCAAGGGCATTCCAGTAGCAGGCGTGAAGCTGGACCTGTGCATGATTCAGCCGCGCACCGTGACGTGGCGTAACGGCTTCGGGCCATCGCTGCTCATCGCCGAAGAAGACGGCACGCTTTCGATGTTCGAAAACAGTGCGCGAAAAGGCCAGGAACCTCGCCTGAAGCCAGAGCGCAAGCTGATGCAGGTGGATCCGTATGTGAAGAGCGGCGCCTTGTCGCGCCCGGTAGCCGTGGATTGGAATGGCGACGGCAAGATGGATCTTATCGCGGGCAACTCCGCCGGTTATGTGCAGTTCTTCGAGAATACCGGTACAAAGCAGGAGGCGCAGTTCACCGATCGCGGCTATTTGCACGCAGCGGGCAAGCCGATTCATCGCATCGCCGGGCCCAACGGATCCGTGCAGGGACCGGCGGAAGAGAAGTGGGGCTACAGCAATCCGTGGGTGGCCGATTGGGACCTGGATGGCGACCTCGATCTGCTGGTGAACGACATCTGGGGCGATGTGGTGTGGTTCCAGAACACAGGCACGCGGACGGCTCCGGTGCTGGCGGCATCGGCGAGTGTGGAGGTGGAGTGGGAAGGCGCGCCGCCGAAGCCGGATTGGGTCTGGTGGAATCCGAAGCCCAAGCAGCTACTCACGCAGTGGAGAACAACGCCGCGCGTGGTGGATTGGGATCGCGACGGATTGCCGGACCTGGTGATGCTGAACTACCAGGGCTACCTGAGTCTGTACAGGCGCACCCGTGTGAACGGGCAGTTGAAACTGCTGCCGCCGGAGCGCATCTTCGTCGCCGAGTCGGGGCGGTTCCTGAATCTGGCCGGAGGGCGAGCGGGATCAAGCGGTCGGCGCAAGATCGAGCTTGCAGACCTGGATAAAGACGGAGATCTGGACTTAATCACTGACTCCGACCAGGGGCCAGAATGGTACGAGAATATCGGCAATCAGCAGAAGCCGGTGATGAGGAAGCGGGGGACGTTGGTGTCGGTGAAGTTGCCGGGCCACAGTCCGACGCCGAACCTTGCCGATTGGGATGGCGACGGGAAGCTAGACCTGATTGTGGGGGCCGAGGACGGCTTCTTCTACTTTCTGGACGGCCGGTACATGGAGAGCCTGCGGGCGGCGCGTTAGTACCGCAGCAGCGGCTTGAGGCGGGCGGCGATCTTTTCGGCATCGCCGTCCTTCATGCACCACGGGCTGAAGCCGATGATCCCCTGCTTGGCGCGCGAGGGGTTGGCATGCACGCTGGGATTGCCCTTCTCGAGCTCGATCATGATGTCGAGGGCAGAGCGGGGCGCGTCCTTGGCGACGTGCACTTCGAGCGAGGGGATCCTGCCGGCGTTCACCTGGACGCGGGCGTGGTCCAGACCGGAGAGGGCTGCATGCAGCGCCTTGATGTGACGGCCCAGCCGCTCGCCGCGCTGGTCATCGCTTTCGGCCGCGAATTTCTTCAGCGCCACCAGCAGGCCAACCACAATCTCTTTGCCGACCTTGCAGGGCCGGCCGATGCCGTGATGCGGGGCTCCAGGCAGCCGGCTTTTGTCGATGAACTCCTTGGGCGGCGCCCACTGTTCCCAGTAAATGTCCAGATCCAGGTGCTGCAGAATGGCCGACATGATCAGGTCGCGCTTACCAGCCAGGATGCCCGAAGATTGTGGTCCGCCGATGGCCTTGCCGCCGGAGAAGGCGACCAGGTCGGCCCCTTCGGCGATGAAGCGTTTGAGATTGCTGACCGGAGGGAGTTGGCCGGCGGCGTCGACGATGACCGGGACGTTGTGCGCATGGGCGGCCTTCACTACTTCGGGCAGCGAGGGTTGCGAGTTGCCGTTGGCGACGTAGAAGACGGCGGCGGTTTGGGGGGTGATCGCGGCCTCAATCTCCCAGGCTTCGCAATCGCGCACGCCGGCACCGGCATAGCGATCGGGCAGGCCGACTTCGATGAGCTGCGCGCCGGCGCCTCGTACGGCGTGGTCATAGAAGTTGCGCTGGCTGCGGACCATGATGACTTCGTTCTTCATGCCGCGCGTGTCCGGCAGCTTGGACATCTTGATGGGGTCAAGCCCGGCGATGCAGGCGGCGGTGCCCATCAGCAGCCCAGCCGCGGCGCCGGATGTGACGATGCCGGCCTCGGCGCCGGTGTATTCGGCGAGCACCTTGCTGGCGCCGGCCTGCAGTTCGGCCATCTCGACGCAGTAAGTGGCGGCCTCGGCCATGGCGGCGGCTACGTCGGGGTCGAGGAATCCGCCGGAAAGGCGCGTAGACGGGCCTTTGGCATTGATGATGGTGCGAACGCCGATCTGATCGTAGATGCTCATGGTGGGGGTGGGCCTGTTAACAGGGTACTCGGTCGCGAGCTTGCAGCGCTGAGCTCATTCCAAGGGAGCGCCTCCGATCGTGCATACTGAAAGCGCCATCAGACATTTATGCGAAAAGGCTTTACCAGAGAACCGCGCCGGGATGAGCCCGTGGCGCCCGGTAAGAACTACATTACGCCAGGCGGGCTGCGCCGGCTCAAGGAGGAGTACCACTTCCTGCTCACGCGGGAACGCCCGGCTGTAACGGAGGTGGTGGCGTGGGCGGCGAGCAACGGCGATCGCAGCGAGAACGCCGACTATCAGTACGGCAAGCGGCGCCTGCGCCAGATCGATGGGCGGCTTCGCTTTCTCACCAAGCGCATTGAAGCGGCCGAGGTGGTGGATCCAGAGGCTCCCCGATCGGGCGCGGCGGCGGCAAAGGCATTCTTCGGCGCAACCGTCCGCTTTGAAGATGCCGAGGGGAACGAGCGGGAGGTGAGCATCGTCGGCACCGATGAAGTGGATCTCGCGCGGAACCACATCAGTTGGGTATCGCCGCTGGGGCGAGCGTTGATGAAGTCGGCGGAGGGCGATAGCGTTGCGCTTCAGGCTCCAGGTGGTACCACGCACCTAACGGTGCTGGAAGTGCGGTACGAGCGCATTGCGGTGGAGCCGTTCCGGGAACCGCCCGGGGCGGAGTCCACGGCGAAGAGCCGGTTGCGCCAGGATCTCCAGACGGATGAAGAATAGGCCGATACGGCCGCGCTATCATTTTGTTCTAGTGACCCCTGAAAATGAATCGATGCTCCAGATCTTCAAGGACACCGGAGCTTATCTGCAAGGCCACTTTCGTCTGACAAGCGGCCTTCATAGTCCCGAATACATGCAGTGTGCGCTTGTTTTGCAGCATCCGCAGCATGCCGAAATGCTCGGCCGCGGATTGGCTGCGAAACTGCGCGATATAGAGCCGATGCGCAACATCGACGTGGTGGTATCGCCTGCGATGGGCGGCCTCATGATCGGTCATGAAGTGGCGCGCGCGCTTCACGCGCGCCATGTCTTCACCGAGCGCGTCGATGGCAAGATGACGCTGCGGCGCGGCTTCAGTGTGAAGCCCGGGGAGACGGCTGTGGTTGTGGAAGACGTCATCACGACGGGCGGCAGTTCGCTCGAAGTGGTGAACCTGCTGAAGAGTGCGGGCGTGCAGGTGATTGGCGCTGCCTCTATCGTTGACCGCAGCGGCGGCCGGGCGGACCTTTCCGTCCCGCGCGTCTCCCTGCTCACCATGCACATCGTTGCCTATAACCCGGAGA
>JAEUQF010000459.1 GCA_016789745.1 Bryobacterales bacterium
GGTGGGGGTGAGGGCGGTGCCGGCGAAGCCGTAGCCGAGGTCGTAGAAGAGGCCTAGGCCAGCGCGGATGACGGTGTTGGATTGGAAGGGGCGGTAGGCGACGCCGATTCTGGGGGCGAAGTTGTTGTAGGTGGTTTGGTAGAAGGGGGTACCGCGGGGTGCAAGGGTGGCGGTGGCGGGGTTGGCTAGGCCTTGGACGACGCCGGGGAGGCTGGCGTCGTCGCCGGAGGGGGCGGGGTTAACTTCCCAGCGCAGGCCGTAGGTCAGGGTAAGGCGCGCGGTGGCGCGGAAGGCGTCCTGGGCGAAGAGGGAGAAGTTCTGGTAGGAGGGGCGGAGGTAGCCGGCGACCTGGGAGGTGGTGCCGGAGGCGACGCCGTTGGTGATGAGGGAGGTGATGGTGGGGGCGGTGAGGGAGTTGGAGAAGAAGCGGCCGCCGAAGGAGGGGGTGAGGCGGCGGAAGTCGGCGCCGAACTTGAGGGCGTGGGCGCCGCGGTTCCAACTGAGGGTGTCGGTAAAGTTGATTTGGCGCTGGGTGTTGTTGGAGAAGGTGCCGGGGGTGATGGTGTTTTCGTCGTTGCCACCGATCGACAGGTAGTAGAGGGAAGTGGCGGGATCGGCGGTGGGGGCGATGAGGCTGGGCAGGGAGAGGAGTTTGGCGCCGCCGAAGGTGTCCTGGATGTAGGTTTGGGCGGCGGCGGCACGGCTCCAATTGAAGCGGAGCTCGTTGTTGAGGGAGTTGGAGAGGAGCATGGTAGCGCCGGTGGTGAGGGTTTCGGTTTTGGCAGGGAGGACGGCGATGAAGCTGGGGGTGGCGTAGCGGCCGCGCTCGCGGGTTTCCGAAGGGGCATAGTTGTAGCGGCCGAAGATCTGGAAGCGATTGGTGAGGGAGTGATCGAGGCGGAGGCTGGTGGCGTTGAGGGTGGCGGGGTTGGAGTAGCCGGCGACGTAGGGGGTTTCGAGGGGGGCGTCGGGGAGGGGAGCGGCGACGGGAAGGGGGTAGGCTTCGAGGATGGATTTGAGGAGTCCGGTGGCGTTGGCGCGGGCTTCGAGCGAGGGGACGCGGACCACTGGCGAGATGACGGGCTGGCGGAGGCGCAGGCCTTCGTAGGAGGCAAAGAAGAAGGTGCGGTTGCGGAACACGGGGCCACCGGCGGTGAAGCCGAAGTCGTTCTGGCGGAGGGCGGGGCGTTTGATGTTATTGAAGTTGCCGAACCAGCTATTGGCGTCGAGTTTGTCGTTGCGGAGGTAATGGAAGAGCGAGCCGTGGATCTGGTTGGTGCCAGAGCGGGTGACGATGGCCACTTGGGCGCCGGGCTGGCGGCCGTACTCGGGGGCATAGGTGGAGGTTTGGATGGTGAATTCCTGGACGGCGTCGACCGAGGCGAGGGCACTGGTGCCGCCGCTGGCGGAGAAGGACGGAGTACCGCCGCCGGCGCCTTCGTAGGGGGAGGTGGCGAAGGGGAGGCCGAAGTTGGCGCTGACGCCGTCGACGGTGAAGTAATTGGAGCCGGTACGCTGGCCGTTGACGGAGAATTGGCCGTTTTCCGGAAGCGAGGCGGCGGTGATGACGACGCCGGGGCTGAGGTTGATGAGGGTTTGGAAGCTGCGGCCGTTGAGGGGGAGGTTTTCAATGAAGCGGCGGTCGACGGTGGTGGCGACGGCGGGGGATTCGCGGACGAGGGGGGCTTCGGCCGTAACGGCCAGGGTTTCGCCGCGGGTGGCGAGTTGGAGGGTGATGCGGACGGAGCGCTGGTCGTTGGCGTTGAGGGTGAGAGCGTCGAGGCGGGCGGGGGCGAAGCCGGGCTTTTCGACGGTGAGGTGGTAGGTGGCGGGGGCAAGTTGGGTGAAGACGAAGGCGCCTGTGGGGCCGGTGAGGGTTTCGCGGGTGAGGCCTTTGGCGGGGTCGTGGAGGGTGAGTTTTGCTTCGGCGACGGCGCTGTCCTGGGGGTCGAGGACGGAACCGGAGAGGGAGGCGGTGATGGATTGGGCGTGGGCGGCAGAGATGGCGAGGAGGGTCAGGAGTAGCGTTGTCATGGTGGTTATGGATCGCACGATTGTCAAATTAGTGATACGGGAATGAGGGCGCGGACGGATGTAGGCTTTGTGCATTTTGTATTAGGGGCGCTTGCGCGGGAACTGGGTATTGAAGCTAGGGTTGACGCTACGGGCGAAGTCGAGCGCGGGGTGGTTGGGAGGGAGGTCAACCAGACGGAAAGGGGTGCCGTTGGCCTGGTCTTTGCGGAGGTTGGCGGCCATGCCCTGGAGGTAGGTGACGAAGGCCTGGTCGTCGTCGCCGGGGATGGCTTTGAAGATGAGGATGTAGGCGTCTTCCGGAAACGGCACCTGGAAGCCGGTGGGGATGTTGTCGCCGAACCAATAGAGGGAGCCGGGCTTCATGAGGTGCCAGCGGCCGAAGGATCTCAGCGCCCATGAGCCGCGGGCGGTGTAGATAAGGGAGCCTTTGGTATGGGGGTGCTCGTCCAGGTACAGGCCGGCGGGCATATCAATGAAGTGGGCGCGCATGCCGGGCACACGGAGGAGTGGACCGATGCGGCCTTCGAGGGTATCGACGCCCGGGGTTTTGGATTTGTCGAGGATGTCATCAATGAGGGTGAGGCCTGGAGCGAGATGAAGGCGCTCGGGGGAGACGGCGGTGGCGGGTTCGCGTTCGGGGGCTTGGACGGCGCGGAGGGGCTCGGCGGAAGAGAGGGTGACGGGGGCGGAGGAGATCTCCTGGGGTTGGCCGGGGAGGGGTGCGTACTGGCGTAGCCAGGCGAGGATGGTGCGGTCGAGGTCGGGGTGGTAGGCGTTTTCGAAGGAGGAGAAGGTGAAGCGCTCGCGGATGGCGGTGCCGGGGTCTTCGGGGGCGATTTGGAAGTTGTGGTCGGCGCCATCGATCAGGGCGGATTGGGTTTGGAGGTTGCCGGCGCGCTGCATGATGGCGACGGCGCAGGCGGCGTGGTGGGGAGGGACATTGCGGTCGCGGGTGCCGGCGAGGGCGAGGGCGGGACGCTGGATATGGGCGAACATGTCGTCCGGGGGGAGGTCGAGTTCCTCGGTGCGGCGGGCGAGGGCGACGGTTTCGTGGACGGCGCCGTCGCGGAGTTCCCAGGAGGCTTGGCGCGCTTTGGCGGCGGCGAACATCTGGGGCCACTGGCGGCCGTAGGCGAGGTAGCGGTCGAGGCGATGGGCTTTGGCCCAGGCGGCGTTGGCGGGGCTAGCGGCGGCGTATTCGGCGAGGCGGCCGTGGTTGTACGAGAAGATCTCTTCGGCTTTGCCGCAGAAGCCACCGAGGAAGAGGTAGGCATCGGCATGGGCGCCGTCGCGGGCAGCGAGGCTGGCGATGTAGGCTCCGGCGCTTTCGGCGGCGGCGACGACGCTGCTGCATTCGGGGCGGGCGCGGAGGTATTGATAGAGGCTGGCGAGGACTTTGGCGTCGGACTGGTAGAGGTCGACCCAGGAAGGTTTGGTGCGGCTTTCGCCGTGGCCGGGCTGGTCATAGCGGAGCGAGGCGTAGCCAGCGCCGGCGAGGGATTCGGCGAGGCGTTTGAGGGCTTTGCGTGGAGGGGTGTTGGGGCGGAGGAGATCGCCGTCGCGGAGCTGGGAGAGGGTGCCGCCGGCGAGGACGATGCAGGGGACGGGGTGATTGACACGGGGGAGAAGGAGGGTAGCGCCGACGGTGGTGTTGGGGAGGTCGAGGGAGATGGGGAGGGAGTCGGCGTTGGGGGAGGCGAACGCGGACAGGAGGAGTGCGGACCAGAGGAGCACGGCCCAGAGTAGCACGTTTCTCCGTTTCGTGATACACAAAAGGTTGCCTCCCTTCCATCTGCTCGAACCGGGCCGCCGTATTATGGTTGAATCCGGTTGCGGGAGCGAGTGCATGAGTGACTTGGCGAATCTGCTGGTGAGGAGTTGGGCGTTGCTGACGGGTGGGGAAATCAAGATGACCGAAGAGCAGCGGGCGTTGCGGGCGTTGGAGGAGAAGCTGCGGGCGATTTTGCCGCCGGAGTATGCGTCGTATGAGGATGTGCAGCCGGTGTCGATGGGGACTGCGGGGCTGAAATACGACGCCGAGGGGAAGGTGGCGTGGGACGAGATATGGGGGAGTTTTTGCGATCTGGCGATGGCGGGTGGGCCTCCGCACAAAGGGAAGTTATTGGAGCCGGCGACGGCGGCGGAGGTGGCGGCCGAACCGGTGAAGTACCGGGGGGTGGTGGAGGAGATTTGCCGGGGCATCCGGATGGTGTCGTATGACGTGGCGGTGGAGGGGTCGGACGACGCGGGTTGGGTGCGGGTGATGTGTCCGAACAAGCTGATGGCGGGGTGGATTGGGCGGGCGATTGTAATGGAGAACGTGTCGGCACGGGTGCGGGGAGAGGTGGTGGAGGTACCGGCGGGGCCTGGGTTCCGGTTGCCGAAGGAGATTAAGAATGTGGTGACGGTGATTGCGAAGACGTGCCATTACTACGACGGGCACATGAGCTTCGAGCAGCAGAAGAAGATGGGGATGATTTTCGCCGAAATGGAGGCGGCGCGACCGCTCTTGCAACCAGTGCATGTCGGGGATGGGGTGGATGTGGGAGTAGTGGCGGAGTGGAAGGCTCGGGTGGGGGAGCGGTTGGGCTTGATGGGGTTGGGGGTGGGCGGAGCGGAGTATGTGGGTTGGTTCGGGATTGAGGTGGGAAGTGTGAAGAAGGCGATCTGGATGATGCGGGCTTTGGTGGTGGGCAATGTGATGGCGCGGCGGGAAGAGACGGTGCTGTATGTGCCGGTGAATCCGGGGATGGACGCGAAGGGGGAGGTGGTGTGCGCCGCAGTGAGCGAGGTGAAACGGCTGGCTGCGGCGCGTGGGGTTATTTGATGATGAACTTGCCGTCGGGGCCTTTGTCGCGATGGGCCATGTGGCAGCCCTGACAATTGGCGCCGATTTTCTTGGCGGCGGCGGCCGCTTCCTGCTGGTTACCGGATTTGGCGGCGGTCTCAACCTCAACGGCAGCCTGTTGGACGTTCCTGGCGAATTTCTGGGCATCGGCGACGTTGTGTTTGGCCCAGAAGGCTTCGATCTTCTTGAACTCGGCTTGGACTTCGGCGGCGAGGGGGGCCGTGCCGGTCAGATCGGAGCCGAGGCTCTTCTGCATTTTGCCGTTGGCGACGGCGGCCGACTGCATGAGGGGACGGTACTCCTCGACCGATTGGGCGGGAGCGGGGGAGTGCAGGAAGAAGAGCGCGGCGGACGTTAGCAGTACTGGTTTCATGGTGGACTCCTTTGCGTTAGAGGGGGATGGCGCGAAAGATCTCGTAGATCTTCCCGTTGGAGAACGAGACGATGTACACCGAGCCGGTGGGGCTGGTGCGCATGTCCGTGGCAATGCCGAAGCCGGAGCCGATGATGAGGCTTTCCGATTCGGTGAGGTCGTACTTGGTGTAGTTGTCGGCGACGCGGTCCTGAAGGTTCGGGTCGTCGAGGCGAAGGATGCCCTGGCCGGGGATCACGGGGAAGCGGAGGAGGTAGCCGGGGCTCATGGGGCGGCCGGCCAAGGAGACGAGGAGGGTGTTTTCGAGGTCGGGGCCGAGGGCGGAGCCCTGGACGAAGGCGAGGCTGTTGGGGAGGGCGGAGTACTTCCAGGAGAACTCGGGGTCGACGTACTGAGAGCCGGGGAGCATGACGAGGCGGGCGCGGGCCTGGGACTCGACTTCCGCGAGTTGCGACGGAGGGAAGCGCCATTGCTGGAGGCTGGGGAACATTTCCTGGGGGTTAAGGAAGGTGTTCTCGATGTCGCGGAACTGGGAGTAGCGCGAGCTGGGGCCGGCGAGTTGGACCCAGCCGCCGTTCATGCCTCGGCGGACGCGGTTGATCTCATCGAAGGCGTCGTCGCCGTGTTCGGTGATCCAGGGGTCGCCGGTGGCCGGGTCGATGGCCATGCCGAAGCCGTTGCGGATGCCATAGGCGTAGACCTTTTGGAGGTTGAGGCCGGCGGAGCCGCCGAGTTGGGCGCCGGGGAAGTAGAAGGGGTTGTCGACCGGGGCGGAGCCATCGGTGTTGAGGCGGAGGATGACGCCGGACAGGTGCGCGTCGTCGGGGGCCGGGCCGCCGAACTGGTCGTCCGAGGCGCCGTTATTGGGGCCTTGGGCGAGGTTTTGGAGCAGGCCGCGGCGGCCGGCGTCGCCGACGTAGACGAAGAGGCGGCCATCGTCACTGAAGCGGAGGACGCCGCCGTTGTGGTTGCCGCGGGGAGGTTGGGCAGGGCCGGAGCCCATCGGGTTGGGAGTGCCGTCGTTCTGGAAAGCGCGGAGGGAGATGAGGTTGCTGTCGTAGGTGAGGGTGTGGGTGTCGGGATTCCAGCGGAAGCGATCGACGCGGTTGCCGAGAACAGGGACGCGGAGGATATCGCTGGAATCGGCGCCAAGGCGGTTGGAGTCGGCGCAGGACATTTGGGGCTGGACGAAGGCGGGCGGGGGCTGGCCGGGGGTCCAGGCGGGGGCGGGTTCGACGGCGACGCAGGTCCAGTAGAGGAAGATGGCGTTTTCCTGCGGGAAGCGGGGGTGGACGGCGATGCCGAGCAGTCCGCGTTCGGAGGCGTTGTTGACGGCAAGATCGAGGGCGATGTTCTGGAGTTGGCCGTTCTCGAAGTAGCGGACGCGGCCGGTGTTCTTTTCGAGGACGAGGAAGTCAGTGGAGTTGCCGAGAAAGGCGAGGGAGGTGGGGTTCGAGAGGCCGGAGGCGACGGTACGAACGTTAAGGCCTGGAAGCGAAACGGTGGGTTGAGCGAAGGCCGCGGCGGTGAGGAGGAGGACGGATAGGAAGTGCAAGGTGTGATGCTCCTGTTCCTGGACTAGAGGGTGGGGTGGAGGGGAAGGTTTCAGGGGTGGGGTAGGGTTTAGTACGGTGGCGGGTGGCGCTATGATTTAGCCGTGCGGATTCATACGGCGTTTCTTATATCGGCGACGGTGGCGAGGCTATGGGCGGGGAAAGATTGGGGTGTGGAGAAGGTGTCCCATGTGGATGCGGTGACCGGGGCGACGGTGGTGGAGCTGACGGCAAAGGGAAAAAGCAGCAATCTTTATTTTCATTTTCCGAATTTTACGGCGGATAACCGCTATCTGATTTTCGGGAATGACCGTACGGGACGGATGGAACTGTACCGGGTGGCGGTGCCGGGCGGAGAGATTGTGCAACTGACGGATGAGGAGGGGGTGGCGGCGGGGTCGGCGTGTCCGGATCCGACCGACGCGCGGCGGGTGTACTTCGTGAAGAAGGGGGCGGTGTGGTCTCTGGATGTGGAGAGTTTTTCCCAGAAGAAGGTTGCGGAGGTGCAGGGGAAGGGGTTGGGGCAACCATCGTTGAGCGGGGATGGGAAGACCATGGCGGTGGGGTTTCAGGTGGATGAGGGGACCTGGGAAGTCGGGGTGATTGAGGTGGCGAGTGGGAAGTACCGGCGCGTGGTGCGACAAGGGTTTCGGATCGGGCATGTGCAGCATAGTCCGACGGACGCGGTGATTTTCTATGTGTGGGAGACGGGGGGATATGCGCCGCAGCGGACCTGGATTGTCAAGGCGGATGGGAGCGGAAACCGCCCGCTTTATGCGAGTACCGAGAGTTCGAAGTGGGTGACTCCGTTGAAGGAATGGGTGACGCATGAGGCGTGGGTGCCGGCGACCGGGGAAATGACGATGATTCTGGATAAGGTGGGGATTTTATTGGTGGATGTACGGGGGAAATGGCGGATGGTGGCGAAGGGCTGGTACTGGCACGCGGCGTCGACGGTGGATGGCAAGCGGCTGATTGCGGATGATTTCGAGGGGAGGCTTTGGGTGGTGGATGTGAGGACGGGGGAGGCGAAGTTATTGGCGACGGGGCTACGGGAGGCGCGGGGTATCCATCTGCATGCGTCGTGGGACCGGACAGGGCGTTGGGTGATTTTCAACTATACGCACGAGGGCAAGCAGCGTTTGGGGATGATCGAGGTGAAGTAACCTGGTTTAGTCGAGCGGGAGGGCGGAGACCAGGAGTTTGTCGGGCCGCTTCACTTCGACCTTGATCTTTTCGCCAAGGCCGAGGTTGCCGGGGACCGTCAGGGTGTAGTGGCCGCGGACCACGTCGAAAATGCGCGGCGCCGGGTCTTTGATGCCGGATTTCTCGAGGTCGCGGAGGGAGAAGGAGGCGCCGCCGGTCTGGCGGGCGAGGTTTTCGAGAAGCGAGCGGCCGGAGCCGGCGGCATAGACCGGGTAGACGGAGACGCCGTTCTTGCGAGCCAGACGAACGACTTCGCGGTCGCTGATACGGGAGTAGCCTTCGAGACCGGCGGTGACGAGGAGGATGACGCGGCGATAGGTGGCGTTGTCGAAGCCGCTCTCCATGGCGGCGAAGACGGAATCGAGGACGCGGGGGGTGTTGCCGTACTTGAGTTTGGCGAGGGCGGCGGTGAGGATCTGACGGCTGGCGGTGAAGTCCTGTATCATCTCGGCGGAGCTGTCGAAGGCGACGATGGCCATCTGTTCTTTTTCCTGGAGTTGGCCGATCAGGGGGCTGATGACGGGTTGGACGGCGCCGCCCGCGAGGCCGGTATCGATCATGAGGAGGACGTCGACCGGTTTGGAGGCAAACTCGGCCGCCTGCACCGGACGCGCGGTTTTGTCTTCCCAAAGGACGAAGTCTGAGGCCTTCAGGTCCGTTACGGGGCGTCCGGTTTTCTGCTCGACGACGGTGACGACAATGCGAATGGCGGGCCAGCAAGCCGGCACCAGCAGCAGCATGGTCAGAAACAGGCGCAGCATGGAGGGGGTTACTCCGTCGCCTTCCGCTCCGGCTCGACGCCCGTACGGGCGGAGCTGCCTGGGTTAGCGGGCGGGGCCGCTGGCGGCGTGCCGCCTTCATCGGGGCCGGTTACCTTGACCTTAACTCCGGTGTCGAGGCGCACGAGCGGGCCGGTGGCGACGTGCTCGCCGTCATTCAGGCCTTCGAGAACTTCGACATCGCGCTCGAAGCGGTCGCCGAGCTTCAGGTCGCGGGCTTCGATCAGGTCGCCGTTGACTACGAACGCCTTGTTGGATCCAAGAACATAGGTGACGGCGCGAGTGGGGACCACCATAATGCGTTCGGTACGTTCGGTAGGGATGCGCGCTCGGGCGTAGGAGCCAGACTTGAAGGTGCCGTTCGGATTGGCGATGAGGGCTTCGACCACGAAGGTGCGTTTGGACTGGTCGACGGTCGGCGAGATACGCCAGATCTTGCCCTGGAATTTCTTTTCGGCCCAGGCTTCGGTTTCGATCTCGGCGATCTGGCCGATCCGGACCCAGGGTGCCATGCGTTCCGGGACCTCAATCCGCAGGCGAATGGGGTCGGTCTTGACGAGCGTCAGGAGCGGGGCGTTGGGGCGTACATACTGGCCGACCGATACCTGGCGGTCCTTCACTTGGGCGGCGAAGGGCGCGCGAACGGTGGTGTCGCGCAGTTTTTTGCGTTGGAGTTCGAGGCCGGCGCGGATGCGCTCAACGTCCTGGATGAGGTTACGGGTCTGGTTGACAGTGGCGTCGTAGGCGGCCTGCATGGCCTGGTTGCGCGAGGTGGCCTGATCGAGTTCGCTCTTGGCGCCAATGCCCTGCTCGACAAGGGTGCGGAGGCGTTCGTAGCGCTGGCGAGCTTCGGTGAGGTCGGCGGCGGCGCGGCGGACATCAGGTGTTTCCCGTACATCCTTCACGCGATCCTTTTCGTCATGGAGGCCAAGTCGTTCTAAAGATTGACGTAACTGGGCTTCATTCTGGGCAAGGATATAGCGTTGTTCCTCGTCAGCAACATGCACGAGAACCTGACCGGCAGAAACCGTATCCCCGAGGTCTACATTGACCTGATCCACTTTACCTTCGATTTCCGCGCTGACCAGCACTTCGTCGTAGGGATAGAACGTCCCCACGCTCTCGACGATGCGCTGGATCTGTTTGGGGCGGACGGAGGCCAACTTCACCGGCACGGGGCCGGCCGCCTCCTTTTTGGCTTGTGTTTTCTGTTGCTTCGCGCAGGAAGTCAGGGCAAGACAAAGGAGACCTGCGACGAAAAGCTTGGGAAGGTGCATCGGAAGACCGTGAAGATTGATTGTACAGAATTTCCGGGACAAGGGTGCCTTACCTCTAAACAAAACGGGCGAGCCGCCGATAGTTGGAGCGTACCCCTGCAATGGAGTACGGGAACGGGTATAAGGGAGCGCAGCCGCCGGTGCAAGAGGCAAGCCTGAAACACCTCGGGATCAAAGCCAGAATTTTCTTTTCGTGCATCTTCGTGTGCGGATTGGCCAGTTTCCTGGCAGCGGTGATTCCCTTCGAGTCGAATGACCCGATTCGCTATGCTGCCTTTGTTGTAGCGGCGATGCTGACCAGCGGAGGGTTACGCGTCAGCCTGCCTTCTGTTCAGGGAACTTTATCGATCAACTTTATCTTCGTCCTCATCGGCATCATTGCCCTCAGTGCTGGCGAAACCATGGTGCTGACGTGCCTGGTGACGGCGATCCAGTTGTTCTGGCGGCCGGCGCGGCGGCCCACTGGATTGCAGATCGGATTCAATCTCGCAAACGCCGCACTGGCAGTGGCCGGGGCACAGGGCGTTTACAACTACTGGCGTTTTCCTGACATGTCCGTTGACCAACCCTTGCGGCTGTTATTTGCAGCTTCGGTTTTCTTCGTTCTGAACAGCTTCCCGGTGGTGATTGCGATTCACCTGACGACGCGGAAGCCGCTAGCCGAAGCTTGGCGTGAACTGAATACGTGGACACTGCCGTACTACCTGGTGGGGGCGATTGCCGCCGGGTCCTTTACGTTTTTGAAGCAGGCGATGGGGTGGCCGGTGCTGCTGCTGATGCTGCCGCTGGTGTACCTGCTGTACCGGCATTACCAACTGCATGCTTCGCGGCTCGAGTCGGAGACGCGGCACGCGCGCGAGTTGGCGACGCTGCATATGCGATCCATTGAGGCGCTGGCGATGGCGATCGAGGCCAAGGGCAGTAACTCGCACGACCATCTGGAGCGCGTGCAGAGCTTTGCGCTCGATCTGGCGCAGGCCCTCCGGCTGGATAACGCGCAGACCGAGGCATTACGGGCAGCGAGCCTGCTGCATGACATCGGCGAACTGGCGGTGCCGGATCACATCATTGCCAAATCCGGGAAGCTGACGCGGGACGAGTATGAGCGGTTGAAGATCCACCCTTTGGTGGGAGCTGAGATCGTGGAGCGCGTGAAGTTCCCCTATCCGGTGGTGCCGATTGTGCGCCACCATCATGAGAAATGGAACGGCGGCGGGTATCCGGACGGATTGCGGGGTGAGGCGATCCCGGTAGGGGCGCGGGTTTTGGCGGTGGCCGATGCTTTTGAGGCGCTGATCAGCCCGCGAGAGTACCGCCCGGCGCTGACGCTGGAAGAGGCCGTGGACACGATCCGCAAGGAATCGGGCATCCTGTTTGATCCGACGGTAGTGGCGGCGCTCGAGAAACTGGCGCCGTCGATGATAGCGAACGCCGAACGCCGCCACCGGGAGCGGAACCGGACATCGACGACGGACACGCCGCCGGTGGTACCGGCGAACGCGGGCAGCCCGGCGCCGATCAGCGAACGGCGCCGCGACAGCTTTCTCAGTTCGATCGCGGGGGCGCGGCAGGAAGCGCAGGCGTTGTTTGAGCTGGCCCAAGAACTGGGCAATTCGCTGAGCCTGGACGAGACGCTGTCGGTGTTCGCGGTACGGCTGCGCAAGACGGTGCCGTACGACTCGATTTCGGTGTTTGTGCGGCGCGATGGGGTGCTTCGCCCCGAGTACGTGCAGGGGGAAAACGTGCGCACCTTCGCGAAGTTGGAGATTCCGGTGGGCAAGGGGATTTCGGGGTGGGTAGCGGAGTTGCGCAAGCCGGTGGTGAATGGGGATCCGTGGATGGAGCCTGGGTATAAAGAGGAGACGGGACGGTCACTGCCGTTGAAGGCGGTTCTGTCGATTCCGCTGGAAGGCACGGCGGGTGTGGTGGGTGTACTGAGCCTGTATCGTGCCGAAAAGGACTCATTCAGCCGCGACCACCTGCGTGTTCTGCAGGCGATCAGTTCGAAGGTAGCGTTGTCGATTGAGAACGCGTTGAAGTACCGGCAGGCGGAGAGTTCGGCCTCGACCGATTACTTGACGGGGCTGTACAACGCTCGGTCGCTGTTCCTGCATCTCGATAGCGAGTTGGCGCGCTGCCGGCGGCTGGAATCGCCACTGGCGGTGCTGGTGAGCGATCTGGACGGATTTAAGCAGGTCAACGACCGTTTTGGGCATCTGGAAGGCAATAAGCTGCTGCAGCGGGTGGCCCACAAATTGAAGGAAAGCTGCCGGGAGTATGACTGCGTCGCGCGGATGGGAGGCGATGAATTTGTGTTGGTGCTTCCTGGACTGACGGCCGACGCCGTCAAGGCGATGCTGCCGCGTTTGCGGGATACGGTGAAGAGTGCGGGCAAGGAAGTGCTGCAGGAAGACGTAATCGGCTTCAGCGTCGGCGAAGCCTATTTCCCGGCGGACGGCAATGATGCCGAGCAATTGCTGGGGGAGGCGGATCGCCGGATGTACCAGGTGAAGGCCCGGGGCAAGTTATTGAAGGAGCATCGGACAGGCTTCGATTTCGACTCCAAGCAGACGCCGGTGTAAGCGGTTTTTCCCATTTACTAAGGCGAATCACGAATACCGCACCTGCGTGAGACCGCCGATGGAAGGAGCGTCATGCTACGAATTGCGATGGCCTGCTGCGTTTGGATGGTCCTGGTTTCCCCGGCCATCAGCCAGACGATCACGACCGTGGCCGGGACCGGCCAATCGGGCTTTTCCGGCGATGGCGGGGCCGCGCTGGCGGCGCGCTTCAACGGACCACTCTCAGCGGCAATCGACAACAGCGGGAACCTGTACCTGGCCGATGAGATCAATGACCGGGTGCGGAAGATAACCGCCAACGGCAGCCTTGTCTCCACGCTGGCGGGAACCGGCGACATCTTCGTGGACGCGGCGGACGGCACGCTGGGCACGCAACAGTTTCTGTGGCGGCCGAACAGTGTCGTGTACAATCCGGCCGACGGCAGCCTGTACGTTGCCGACACGCTGCGGGATGTGGTGCGGCGGATCCGTCCCGACGGCACCATGCACGTGTACGCAGGGACCACCGACGCGCTGTCCACGGTGAACGGCCATGGCGGTCCGGCAAAATCGGCGAAACTACGGTGGCCGCGGGGGCTGGCGCTCGATTCGCAGGGGAATCTGTACATTGCGGACAACCTGAACCATGTGGTGCGCAAGGTGACGCCGGAGGGGACCATTGTGAATGTCGCGGGCGTTTTCGGCGAGGACGGTTACAACGGCGACAACATTCCGGCCACCACCGCCAAACTGCGGGGTCCGGTGGACGTCGCGGTGGATGGCGCGGGCAATCTTTACATCGCGGAGGGCCTGGGATCGAGCCGGGTGCGGCGGGTTGGCGTGGATGGTTACATCACGACGTACGCCGGGACGGGCAATTTTGGGTTCTCGGGCGACAACGGACTGGCCAAGAACGCGCAGGTGAGCACGGTGAGTGCCGTGGCGACGGATCGCGGGGGGAACCTCTACCTGAGCGACACGACCAACAATCGCATCCGGCGGGTGACGCCGGACGGCAAGATCTACACGATCGCGGGGACCGGGTCGGCTGGCTATTCCGGCGATGGCGGCAATGCGACCCAGGCGAAGATCAGTTCGCCGGGTGACATTCTGCCGCTGGCGAATGGGGACCTGTATTTTGTCGACACGGGGAACCACGTGCTGCGCCGCATTTCGTACAACTGCAATTACAGTGTCACGCCGGAAGTCACCTATTTCGATTCGGCGGCGGCGGCTGGAACAGCGACGGTGAATGCGACGGCAGGGTGTATCTGGGGCCCGTTCAGCGATTCGTCATGGCTGACGGCAGGCACGACGCCGGGGTCGCCCATCGTCAATTACAGCTTCGGTGAGAATTTCGGCTATGAGCGCAGCGGGTATCTGTATATGGGTTCGGGGCAGACCAAGATCGTGCAGCGGGGAACGCGGAGTTTCTTTGCCGATGTAACGCCGAACGCGTATTACTTTGACCCGATCAATACGCTGCAGGCGATGGGCGTACCGGTGGGAACCGCCACGAGCCCGAACCGCTACTTTCCGGACGCGCCGATGAGCCGCGCGCACATGGCGGTTTACATGGTGCGGGCCATATTTGGGGGAGACAACTTCACCTGGCGCAATCAGGCTTACTTTACGGACGTGCCTTTTGATCATCCGCAATACAAGTGGATCCAAAAGCTGCGCGAGCTCGGGCTGACTTCCGGCTGCACGGTCACCACCTATTGCCCGAACGACACGGTGACGCGCGGCCAGATGGCCAAGTTCCTGATCACCATGCGCTACGGGACAAACTACACCGCCGGTATTCCCACGGTGCCGTACTTCAACGACGTCACGTTCCAGCACCCGTTCTTCAGCTACATCCAGGAGCTGCGGCAGATGGCGATCACGACCGGCACGTCCAGCACGCCGCCGCTGTACTCGCCGGAGGACCCGGTGACCCGGGGCCAGATGGCGACGTTTGTGCTGCGCAACATCAACCATAACTTCCTCCCAGCGGGAACGCCGTACCTGAGCGAGGTGTCGGTGGTAGGGGACGGCGCGTCGCGCACCCTGCTGATCACGGGGCAGAACACGAGCTTCAGCAACGCCACCACGGTGTACGCGGGGGCGGGGGTTACGGTGACGAGCATCCAGCGGATCAGTGCGCAGCACCTGATCGCCAACATCGTCATTGACGCCACCGCTCCGGCCGGACCGCGACCTGTGGTTGCTACGACGGGTACCGAAGACGCGTCCAAGCTGGTGGGTCTGACGCTTCCCTAAGCCCTTCCCGGGAAGTACAATGCACTTACTGTGCTGACTTCTGTTCGTGTATTGGCTCTTGCGGCCGCGGCCTTTGCCGTTGCGCCCGCCCAGACTTTCGCCCAGACATACGACCTGCTCCTGCAGGGGGGCCAGGTGATCGACCCCGATTCGCAAACCAACGCGGTGCGGGATGTGGCCATCAAAGGCGGGAAGATCGCCAAGGTGGCGGCGTCGATTCCGGCTGGCGAAGCGCGGCGGGTGATCAACGTGAAGGGGCGTTACGTGACGCCGGGACTCATCGACCTGCACTTCCATTCGTTCGGCTACAGTGGCTCGATCTCGCCGGACCAGTATGCGCTGCCGGCGGGCACGACGACGGTGATCGACGCGGGTGGGCCGGGGTACCGGACTGTAGATGCGTTTCGCCAGCAGGTAGTGAACAAGAACAAAGCGCGGGTGCTGGGTCTGATGAACATTGCCGGCAATGGGATGACGGGGTCGGCGAGCGAAGATAACGTGGCCGACATGCTGCCGGACAAGACAGCGGAAGCCATCACCAAGAACCGGGACATCATCGTGGGGATCAAGGTGGCGCATTTCGGCAAGCCGGGCTGGGATGCTCTGAAGCGGGCGATTGACGCGGGCACTCGCGCGAAGGTGCCGGTGATGGTGGACGATAAGATTTTCACCAATGCCGGGCGAACGTCGGAAGAGAAGTTGCTGCGCGTGATGCGGCCCGGCGACATGCACACCCACATGTTCAACGACCGCCAGGTGGAGATCATCAGCCGCTTCAACAGCAAGGTGCAGCCGTATGCGTTGGAGGCGCGCAAGCGCGGGGTGCTGTTCGACCTGGGCCATGGCGGCGGGAGCATGCTGTGGCCGGTAGCGGTGCCGGCGGCCAAACAGGGCTTCTGGCCGGATACGATCTCGACCGACCTTCACACCAGCTCAATCCAGTTGCCGCAGAGCGATATGCCGAACTGCATCTCGAAGATGATGATGCTGGGGATGAGCCTGCCGGATGCGATTCTGAAGTCGACGGTAAACCCGGCCAAGGCGATCAGCCGCTTCCCGGAGATGGGCACGCTGCGGGAAGGAGCGATTGCGGACGTGGCGGTGCTGGTGCTGCACGAAGGGGTGTTCGCCTATAACGATGCGTGGGGCAAGAAGATGCTGGGCACGCGCAAGTTGGAGAACGCGCTGACGGTGCGCAATGGGGAAGTGGTGTACGACAGCGGCCTGCAGCCGCGCAAGGAGAGCACGGAGATTTACGACCTGCTGCTGCTGACCGGTTCGCAGTCAATCGCGATCAAGGGCAGCCGCATCGTAAAGGTGGCGGCCAGCATTCCGCCGCGGCAGGGGCGGGCCGTCATCCCGGGTCTCGGCTACAAGGTGGAGGCGAGCCCAATGGTGGAAGGCGCCCCGGCGGACATCGTGCTGCGGGACGGCCAGCGCAGGGCGCTGATCATCAAAGCCGGCAAAGTGATCCGGGATGAAGACGGGCTGTACGTTTCGGACGCCACTTACGTGGGTCCTTACAGCAACTTCAAGTAGCCGGCGGGTGGGCGCCCTGTCTGGTACAACGGTATCAGGAGGGCCAAGGCATGTCCCCGGAATCCGTTGAAATCCGCTGTACGCAATGCGGGGCCGTCAACCGCGTCCCCGCGCAGGGGGTGAAGGGCAAACAAGCCGTATGCGGACGGTGCAAAGCACCGCTCGGGGTGGACGCCGCGCCCGTCCTGGTTACCGATGCGAATTTCGCCGAGACCGTTACAGCCTCGCCGCTACCGGTACTGTTGGATCTGTGGGCGCCGTGGTGCGGTCCGTGCCGCATGGTGGCCCCTGTTCTGGAGCAACTGGCGCGCGAGTGGGGCGGGCGGGTGCGGGTCGGCAAGCTGAACGTGGATGAGAACCCGCGGACGGCGGCGCGATTCGGTGTGCAGAGCATCCCGACCCTGTTGGTGCTGCAAGAGGGCCAGGAGGTTGACCGCATGGTGGGGGCGATGCCGAAGGAAGCAATCGCGCAACGGGTCGAGGGGCTGATACAGACTTGAGAACCGCACGTGGGGTCACGGCGCAGTGGTGTGAGTGTCCGGGGCGTTCGCGCGGCGGCTCCGTATTGGTGGTCGATAGTGATGGCGTCGAACCTCGCGACGGTTGAGCGGACGATGGGGTGAGTGGCGTGGGCTATTGCTTGGGTTTGGTGGATCAAACAGTGATGGCGGCGAACCAGTGCGGCGCTTGATCGCGTGGGGGGGAGTGGCCTGGGGCGATCGCGCGACGGCTGCGGCTTGGTGGTCGATGGTGATGGCGTCGAACCGTTGGGTGGTCGATCGCGCACGCTGCCCCTTAACGAGGAGGCCGGCCCGTTAACCGCCGGCAGGCTGCTGTTGCGTGCAGCAATGCAGCGTCCCGAGGCCGAGCACGAAATCGCCGCAGTAGATCGGCACCACCTGACGTTTAGGAAACAGCTTGGCGAGCGTGTTGAGCGCCTCGCGATCGGCCGGATCATTGAACACTGGCACCAGGACCATGCCGTTGGCGATATAGAAGTTGGCGTAACTGGCGGGCAGGCGCTGGCCGTCGAACACCACCGGCCTGGGCATCGGCAACTTCACCACACGCAACGGGGCACCGTCCTGGTCGCGCATGCCTTTCAGCAGGCGGTGATTCTCGGCGAGGATCTCATAGTTGCGTTCCTGCTTGTCGGATTCGCTGGCCACCACCACAGTGGTGGCATCGACGAACCGAGCCAGGTCATCGACGTGGCCGTGCGTGTCGTCGCCTTCAATGCCGTCTTTCAGCCAAAGCACGTGGCGCACGCCGAGGTAGTCGCAGAGCACGCGCTCGATTTCTTCGCGCGTCAGGTGCGGATTGCGGGCCTGCACCGGACTGAGCAGGCATTCTTCGGTGGTGAGCAAGGTGCCGGCACCGTTAACGTCGACACTGCCGCCTTCGAGCACCACGTGCTTGCGCCCGGTCACCGGCTTGAAGTACGGCAGTCGCAGGGCGCGCTTCACTGCGAGTGGGACAAGCGCATCGGCCTCATGATTCGGGTACTTCGCCCAGCCGTTGAAGCGCCAATGCGTAAGCGCAACTCTGCCCTCTGCGTTCTTCACAAACAGCGGACAGGTGTCGCGGGTCCAACTGCGATCGGTGGCCACTTCGAAAAACTCGACGTTCTCCATCCGCGCGCCGCATTTGGCCAGGAGCGCCGCGACGGGCTTGGGCCTTTCGCAGAGAATGCGGACCTTCTCCACCCGTGACAAGTAGCGAACGATCTCGCCATAGACGAACGGGACGGTGGCGAACTTGCCGGGCCAATCGGTTTTCTCATGCGGCCAGCCGAGCCAGGTGGCTTCGTGGGGCTCCCACTCGGCCGGCATGCGGTAGCCGAGGGAGGCCGGGGTTGGGGTGCTCATCAGTCGCGCCACCGGGCGATGATGGGGCCGTAGGCATCAATACGGCGGTCGCGGAAGAAGGGCCAGTTGCGGCGCACCTCATCGCAGCGTTTGGGGTTGATCTCGACGACCAGGATTTCTTCCTTGTCGCGCGACGCCTGCGCGATCACCTTGCCGAACGGATCGGCAACAAACGTGGAGCCCCAGAATTCCAGGCCGTTGTCTGGCGAGCCCTCAAAGCCGACGCGATTCACGGCGGCCACGTAGACGCCGTTGGCAATCGCATGGCCGCGCTGGATGGTCTGCCAGGCGTTCAACTGGTCTTCGCCGAACTCCGCCTTCTCGTGTGGATGCCAGCCGATGGCGGTGGGGTAAAACAGCACGCTGGCGCCGAGCATGGCGGTGGCGCGGGCGCCTTCCGGATACCACTGGTCCCAACACACCTGGACGCCGATGCGGCCGTAGCGGGTGTCGAAGTTGAGAAAGCCGAGGTCGCCCGGAGTGAAGTAGAACTTCTCGTAGTAGGAGGGATCATCGGGAATGTGCATCTTGCGATAGATGCCCTGCAGTTCGCCGTCGGCGCCGAGGATAGCCGCGGTGTTGTGATATAGCCCCGCGGCGCGTTTTTCGAACAACGACGCCACCACCACAACACCGCAGTCCTTGGCCACCTTGGCCAGACGCTGGGTGCTGGGGCCAGGGATGGGCTCGGCCAGATCGAAGAGATCGGCATTCTCGGTGCGGCAGAAATACTGGCTGCGAAACAACTCCTGCAGGCACACCACCTGCGCCCCTTGCGCGGCGGCGTCCTTTACTTTCTGTTCAGCTTTTGCGAGGTTCTCTTCCGCATCAGTGGAGCAGGTCATTTGCACCAGACCCACGCGGAAGGGCGATTCCATAGGCATTCTTCCTAGTTTAGCGCCCTCCTCCGGTGGGAACCACGCTTACAGCCGATCAGACCATGTACATGCCGCCGTTGATCTCAATGGTTTGCCCATAGATGAAGCGGGCAGCGTCGGAGCAGAGGAAGACAATCACGTCGGCCACCTCTTCGTCGGTACCGAGTTTGCCGGCCGGGGTGGCCTTGACGGCTGCGTCCATCATGGCGTCGGTAGAGAAGACTTCGTGGAAATGATTGTCGACCGTGCCCGGGCTGACCGCATTGACGCGGACGCCGCGCGGCGCCAATTCCTTCGCCATACCCTTGGTGGCAGCCGATACGGCCGCCTTGGAAGCCGCATAGATGGTGGCGCCGGGTCCGCCGCCATTGCGAGCGGCAATCGAACTGAGGTTCACAATCACACCCCACCCGTTGCGGATCATGGTTGGCGCACATTCCTGGGCGAGAAACCACGCACTGCGGAAATTGAGATCCATCACCTCATCGAAGAGCTCATCGCTGAACTCGACCAACCCGGCGCGCTTCACCAGCGAGCCGGCGTTGTTGATGAGGATGTCGACGTCCGGGCAATCCTCGGAGATGCGTTCGCGGAAGGCGGTGAGCCCTTCGCGGGTGGCGAGGTTGGCGGAGATGGCTTCGGTCTCGGCGCCGGCCTCCTTAATCTTCCGGCAGACTTCTTCGGCTCCCTGGGAATAGCTGTGATAGTGAATCACCACCCGGCCGCAGCCGGCCTGAGCCAGCGCCACCGCGGTGGCGGCGCCAATTCCACGGGATGCACCGGTGACCAGCGCCGTTTTTCCTTTTAGTTCAGCGAGCATGGCTTCCTCCTTGTGTGAAAAGCAGATGTCTTCGATCAGATGGCGGATACCACATCACTCTATCGCTTTCTCGCGCTGTGTGTCATGGCACCATAAAGAACGTGCCGTTGGACCGTAAACCAAAGATCGCCCTGCTCACCGGAGACCCTTCCGGAATTGGGCCTGAGATTACCGCGAAGCTCCTCGCGCTGCGGGAAACGCGGACAGCCGCCGACGTAATTCTGATAGGCGCCCTGGATCCGCCCGAGTCGATCCCTCGCGGGCGTGTGAGCAGAGAGGCCGGGGCCTACACGCTTGGGCAACTACGCGAAGGCGTGGCCATGCTGCAGGCGGGCACCGCGGATGCCATGGTCTTCGCTCCGCTGAACAAGCAGGCGATGAAACTGGCCGGCATGCCGTTTTCCGATGAACTGCACTTGTTCGCCTCGCTGCTGGGGTTCGGCGGCCCGGTATCGGAGATCAACGTGATGGGAAATCTGTGGACATCGCGGGTCACCTCGCACGTAGCGCTGCGCGAGGTGGCCTCGCTGATCACGCGCGAACGCATCCACGACGCTGTCCACCTGCTGCACCATGCCCTTCGGGCTTCCGGGGCCGCGGTACCGCGGCTGGCGGTGGCGGCGCTCAACCCGCATGCCGGCGAAGGCGGAACGCTGGGGACCGAAGAAATCGACACGATTGGGCCGGCGCTGGAGGAGTTGCGCGGCGCGGGTATGGAGATTGCCGGTCCGCTGCCCAGCGACACGCTCTTCCTGGCGGCGGTGCGCGGGGACTTTGACGGCGTGATCACGATGTACCACGACCAGGGGCAGATTGCTCTTAAGCTGATGGGCTTCAACCGGGGCGTGACGGTTGCGGGCGGACTCCCGGTGGTGATCACGACGCCGGCCCATGGGACAGCGTTCGACATTGTGGGAAAGGATAAAGCCGACGTAGGCCCGCTACGGGAAGCCTTCCGGATTGCGTGCCGGATGGCGGCGGCCCGCCTCTAGCGGTAAGGGCGCCGACGCTCCGCTGCCCTAGGCTTTCCAGTCTGTATCACGCGATTCAGTGAACCCAGCGCCGTTCTTGCCGATACGAATGGAGAGGAAGACCACCACGCAACGCACAATCGCGGCTGTTGCCGGCCGAAGGCGCGATGCAGCCTGGACGTTCGTCAAGCTGGAAAAGGAGGCTGCCCTCCAGCAAGCGAGCGCCGGCAAACCGCGTTCCTGCCCTCGCAGACGTGGCGGCGTACCATCCGAGCAGCCAAAGAGGAACGAAAGTTATGAACAATGATGAACTCAATTCCGCCATCGCCGCCCACGCCCGCTGGAAGGGCCGGCTGCTAACCGCCATCGAACAAGGAAAATGCGACGTTTCGGTGGCCGACGCCAGCCGTGACGACCACTGCCAGTTCGGCAAGTGGCTCAAGGAGACGCCTGGGCTCACCCGGGAGCAGCACTATGGCAAGGTGAAGGAGCTTCACCACAAGTTCCACGCCGAGGCAGGCAACGTACTCTCGCTGGCACTGGCCGGCAAGAAGGACGCCGCGAAGTCGAGCATGAACGTCGGGAGTCCGTTTCTGAACGTGTCCTCGGCGTTAACGTACGCGATCGTGGCGTGGCGCGACGCTAAGTAGCGGTCAGTGCTTGCCGACGGCTCCTGGCGCCTCCGGGAGGAAGTAGAAGACGATGCCCATGATGATGTAGACGGCCAGGAGCTGGACGCCTTCGAGCCAGTTGGATTCGCCGTCGCCGGAGATCTGCCCGACGATCGCAACGGCCAACACGATGGCCACCACCTCCGCTGGCGTGAAGACGAGGTCCATGGGCCGGGGCCCGACAAAGTGGCTGGCCACCACCAGCAGCGGCGCGACGAAGAGGGCGATCTGCAGGCTGCTGCCCATCGCGATCCCTAACCCCAAGTCCATGCGGTTCTTCATCGCCATGAGGATGGCGGTGCTGTGCTCGGCCGCGTTGCCGACAATCGCCACGACGATCACACCCACGAAGACGCTGGTCATCCCAAGTTCCTTGGCGGCGAACTCGACCGAGCCCACCAGGATCTCGCTCATCCATGCGACCAGCGCGGTCGACCCCGCCAGAATCAGCAGCGACTTGGTCATGCTCCAGGGCGCCTCTTGTTCGTGCTCCACCTCGGCGGCGTTCTCAAACAGATGCTTGTGCGTGTGCAGGGAAAACAGCAAGCTGGCAAAGTAGGTCAACATCAGGACAATGGAGATCTCCAGGCTGAGGCCGCCTTCGACCGCCAGTCCCGCCGGACCCGCGAGCGCGTGAAACACGGCCGGCAGGATGAGCGCGATGGCTGCCAGCGTGAGCATGCTGGATTGCGTGCGCGCGCCCGCGGCGCTGAAGGACAGCGTCTTATGCTTCAAGCCGCCGGCGAGGCAAGCGGCGCCCAAAACCAGCAGGATGTTGCCGATGATGGATCCGGTAAGCGACGCCTTCACCACGCCGTATAAACCTTTCTGCAGGGCGATCATGGCGATGATCAACTCCGCCGCGTTGCCGAAGGTGGCGTTCAATAGCCCGCCCAGGGTCTCACTGGTGCGCGCGGCCAGATGTTCGGTGGCATGCCCCAACCAGCCGGCCAGGGGGATGATGGCCAGGCACGCGGTGGCAAAGATCGCCAGATGCGATTCCGGCTGGCTATGTTCCAACCACACGGTGACCAGCACAAACGGTAAGAGCCAGTTCAAAGACGGCTTCAGCAAAGCTCCCATCGCAGATTGTTGTCCTTCGAATGTTTAGTTTTTACTGCGCTGCCTCTCGCGATCGCGTCCGCCGCTTGCGAACCGGGGCAAGCTTCGTGGATTGGACCGACCAGCGGGCCAGAGGCCACTCCCGCTGATAGCCCGCGTTGCGGTTCTGGATGCTGACGGTGACCGTACCGCCCGCATCGCAACGATAGCACTCTTCAATCAACTGGCCGGGCGCCAGTTCCGACCAGGCCACGGTGCGGTGCGCCAGGTCTTCGTTGCCCGCCAACTGAGGGTCAAACGGAAACAGGATCTCATCCCAGACGGTGATGTCGCCCGAGGGTTCGCGGTCGCCCGCCACCTGCGTGCATTCCAGGTAACGGAAATGGCCGATGTTGTGGACCGGGTTGTAGCGGCGGACGATCTCGAGCGGCGGTTCGCCCTTGGTGGGCAGCGGCGTGCCCTTGGGAAACAGCGGATCAAATACGACGCGGCTGCCGGATTCGGCTTCGCGCCAAACCCCGAAATAGCGGGTGAACTGTTCGTGCAGTTGATAGCCGCTGGTGGCGTCGGCCTGGATGGCGAGCCCGATCGCAGTGGCCGACCGCGTATAGGCCGAGCGCTTCACGCGGCGCCCGAACTCTTCCCGCAGCATGCGCGACACGATGGGCAGTTCACTGCAGCCGCCCGTCATATACAGGCAGTCGATCTCGGTGTTGTTGCTCTTCTCCAATAAATCACGAACGGTATGCAATGTCTCGGCCACCAAAGGCCGTGCGCGCTCGTAGAAATCGTTGGCGGGCACCGCCACTTCGCCTAAGCCCGGGCGCGCCAGTTCCAGGTCAATGACGATCTTGCGGGTGTTCGGATGCAGCGCCTCCTTCTTGTGGCGGCATTCTTCGAGCAGCCGGAACAGTTCGGCGGCCAGCATCTGCTCCACCGTGAGACCCGCGGCCTCCAGGGCCATCTCGGCCAGCACTTGATCGACATCATCCCCGCCCAGTGTCGACAGGCCTTCGGTGATCAGAACGGAATGGGTGCGATCGTCATTCTCCACCAGAGAGGCATCGAAGGTACCGCCGCCGAAGTCATATACCAACAGAATCTGCCGGCCCTTCGCTTCGGTTTTATTGCGATGGCCGTACTCAAGGCTTGCGGCTGATGGCTCGTTCAGCATGCCCAGCACGTGAAAGCCGGCCAGGCGGAATCCCTCGGCGGTCAGGAAGCGCTGGTTGCTATTGGCATTCGCCGGCACGCCCAGCATAACTTCCAAGGCCTCGCCGGGCTGTATCTCCAGGCTGGATGCCTCGAGCAGGGTGCGGCGGAAATCGGCGACCAGACCGCTGAGCAGATCGAGCACCGTGAAGCTGTAGTTGTCGAACTCCAGCCGAGTGTTCGGCCCGGCCTGTTCCAGCACGCGCTTCAGGGAGCGCACCACGGTCCATTCCGGATCGCCCTGCCGCGCGTGTGCCTCCCAGCCGTAGACGCGCTCGCCTTCACGCACGGCCACTAGCGGCGGATAGTACTCCGCCATGGCACCGTCGCCGGCATCGAAGCTGATCACGGGGTAGTTGCCGCGGTCAACGGCCGCCGCCACCACCCTGGTGGTACCGAAATCTACACCAATCCTCATACAAACACCAATGAGAACAAGCTTTCAGAATACCAAGTACCAGTAGGGCTACCGATAGAGCCAGTCGAGGCCAAAGTGCGTGATCACGGTTTGGCTGAGCTTGTCCTGGCCCGCGCCGGTGGCGACGTAGGTGAGCAGCACGCGCTCGCCGGCGAAGGCGATGGCGGTGTAGCAGTACCACCCGGCGGGGTCATCCATGAGGTTCTTGGCCTTCTGCCACGTCTTGCCTTCGTCCTTGGAGATGGCCACGGTCATGGGAGTCCGCAGCTTGCCCCGGATGGCTTCCGGGACGTTGGCGTGATCGTTCCAGACCACCAGCAGGTCGCCGGTTTTGGGGATGCGCTTGATCGAGGCGGGGGAGACAGGGGATTGCAGCGTGGAGGCTTCCACGGGCGTCCACGTGTCGCCGTTGTCGCTGGAATACGAGTAGTATTGCGTGCCCATGCTGGTGCGGATGAACATCAGCAGGCGGCCGTCTTTCAATAAGACGAGGCCCGGCTCCTGCAGACCCGTGCGATTGGCAGGATCGGGATGCTCCAGCTTCGTCTTGCTGCGACGCCAGCTTTTGCCCTTGTCGTCAGAGATGTAGGTCATGGCAACGCCTCGACCGTTGAACTGGCGCGGATCCAGAGTCTCGTTGTGATGGTAGGCGACGGGAAGCAGCAGGCGGCCGCTCTTCAATTGCACGACGCGGCTGTTGTTGAGTACGTAGTAGCCAGTGTCGGGGATGGTGAGCCGCGGGGCACTCCACGTCTTGCCTTCGTCTTTGGAGATGCGGAGATAGGGACGGCAATCCTGCATGGAGTTCTTGCGGGCATAGAACAGCGCGATTTCGCCGGACTTCAGGCGCAGCAGGCTCACCGACATGACGTTCATGCCGGCCTCGTTTTCGACGATGATCCTGTCGTCCGTGGTCCAGGTGCGGCCCTCGTCGGAGGAATACCGCGCTGCCAGCATTGCGGCACCGGAGTCCGCCGGGCCGTGAGAGGTGAACTTGGAATAAATCAGCAGCCAGCGGCGGTCCTTCAATTTCACGAAGTCGCCTTCGCTATTGCGAGGATTCCCAGGGCCTGGGGGCAGCAGCTTGATCGTCATAGGCTCCTGCGCGTGCAGCAGCAGGGCGAAACAGAGGGATAGCAACATGTTCTAAGTACGAAATGCCTTCTGGTAGACGCTACGGCCCTTCACGTCGCAATGTTCAATGAACAGCCCTTCGCCTGGCACGGCCTTGACGTTCACAAAGCCGCCCTTGATGCGCAGGAACTGGTGATACTTCTTGTCTTCGCCGCGGCTGGGCGACACGGCATGCTCATCGCTGGCCGGGCCGCAGCCGAACTCATGCAGGCCGAACTCCGGATCGACGGAATGATACTGCCAGTGACGGTCGCCGTTCATCAGAATCACGGAACCGCCGACGTTATCCCGCAGCCACTTGCGGATCTCCAGGCTCTCGGCGGCGAAAGCCGGGTTGGCGTGATTGTCGTTCTTCCGCGCATGGTCCGGGCCGACGATGGGATTCGGATTCACCAGTACCTTCCAGCGCGCGGTCGAGTTGGCCAGCGTCTTCTTGAGCCAAGCCTTCTGTTCCGGTCCCCAGATGGTCTTCTGTTCGCCATCGGGAGCATCGTTGGGCGACCGGTAGTCGCGGCTATCGGGCAGCCAGATCTCCACATCACGGCCCCAGCGGAACGTGCGGTACAGCGGTTTCGAAGCCTCCGGCAGCGGCACCTGTTCGCGGAACAGCCGCTGGCCCTGTTCGAACTTGAGCGGCGCCTGTTTGGGCGGCACTATGCCGGGCCAGCAGTCATCGGACAACAGATCGTGATCGTCCTTCTGCCAGTAGCCGGGGATGTTGCGCAGACAGGAGGCAATGGTCGGCAGGCTGTACATACGCTGCCAGTGATAGCGCGCGACGGCTTCGCTATTAGCGACCGGATCGTCGGAATCGTAATAGACGTTATCTCCGCACGACAACAGGAACGCCGGTTTGCGTTTTTCCAGCGAGTCGTAGATCCAGTAGCCGTCTTCGCGATCCTGCCGGCAATAGATCTGGCAGCTGACCAGGGAGAACTCAAAGGAACTCGTATCGGTGGCCACCGGAGCGGTGCGGAAGAAGCCGGTCAGCGCGCCGTCTTCCTTCTTCGACTTCCCTCCCCGGGTCTCGACGGCGTACTTGTAGAGGGTGTTCGGCGTCAGGCCTTCGATGCGGAAGGCATGGGTGCTATCGTTGGCGGCGTTCAGTTCCACCCAGCCCAGCGTGCGCTTCTTCTCACGGCCGGAGGCGGTCTCCAGCATCACGCGGACCAGGCCATTGCCCGCCGGCGCGGCGCCTTCGAGCGTGGCGATGTCGGTGCCGGGAGCCAGCACCTTCGCATCCTTGCCATGCCCTTTGCGAACCGTGCCGCTATCGTTGCGATGCGGCGTGGCGGTGCGCCGCGTCCACAGCACGGCGGACTGCGGCGTCACCTCGCCGATCTTCACTCCCGTTGCCTGATGCACCACAGGGTCGGGCTTTCCATAGAGCGCGCCTGCAGCCAGCGCGCCCAGCACGTGACGCCGAGTCGGATTCATGGCTACTTACTCTATCGCAGCCAGCGCCGGTAGCGACACCTCATACGGCGCCCGAGCCACGCCCTTCTCCGTGATGATGCCGGTGACGTAGCGATTGGGTGTTACGTCGAAGGCGGGGTTCGCCACGCCGATGCCTTCCGGCGCCACCGGCACACCGAAGACTTCGGTCACTTCCTTTGCAGCGCGTTCCTCAATCGGGATGAGATCGCCGGAAGCCAGCGTCAGATCCAGCGTGGAGATGGGCGCCGCTACGTAGAACGGCACGTTGTTCTCCTTGGCGAGCACGGCCACCGAGTAGGTGCCGATCTTGTTGGCCACATCGCCATTGCGGGCGATGCGGTCCGCGCCTACTACGACACAGCCTATCTTGCCGGCTTTCAGGAAGTGGCCTGCCATGTTGTCGGTGATGAGGGTAGTTTCGATGCCGTCCTGCTGCAGTTCCCAGGCGGTCAGGCGGGCGCCCTGGAGGAACGGGCGAGTCTCGTCGGCGAATACGGCGATCTTTTTGCCCGCTTCCACCGCCGCGCGGATGACGCCGAGGGCTGTGCCGTAGCCAGCCGTGGCCAGCGCGCCGGCGTTGCAGTGCGTCAGGACGACGCGCCCATCGGGCACCAGCGGCGCACCGTGTGAGCCGATCGCCTTATTGATGGCGATGTCGTCTTCGTAGACGCGCAGGGCTTCGTCCACCAACTTCGCTTGTACCGCCGCCAGCCCTTCGGCCTCCAGCGACAGCGCGAGTTTCTTCATACGGTCGATGGCCCAGAACAGATTCACCGCCGTGGGACGGGTCTTCGCCAGCGTTTCGCAGACGGTGTCGAGATGGGTGCGGAACGTTGCGGCGGTGGCCGACTGCATGCCCAGAGCAACACCCATCGCCGCCGCCACGCCGATGGCCGGAGCGCCGCGGATGATCATGGTGCGGATGGCTTCGGCCACCTCCTGGTACGTCTTGCAGGTGATGAAAATCGTCTCTTTCGGAAGGCGCGTCTGATCAATCATGACGACGCCGGCGTCAGTCCATTGGATGGTAGGAAGCATAGATATCGTTTGTTAAGGATTCGGGCCCTGCACTATCTGGGCAGTGAAGAACGTGAGGTTGTAAGTGGCATGCGTGAGCACCGCCGCGGCCGTGGAACCGGTAATGATGCGCACCCGGCCAAAGGCACTGCCGGCCAGGATGAGCAGGAGCAGGTGCCGCCAGGACCAGGAATACATCGGACCATGCAGCAGCGCGAAGGGAATGGAAGTCAAGATCACACCAGCTACGGCACCAAGCGAGCGCACCGCCACGGGCATCAGGAATCCGCGAAACGCCAACTCTTCGCAGAGCGGCCCGATGGAGACGCCAAACAGGCCAACTAACATGATGGCAAAACGGTCACTCATCAAAGCCTTGAACGGCGATTCCACTTGCGGCGTACGCAGCGCCACACCCAGCAGCGCCACCGCGAAGGCCAGCATCGGACCCTGGATCACATAGCGCCAGAAGCCGTCCTTGGGCATGGTCCAGGCTAGCGACTGTAGAAACGGAGCGTCGTAACGCACACGCAACAGCAGGTATAAAGACGCGAACCACAGCACGTAGCCGATAGTCTGGGCGATCAGGAAATAGAGCGTCCCGCCCGGCTTGCCCGGCACCACCAGGTACACAATCTCCAGCAGCAGAATCGAGAACACCAGGCATGGCAGGCCCAAGCCAAAGAACAGAGCGATGTCTTCCCAATTCCAGAAGGGGTAGCTGAGCGAGGCGGGCTGTTCGGCATCC
The DNA here is from genome assembly GCA_016789745.1 of Bryobacterales bacterium. GTDB lineage: Bacteria > Acidobacteriota > Terriglobia > Bryobacterales > Bryobacteraceae > CADEFT01. The sequence goes on from JAEUQF010000459.1 coordinate 28,672, forward strand.
GGAGCCTCTGGGAGGCGCGGCTGGAGCGTTGGTTCGAACGGGGGACCTGGATCGTAGGGCGAACTCATCATGCCGCCTCAGGGAGCCCGTTCAATCAGCGCCGCCGCCAGCAGCGGAATCATCAGTTCGTGGTGGCCGGTGATGGAGTAACCCTTGCCTTCCTTCTTTGCATGTGGACGCTCCACGACGTTCATCTTC
>JAEUQF010000475.1 GCA_016789745.1 Bryobacterales bacterium
ATGGTAAGGTCGTCGCCGCCGGACCTGCCTCAGCTGTCAAAACCCCCGCCGGCCTCCCCACCGTCGACCTCAAAGGCAAGACCATCATCCCCGGCCTGATCGCCACCCACGTCCACATCTCCGACGTCGACGGCCTCAAACTCCCCGCCTATACCGAGGCCAATACCCAGCGCCAACTCGCCCTCTTCGCCCGCTACGGCATTACGACCCTCTGGAGCCTCGGCGGCGAAAAGGCCGCTGCCTTCCAGGCCCGCGACTCCCAGAACACCCCCGCCCTCAAACGCTCCCGCCTCTACCTCTCCGGCGACGTCATCGTCGGCAAGACCCCCGCCGAAGCCCGCGCCATGGTCGCCGATATGGCCGGCAAAAAGGTCGACATTATCAAGATCCGCGTCGACGACCAGCTCAAGACCGCCACCAAGATGACCCCCGACGTCTACAAGGCTGTCATCGACGAAGCCCACAAACGCGGCCTCCCCGTCGCCGCCCACATCTTCTACCTCGAAGACGCCAAAGGCCTCCTCAAAGCCGGTGTCGACTTCATCGCCCACAGCGTTCGTGACCAGGAGGTCGATGCCGAGTTCCTCCAACTGATGAAGCAGCGCAACATCCCCTACAGCCCCACCCTCACCCGCGAGATCTCCACCTTCATCTACGAATCGACGCCCAAGTGGTTCTCCGACCCCTTCTTCACCCGCGAAGCCGACCCTGCCGTCGTCGCCCAACTCCAGGAGCCCAAACGCCAGCAGGCCATGGCCCAGAACGCCGCCGCCAAAGCCTACAAAGCCGCCCTCCCCACCGCCATGCGCAACCTCAAGAAGGTCTCCGATGCCGGCATTCGCGTCATCATGGGTACCGACTCCGGCGCCACCGCCAACCGCTTCGAAGGCTACTTTGAACACCTGGAAATGGACATGATGGCCGACGCCGGTATGACCCCCCTGCAGATCCTCCGCAGCGCCACTGGAGAGGCCGCCGCGGGGATGAAGATGAAGGGCGTCGGTACCCTCACTCCCGGTAACTGGGCCGACTTCCTTGTCCTCGACCGCAATCCCCTCACCGACATCCGCAACACCAAGAGCCTCTCGAAGGTCTACATCGCCGGCAACCCCGTGCCCGTCCAATAACTACCTCCCAAACACCTCCCTCATCCTCTTCCGAGCCGGGCCCACCGCCGTGTCGCCCGGCTTCACATCATTCAGCCTCTCCTCTTCATTGATCACCCACCCCGCCCACCTCCTCGCTCGCACCGCCCCTGCCAATGCCACCAACGGAAACACCCCCTGTCCGAGCGGCACCTGCTCGCGATCCTGGAAGTCCCGCAAGTGCATGCCGTCAATCCGCCCCGCGTGCTTCGTAAAGAACGCCGGCACATCGGCCCGCGCCAGCCACGCATGCCCGGCGTCCATCACCAACTGCACCGCGCCCCCCGCCGTATCGGCCAGCAGCGCCTCAATCTCCCCAGCCCCATCCACAAACTCGCGATCATGGTTGTGATAAGCCACGCCCCGCAATCCCGCCTTTCGGCACAAGTCCCCATGCCGCTGCAACGCCTCAGCCTTCCGCTTCTGTGCTGCCCGGTTTGCCCCCACCGATGCCCCACTCAGGATCACCCGCTCGGCCCCCAAAGCCGCCGCCCCCGTAATGACCCGCTCAACCAGATCGGCCGGAGGCAGCGACGTCGCCTTGTCATACTCCAACAGGAAGATGTGACACCCCAGAAACACCAGTCTGCGTTTCGCCAATTCCGCCCTCGCCGCCGTTGCCTCGGCAAAGCGAGTCTCCACATTCCGGAACCCCGTTTCAAAGCCGTCGTACCGATAGCCCTTGACCTTATCCAACACCGCCAGGAACTGCCCGAAATCCCCCGGCTGGATTCGCCACGCATTCGTCTGACAGCCCAACCGCACACTGCCCGCCATCGCCATTGTCAGCGGCATGGACAGCATTCCTCTCCGTGAAAGCATCCCCTCATCTTATACGCCCTGCCCACCCATTCCTTCTCGCGGTGTCGTGCGATACACTTCGGTCAGATCATGCCTTGTAAGGGAGGCACTTTGTGAGGCTCTTCGCTCTTTTCCATTCCTTGCTTTTGCTCGGGTTAGCGCAAACCCCCAGCGCTCGCGTCGTCGGCCGCATCACCGATGGCACCGGCGCCGTCGTTCCCGGTGTCACCATCCGTGTCACCGACCTCGACCGCAACCTCTCCCAGCAAGCCGCCAGCAACGAAGTCGGTGACTACGCGATCCCCTATCTCGACCCCGGCCGCTACTCGCTCGAAACGAAGATAGAAGGCTTCCGCGCCTATAAGCAAGCCGAGTTCTTCCTCACCGTCGACCAGACCCTCCGCATCGATATCCCGCTTGAACTCGGCGCCACCACCGAAAGCGTCACCGTCACCGAAGCCCCGCCCGTCCTCAACACCGACACCGGCTCTCGTGGTGCCGTCATTAGCAAAGAAGAGATCGCCGAAATCCCCCTTGATAGCCGCAACTTCTCCGACCTCGCCTATCTCACCGGCGGCGTCGCGCCCAAAGGCGACGGCGGCGATGGCGCCTATGCCGTCAACGGTGCTCGAGCCGATAACGTCGGCTTCCTCGTCGACGGCATGAACAACACCCAGCGCCGCAATACCGGAGCCGTCATCAACCCGCCGCTCGAAGGCGTGCAGGAGTTCAAGATGATCACCTCCGGCTTTGCCGCCGAGTATGGCCGCTATGCCGGCGGTGTCCTCAGTGTCGTCACCAAGAGCGGCAGTAATCGCTTCCGCGGCTCACTCTACGAGTTCCTCCGCAACGACTACTGGGACGCCACCAGCTACTTCGACGTCACCACGTCCAAACTGCGCCGCAATCAGTTTGGCGCCACCCTTACCGGCCCGGTGCGTATTCCGAAGCTCTACAACGGCAAGGACCGCACGTTCTTCATGGTCACCTGGGAGTCTCTCCGGCTTACCGACGGCAAAACCCAACGCGGCATCGTGCCGCAACCCGAAATGCTCCGCGGCGACTTCACGAAAGCCGTCGATGCCTTCGGCCGCTCCATCCGCATCACCGACCCGCTCGCCCGCGCCCCATTTCCCAACAACCAGATCCCGCTGTCCCGGCTCAATCCCGTATCTCTGAAACTGGCCTCCTACTATCCGGCCCCCAACCTAACCGGCAGTGCCAACAACTTCATCGCCCAGGGCAATGGCACCAACAGCTATAACAACTTCGGGGTTAAGGTGGATCATCAACTGACCGAACGCGACCGCCTGACCTTGAGCACCTTCTGGCGTCCGGCCAACAATTGGGATCCGGTGGTCAACAGCCGCTCGCCGCTGCCCATCTTCGGCCTCCAGGCCCAGACCCTCGATCTGCTCGCCTACGTCAAATACCTCCGCACCATTACCCCCACGCTATTCCTGGAACTGAACGCCAACTTCTCCCGCAAGACCAATAACCAGGCCTGGCCTTACAGCGAAGACCGCGATTGGGCCGCCGAGTCCGGCTTCAATGGCGGCACCACCAACCCCATCGCCAAAGGCCTACCACAGGTGGAAGTGAGCGGCTACATCCCGCTGGGGCCCGCCTATGACTATCCCAAGATCTGGTCCTTCAACAACTACGAGTATTCCGGCGCGCTCACCTGGATCAGCGGCAAACATAGCTTCAAGGCCGGAGGCAACTTCCTCCGCATGCAGTACTTCTCGCGCCAATACGGCGATACCCGCGGGCGCCTCACCGTGCTCGGCCGCTTCTCCACCGACCCTATGGCCGACTTCCTGCTCGGCTATCCCCAAACCTCCCGCAGGCAACTCGATGCCGCCGGCCCTTACCACCTCATCTCCAACTACGCCGGCTTCTTCCAGGACGACTTCAAAGTCACTCCCAGCCTGACCCTCAACCTGGGTATTCGCTACGAACTCATGAAACCGCCCCAGGAGAAGTTCGGCCAGTGGTCCATGTTCGTGCCCTCGCTCTCGAAGATCGTCATCGCCGGCCGCGGCAATGTACCCGACTTCGACCAGCGTATCGCCGCTACGGGTCTTGCTAACTCCATCATCATGGCCGACGCCGCCGGCCTGCCCCGCACCATCCGCAAGCCCGACTACACGGACTTCGGCCCGCGCTTCGGCTTTGCCTGGCGTCCCCGATCTAACAACAATACCGTCCTGCGCGGCGGCTACGGCCTCTTCTACGGCAGCAGTTCGCTCTATCGCATGGATGAGTACAGCGACACCTACCCGTTCTCCATCAACGAGAGTTACAGCGCCGTCACTTCGAATCCCAACATCCTCACGTTCTCCGATCCTTTCCCCACCGCCCGCCGCAGTGTCGGTGGCGTGGCCAACACCAACGGCCAGGACGTTAACATCCAAAGCCAATACCTACAGTCCTGGAACCTGACCATCGAGCGGGAACTGCCCGGGGAGACGGTTCTGGAGGTAGCCTACGCGGGCTCTAAAGGCACACACCTGCCGCGCCGCTACGACTACAATCAGTACATCCGCGACCTCGACTACCGCACGCAGAACGGCACCTTCCCACGCCCGTTCCCCCAATTCGGCACCATCAACATCATCAACGACGGCTCCAACTCCATCTACAACTCCGGCTCCTTCACCGTGCGCCGCCGCTTCAGCAAGAAGCTGTTTGTTCGTGCCACCTACACCTATGCCAAGGCGCTGGACGAAAGCTCCAACATGGGCGGCACCATCGCCTATAACTTTCCCACCGCGCAGGACTCGCAGAACCTCAAGGGCGAGCGCGGCCGCAGTGACTTCGACATCGGCCATGCCTTTGCCGCGAGCTTCATCTGGTCTCCGGCGTTCTCCCGCAACATCGTCGCCCGCAACTGGCAGATCGCCGGTACCAGCACCATCTACTCCGGCCCTCCGTTCACGCCGAAAGTGGCCAACTTCAACTACCTCAACGGCGAGGCGAGCCGTCCGGACCGCATCGCGAAAGGCACTGTCGCCGAACCTACCGTGGACCGTTGGTTTGACCGCACTGCCTTCCCGGTCGTCCCGGTCGGCTCCTTCCGCTTCGGCAGTTCGGGCCGCAACATCCTGGATGGCCCCGGAACATTCAACATCAACACCAGCCTCTCGCGGCGGTTCCGGTTCGGCGAAGGCCGCGCCTTCCAATTCCGAGGCGAGGCCTTCAATGTATTAAATCATCCCAATTTCAACTTGCCCGAGAACCGCGTGGATATTCTCAGTGGTGGCGCAATTAACCGTGCCAAGAATAATCGGGTGCTGCAGATGGCTCTGCGGTTTGAGTTCTGAAATTACTAAGCTACTCTGGCAGTAGGTGGCTTATCAAAGGATCGGTTATTACGGTGTAATCGGCGATTTACATAGTGCGGCACTGGTCGGATTAGACGGCTCCATTGATTGGTGCTGTATGCCACACTTTGATTCGCCTAGTGTCTTTGCGGGCATTCTGGACGAGAATAAGGGTGGATTTTTCCGGATTATCGCCCCGGTGGATGACCGCTGGCGGCGGCAGATGTATCTCCCGGAGACTAACATCCTGCTCACGCGCTTTCTGAGCCAGGAGGGTGTCGGCGAAGTCATCGACTTCATGCCTATCCGTAGCGGCAATATGCAGCCGTCCTGCGGGCAGATCATTCGCATCGTGCACGGTGTGCGCGGCCGCATGCCCTTCCGCATGGTATGCCTGCCAGCCTTCGATTACGCGCGCGCCCAGCACGAGACCACCGTCGAGGGCAAGATCGCCGAGTTTCGGTCCGGGAACGCGAAGCTTCGTCTACTCAGCTCGCAAAACCTGAAGCAGGAAGGCAACGCCGTGGTTGCCGACTTCGAACTGGATCCCGATGAAACGGCGACGTTCGTGCTGCAATGGGCCAGCGACAGCCAGCCCTGCACGCCCACCGATCTGATCGCCTTCGGACAGGACGAACTCCAGCGCACCATGAAGTATTGGCAAACCTGGGCCGCCAAGTGCAAATACCAGGGGCGCTGGCGGGAGATGGTGGTGCGCTCGGCACTGGCACTCAAGTTACTCACCTATGAGCCCACCGGTGCGATCGTAGCTGCCGTCACCACGTCATTACCGGAAGAGATAGGCGGCGTTCGTAACTGGGATTACCGCTATACCTGGATCCGTGACGCGGCCTTCACCGTCTATGCCCTGCTGCGGTTGGGTTACACCGAAGAAGCCGCCCGCTTCATGCACTGGATCCAGGACCGCGCCACCGAGCATGACACCGAGGTCGGCCCTATCCAACTCATGTACGGCATCGATGGACGCAGCGAATTGCCGGAGTTCGAGCTTTCGCACCTGGACGGCTACAAGGGCTCCAAGCCCGTGCGTGTCGGCAACGCCGCCGCCCAGCAATTGCAGTTGGATGTCTATGGCGAGCTGATCGACTCCATCTATCTCTACAACAAGTACGTCGAGCCCATTTCCTATGACTTGTGGCTCTACATGCGGCGCATGTTGAACTGGGTGGGCGACAACTGGCAACGCGCCGATCACGGCATCTGGGAAGTGCGGAATGAGCCGCAGCACCATGTCTATTCGAAGGTGCAATGCTGGGTGGCGCTCGACCGCGCCCAGCGCATCGCCCGCAAGCGCGGCTTACCGCTGGAGTACGGCCGCGTGCAGGCCGAGGCCACCAAGATCTACGAGGATGTCATGCGCTTCGGCTACAACCCCAAGCGCAAAGCCTTCGTTCAGCACTTCGGCAGTGACGCCGTGGACGCCAGTGCGCTGCTGCTGCCGCTGATGATGTTCGTCTCGCCCACCGACCCGCGGATGGTGGGCACGCTCGAACGTATCCAGCAGGAACTGGTCTCCGACAGCCTTTGCCATCGATACGAGCTGGGCAAGGCGACCGGCGATGGCCTCCCGGGCCGCGAGGGCACTTTCAGCATCTGTACCTTCTGGCTGGTGGAAGCCCTGGCGCGCTCCGGCAAGCTACAGGAAGCGCGCTTTGTGTTCGAGAAGATGCTGACCTACGCCAATCACCTGGGCCTCTATTCGGAAGAGATCGGGCCGAGTGGAGAACTGCTGGGCAACTTCCCGCAGGCGTTCACGCACCTCGGCCTGATCAGCGCGGCCTTTGACCTTGACCGGCACCTCGGTGAGCAGCGATAACGCCGCCGCAGAAGCGCAGTAACTCCAAAGCCTCGTCCACATCGTTCACGCGATAGCGGGCGTGCGTGGCGCGGTGTTCAGCCACGCAAACCGTAATCTGCTCGGGCAGGGAGATGTACATGTCCTCATCGGTCAAATCATCTCCCATTGCAAACGCCCGGGTGTGATGGAAGCAGTTATCCATAATCCAGCAGACGGCCGCCCCCTTGTGCCAGTCCACGTCTGGCCGCAGTTCGATAACCTTCTTGCCGGCGTGCAGGCGAAAACCGGAAGGCCGGTGCCGCTTGAGGATGCTGGCCACCGCTTGTGCGGCTTCGGGCGCAGCGTTGCGGAAGTGTACGCTGGCGGTGAGCCCCTTGTTCTCCAGGCGGACACCGGCCAGCCCCGAGATGTCATGATTGATCGCCAGGATGGCCTCCGTTAACTCCGGAGTACGTTCCAGGGCCTGCGGATGACGGTAGGCGAAATCCGGCCCTTCCAACTCCAGGCCGTGATTACCAGCGTAGATTAGCGGCAAGGCGACACGGGCCTTGACGTCCTCCAGCGCCCGGCCGCTGACTATCGCTACGTGTACCCCAGGCAGTTGCGAGAGCCACTCCACAACCTGCCGTGCCGGAGAAGGAAACGCCGCGAGTTCGGGTTGCGGCGCAATCGGCGCCAGAGTGCCATCGTAGTCGAGCGCAAACAGAATCTGGTCGGACTGTTTCAGCTCGTCCGCGATGGCATCCAGCGCAGATAACGCGGGCGTGCTCATGGCAGGACCGATTCGGCGAAGTAGGCCAATTCTTCATTCTCCCGGCGATCAGCGAACTCGAACTTCAGCAGGATGGAAAGGAACTTGCCGGCCCACCGATAAATGTTGTTCTCCTCGACGGCGGTTCGCAGGCGGGCCATGCGCCGAGCTTGCTCTTCCGGCCGCATGACGATGGCGAGGTTCATGGCCGCGGCCACTTCGTCGGGGGAAAACGGATTGACCTGTAGCGCCTCATTCAGCTCGCGGGCGGAACCAGTGAACGGGCTAAGAATCAGCACACCCTGGTTGTCAAAACGGCTGGCGACGAACTCCTTCGCCACCAGATTCATGCCATCATGCAGCGAAGTGACAACGAAGAAGTTGGCCAGCCGGTGCAGCGCCATCATGCGGTCCGGTTTGCAGTGGGCCTTCAGCAGAAAGATGGGTTCCCAGGTGCCATCCCGCCACTTGTCATTCAACGCGTTCACCTGGTCATCCAACCTTTGCGCAAGTTGAGCGTAGTCCTCCACGTCGGAACGGCTGGGCACGGCGATTTGCACAAACACCATCCGGCCGCGCAGCTCCGGTTGCCGTTCCAGTAACAGGTCAAGGGCGGCGAGGCGGTCGGGAATGCCCTTGGTGTAGTCGATGCGGTCGATGCCGGCGCCGATGAAGTCGGGGCGATAGCCAATCTGGTCAATCCACCAAGTCATCTGTTCGTCCACTGCCGGCTCGCGTGCATCAATGTCGTGTTGGGCGAAGTCGATGCTGATAGGGAACGGACGGACGGTGGTTTCGTGGCCGCCGCGGGTAATGCGGAAATGCTCAGTATCGACCATCGCCTCAATATTGCGGTCGATAGTTTCCAGGAAGTTCGCACAGTGATAGCGCAGATGGAAACCCAGCACATCGTTGCCCAATAGCCCGTCGAGAAGTTCCTCTTTCCATGGAAAGACACGAAATGTCTCGCGGTTCGGCCACGGGATATGCCAGAACTGCGCCACAATGAGTTTCGGGTTGCGCTGCTTCAGCATACGTGGCAGCAGGGCGAAGTGGTAGTCCTGGATGAACACGAAGGCGGGCTCGTCGCCAGCTTCTTCCAGCACGGCGTCAGCGAAAATCTGATTGGCGCGCCGGTAATCATCCCAATCCGATTGGCGGAACTTCGGCCTTTGGTAAACGATGTGGCAGAGCGGCCAGATACCGGAGTTAGCCAAGCCCATGTAGTAGCCGCGTTCGGTGGCGGCATCGAGCCAGACGCGACGGAGCGTGTAGGATCCTTCGCCCGGCGGCACGCGGATGTGATCGCGTTCATCGACGACCATGCGATCCGCATCGCCGCTGCCATGCGCGACCCAGATGCCTTCCGATGCCCGCATGATCGGGTCAATAGCGGTGGCCATGCCGCTTGCGGGCAGAATGCATTCGATGCCATTTGCGCTGTGGCGATGGATGTAAGGTTCGCGGTTTGAAACCACGATGAACTTCACGCCCGCCAGTCGTTCGGCAATGAGGTCGTGCAGGGCTTCCCTGGTCCAGAGTTTTGCCATAAATGTCCTTCCCTTCTGAGACACCCGGCATGGGCGTTCCGTTACTACAGTGAGGTCCGTAGAGCGGTTGGAACGCTAACTGCTAACAGAAAGTGGGGTTGCCAGGCAACCAATTTGTGGTGAGGAGTAACATAATGTTCCGAGTTAGAAATTTCGTCGCACCGCTGCTTTTGCTAGGTGCTGCGCTTCCGGTGGCCGCGCAGGATTTTCACCGCGCCACGTTTCACCTGGGAGGCGGATTTACGCAACCCGTGCAGGAAACGGAAGATAGGGTGAAGCGCGGCTTCAACCTGTTGGCCGGAGGCGGCATCAACGTAACCCGAAACTTCTCGCTAGTGGGCGAGTTCGGCTACAACCAGCTTCGCTTAAGCGATCGCACGCTCAGCCAGTTCAATGTGCCGGGTGGCGAAGGGCGCATGCTCTCGGTGACTATACAGCCGACGGTGCGATTCCGTCCCGAATCGCGGTTTGACGTTTATCTAACTGCCGGTGGCGGCTGGTACCGCCGCACCATCGAGTTCACCGAACCAACAACGGCCGTGGTGAATATCTTCGACCCGTGGTACGGCGTCTTCTATCCGGTGGAAGTGCCAGCCAACACCGTTCTCGGCCGCTACACGCAGAACAAGGGAGGTATCAACGCGGGCGGCGGCATTGAGATCCGTATCAGTGATTCCGATACGGCGCGCATCTTCGCCGAAGCCCGCTATCATCACGTCTACACAAGGCCGCTGGCAACCAATATCATTCCGGTTACGTTCGGCTTCCGCTGGTAACGGCGGCGGTTAGCGGCGATGCGAAAGGGAGTGTTCCACGTACTCCCGCAGCATCCTCATGAACTCGCGCATGTAGAGGTGGTTGTCGTGCCAGGTGCGGCCGCTGACCATGTTGCCGTCCCGCACGCAGCCTTCATTGACGAACGTGGCGCCGCAGATTTCGACATCGAACTGGCATTTGGGGACCGTAGCCATACGGCGTCCCTGGATGACGTTGGCGGTGGCGACGATCTCGGCGCCATGGCAAACCACGGCGACGGGCTTTTCGTGTTCGAAGAAGTGGCGAGTAATGCGCATGAGGTCGCGATCGTAGCGCAGGTATTCCGGCGCCCGGCCTCCGGTGATGAACATTCCCGCGTAGTCATCGGGGTTAACGTCGCGGAAGGCGATGTGGCTCTTCAGGTGATAGCTGGGGCCTTCGCGCGTGACATCCCAGCCGGGTGGGATCTCATGCATCACCAGGTGATAGGTGCGCACTTCCGGCGCGGCGATGACGGCTTCGTAGCCATCTTCCTGAACGCGGAATAGCGGGTACATGGTGTCCAGGGCTTCCGCGGCGTCCCCGATCACGATCAGCACTTTGCTCATGGGTAGAACCAGATTATCTTACGCGGGCAGGCTGTAGCGAAGGTGGCTTGTAGCCGCCGAATTCTTCTTCGAGCCGGGCGGCGATGGCCAGAGCGATGTCTTCGCGCCAATGCGGCGCGGTGATCTGCACCCCGATGGGCAGGCCTTCCGGTGTCTCGCCGCACCGTACGACGACGGCCGGACAGCCGCTGAGATTATGGGCCGAGGCATAGCTGAACGCAGCCATGCGCGCGGTGGAATAGCCGTGCGGCAGGGCGGGGAAGGCGCAGGCGGGCGAGAGGACGGCATCGTAAGTTTCAAAGAAGCCGGCGATTCGGGAGCGGAACAGGTCGCGCTTTGCCAGTAGATCCAGCACGCCCCCGGCAGTGGTCTTGCCGGGGCGCAGGGTGTCGAGAAAGCCATGGAAGAGATAGTGGTTCTCTTCGGTACCTTGCATGCGCGACAGGGTTTCGATGCCGTAGCCGCCGTCGGCGCCCAGTAGGTTCCACTGCACTTCAAAGGCTTCTTCGATACCCGGCGGTGTAGCCTCTTCGATGTTCGGTAACAAACGGGCAACGCGCGCCAGCAGCATGCCCGTTTCCCGCGTTGGGGCGAGGATGCCGTTATCGAGGTGAAAGGCGATCCGGCCGGAGCCGATGCGATAGCCGCCAGGATGGCGTAGGCGCGCGGGGACAGCATAGGCATCGTGGCCGTCGGGCCCGGCGAGCAGATGAAGCGTAGCGGCTAAGTCCTCCACAGAGCGGGCCATGGGACCCGCGGTGGCAAACAGCATAGCCACACCATAAGGCCCGGGGACATAGCCGGTGAGTGGTACGCGGCCGTGCGTAGGCTTCAGTCCCGCAATGCCGCAGAAGTGAGCCGGGATGCGTATGCTGCCTGCCATGTCGCCGCCTACTTCGAAGGGTGAGTAGCCCGCCGCGATGGCCGCGGCGCCACCCCCTCCACTACCGCCGGGCGTGCGGGTGAGGTCGTAGGGGTTGTTGGTGCGGCCGAACAGCAGGTTGTCGGTTTCGAGCGCGAGCGAGAGTTCGGGGACGTTGGTGATGGCGAACGGAATGGCCCCGGCAGCGCGCATACGAGCGATGACGGTGGCGTCTTCGCTTGCGATGATGTCCTTGCGGCCCAGTGTGCCGGCGGTGTTGCGATGACCGCTCCAACTCCAGGCGCCTTTCACAGTCATAGGGACGCCGAAGAAGGGCTCATCGTCGCGCGGGCGGCGGCGATCGGCTTCTCTGGCGGCATCAAGCGCGGCCTGCGCGTCGACTTCGATGACAGCGTTCAGTCGCGGGTTGTGGCGTTCGAGCAGCGTGAGATGGGCCCACATCAGCTCTTCGGCCGACACCTCGCGGGCGGCGATCATCTGGGCCATGCGCGTCATGGAGAGTGACGTGAGGTTCATGGGGAGGGCGGATTATCCTTTCAATGCGACGCGGCGTCCAACCTGCCATGCGACGATCGCGACGGCAATGCCGGCTGCGGCGTCGGCAGCGTAGTGATACCGCCCGTAGACGGTAGCGATGGCGATGCTGATGGCCAGGATCAGCAACGGCCGCCAGATCCACGGCTGATGCGGCATGATCTCCTTCATGGCCAGGGCCGCGGCCATCGAGCCGGAACAATGGGCGCTGGGGAAGACACTCAAGTGAATGCCATAG
>JAEUQF010000021.1 GCA_016789745.1 Bryobacterales bacterium
ACCTGTGCCAGGGCCTCAATGCCGCCCGCACCCTTATCGGAGAAATCTGGTAGCTCCACCTTCTGCGCCCGCTTCGCCAATGGCCGCGCATGATGAATCAGCAGCCGCCGCATCAGGTGTGCCGCCAACCCGAAGAACGCCGCCCGCTCGGCCGGCGCATCGGAATCGCTCGCTCGCAGCGCCTTCACCCGCACCAGCTCAAAGTACAGCTCGTTCACCAGCGCCGTCGGCTGCCAGGTGTGCCCTGGCCGCTCGCGAATCATATGCGCGCCCGCCAGCCGCCGCAACTCCGGATAGAAGATCTCCACCAACTGTCCGGCAGCCGAATGATCGCCCTGGCGGAATCTGGCCATCAAAGACGAGATTTCGGCAGAGTTCGACGGGCTCAAAGCCATAAGGGGAGGATCTCCACATTCTAATACTGCGCACCCCTGGAAAAAATTCTGCAAACCCGTGATGGCTTTTCCCGGCCTGCTCTCCCTCAGTAAGCCGACACCCTGGAGAAACACACAAAAGCCATGACTCACCCGCTTCGCTTCCTCGCATTCGCAATGCTCCTGCTGCCGCCCGCGGCCTTCCGGGCCCATGCTCAGGACATCTGCGCTCCCAGCCCCAATCGCATCATCCAGGCCGTTTGCGGCCAGATCATCCCCACCAACGAAATCCTCCAGTTTGAAGCCGACTCCCTACGCCAGTATGTGGCCGCGCACCAGATGCAGGAATCCGACATCGCCCGCATTTTCCAATATGGCGACACCGAAATGAAGGGCGAGATCCGCGGCCTCATGCTGCGCCGTATTGTCCAGATCGTCCAAAGCACCAACCGCACCCAGCACGAACGCTATATCTATGACTGGGTGGGCGACCTGGTCTGGAAGATGGAAAAAGAGCAGGCCCGCATGGCCCTGGCCGACTACACAAGCTGGCGCAACGACCCGTGCCGCTGGGCGCCCAACCCCGACGTCGCCAAAGCCTACGGCGTCAAGTACGACGGCGCCGTGTTCTGCGGCCAGGGCGCCACCCTCCTCACCGTCTTCCAGATCGCCCCCGCGCTCCCCACCCAGCAGTACTTCTTCGCCCAAGCCCTGATGAACAGCTACGGCAAACGCCTGGCCACCACGCCCGGCGGCAGCATGGCGTCCACTTCGGCCATGCTTGGCATTCTCAAGGCCAGCGGCGTCATGGCCGGCCGCATCGGCATGCACCAGACCTCCAACAACTTCTTCCGCATCTTTCCGCATATCGCCCGCGCCATCAAGCGCGGCTACGATGTGGCCTCCAAGGCCGTCACCGCCACCGGCGTCGGCGCCATCGTCACGGTCGCCGTCGAGATCGGCATCGAAGGCCTCTTCAAGTCGCTGGACGCCAACGAAGTCCAGATGGGCCTCGCCCGCATGCAGGACGCCGCCAACCTCATGACCAACACCCCGCCCGACATCGCCGCCTTCGCCGTCGACCAAACGGGCATTTACAAGGTCCAGGCCGCTTTCGTCGACGCCACCTTGCCGCTGTTCGGCGCCCCCAACCAGCCCCCCGCCCATGCCGCCGGCGACGCCAAGTTCCTTATCACTCCAATGGGTGGCTCCACGCTCGCCCCCTCCGATTTCATTCCCTACGAAGACTGGAGCGGCCTCTTCTGGACCGTCCAAACTTCAGGAAACTGGTTTGCCCGCCGCGCCATGGCCGCTTCCGGCGAGATCCCTCCCAACGGTCTGAGCCCCTCAATCCGCATCCTGGACTGGTCCGGCCGCCGGTACCTGGTCACCCGCGTGGGACCCTACTTCCAACTCGACAAAGCGGAGCCCGAAGACAGCGACATCCTCTGCCCCGCCGACCCGCTCACCGGTGTCAGCAACCCCGCCGATCCCTCCAAGTGCCGCTCCTACGTCGCCCGCTCCTTCCAGCGGCTGTACGCCGGCAGCCGCGCCACGATCGAGTTGACCCAGGGCCTCTCGTTCACCAGCTCCAACACGGCCAGCTTCACCAACGGTACCGCTAAGACCGTCGAGATCCAGGCCAACGGCACCCCTCTACCCTCCATCTCACATGCTGGTGGAACCCTCCCCGCCGGTGTCACCTTCCAGGGAAGTTCCACCGCCGGCGCCGGCAAAGCGCGCCTCGTGTTCAGCGGCAGCGCCACCTCCGGCAATTATCCCGTTACCCTGGTGGCCTCCAACGGAGTCACCTCCACCACCCAGGAGTTCCGCGTCATCGTCTCTTCCGTCCTGCAGTTCACTTCCCCCGATAACGCCAACTTCACCTGGGGCCTGCCCGGCTCCTTCACCGTCACCACCACCGGCTCCGGACCGGTCTCCTTCCATGTCCGCGATTCGCTCCTCCTCCCGCTCGGCCTTTCGCTGTCCAGCGCCGGAGACGGCACCCTGACCCTCAGCGGCACGCCCATCCCCGGCCAGGGCGCCAACGGCTGCCTCAGCCCCACCCCGGTCCTCTGCGTCGAAGCCTCCAACGCCGTCTCCACCATCAGCCAGCAAGTGAAGCTGAACTTCCAGACCGCCCACATCTCGCTCACCACCTCATCGGCTTCCTACTGGGCGGGCTTCCCTAATCCCGCGGAACTGACGGTGGGTTATGCACCCGCCCCCATCACCATCGACGCGCCCTGCGGCCTGCCCAACTGGCTCCAGATCATCGACCGCGGCAACGGCAGCGCCACCCTCTACGGCGTCGCCCCTGCCGGCGCGCCCCAGAACCAGATGATCTACATCCGCACCGTCCTCACTTCGCTCAAGAATCAGCCCGTCAACTGCGCCGCCGTTCAGAAGAACTACATCGTCTACGTGAGCGACATCGTCACGTTCACCAGCGACGCCAGCCGCTCCGTCACCGTCGGCAACTTCAACTACTTCACCGTCACCACCAACATCCCCGCCGGCAACGTCAGAATGGACGGCACGCTGCCCAACGGCGTCACCTTCGCCAACGGCCCCAACGGCATCGGCCAACTGGCCCTGTTCCCCACTAAAGGCACGGGCGGCAGCTACCCGCTGAAGTTCTCCGTCCCCGGCGCCTCCCAGCAGTTCTACCTCGACATCTTCGAGGATCCCGAACTCAACGGCTACAGCACCCTCAACTTCATCTCCGGCCAGCCCAACGAGTATCGCTTCCTGCTCAGCGGCTATCCGAAAATGGCCAACGCCCGCCTCCCGTTCCCCAAATCGCTCGGCATGCGCATCACCAGCGAAGGCCAGCTCCCCAACGGCATCACGCTTACCTCCCTCAACGAAAACGGCCAGAACACCGGCACGCCTGTCCTGTCCGGCACGCCGGCCCCCGGCAGTGAAGGTATGTATCAGTTCTGGGTTAACGCCGACAATGGCGGCGCCATCGCCCGCATGCTAATCACGATGTTCATCGTCAAGCAGGGCGACGTCAACGCCGACGGCGCCGTCTCCTGCGTCGATGTCGGTATCCTGCGCGCCGCCCTCGGCACCCGCATCTACAACACCGGCTATGACATCCGCTCCGACATCAATCGAGATGGCGTGGTGGATGTCCGCGACCTGGCCCTTGTCAGCGCTAAGCTGCCCCCGGGCACGCGCTGCCAATAAGCCTCGGCTCTTCTCAATCCTGTTCCTCTCCCGGGCCGCGAACGGTGCACAAGCCGTTCGCGGCCCTTCGCCGTTTCACACCCCAAAGAAAAGTTAGCCCCTGTGATGGAGTTTGCGCCCCTGCTCGCCCTTCTTCAGGTGTCCGCCGCTTGTCTCAATGCAATCGAAATTCGGAGGAATCATGAACAACTTCATTCGCGCCGGAGCCCTGCTGCTGGCCGGGCTGACCAGTGCTTTCGGGGCCACCTTGACGGTCCTGCCCGACACTAACTCTCTGTTTACCGGCCAGACGCTGACCGTCGAAATCCAGGCCGATGCGCCGGACCTGTTCAGCTATATGCTGGACGTCCAATACCCGCTCTTCCTGGCTCTGCAGTCGGTCACGGCCCAAGGCACATTCGGCGCCTGGGGAATCGGCATTGCCTACGATGCCAGCGTGCCCGGCACCCTCACCCTGGTCAACGACGCCCTTATCCTGCCTGGCTTTACGGGCCCGGAAACTCTCTTCACCATCGAGTTCGAAGCCATCGCCGAAGGCACCGGCGAGATCCGCATCGATCCGCTCAGCGTCGTCCTGGTCGGCCTGGACACCAACTTCGACGTCATCGACATCCCGCTGGACTCGGTTTCGGCCGCGTCCGTCGTAGTGACAGCCCAGCAATCGCCCGTCGACGTTCCGGAAGTGAGTTCGGGCTGGATGGCGTTGCTTGGCGTGGCACTCTGCCTCATGGGCCGGCAGGCGCGCCGGGGTTAGTTGCCTGTGGAGCCTTGCGGGACGATGCTGGAGACTTCGGCGTAGCGGACGCCGTATTGGCGTTCAATGCGGAGGCGGAGTTCTTCGGCGAGTTTTTCGGGGCGTTCGTCGTCCTCATGCTCCACCACTACTTTGAGGAAGATGTCGGTCCTGGGCATAAACCCAATGTTACGATAAGGCGTGGCCTGCCGAATCTGTGAGACGCGCAAACCCAGGCGTTTCTGCCCCGGAGTGGCTGGGGATATCTGTGCCCCGTGTTGCGGTGCGGAGCGGGAAGTAACCGTGTCGTGCCCGCTCGACTGCGAGTACCTGTTGGAGGCGCGGCGGCACGAGCGGTTCGAGGAGATCCCCGAGTCGCAGTTGCCCAACCGGGACATTCCGGTAACGGAAGAGTTCCTGGAGACGCGCGATCCGTTGCTGGGCTTCCTGTCGATGTCGCTGCTGGGCGCGGCGGCGCAGACGCCGAACGCGATTGACGCGGATGTGCGGGAGGCGCTGGCGGCCATGATCCAGACGCTGCGGACGTCGCGGAGCGGGCTGATCTACGAGACGAAACCTCCGAATCCGATCGCCGCGGCGATTCAGGATAAGGTGAACCAGAATATCGCCAGCCTGCGGGAGCGGATGGCGGAACGCTCGGGCGGGTCGTCGCACATCCCGGACACAGATTTGCTGGGGATTTTTGTCTTTCTGCACCGGGTGGCGCTGGTGTGGGATAACAAGCGGCCGAAGAGCCGGTCGTTTATGAGCTTTCTGATCGGGCGGCAGGCGGGTATGGCGGTACCTCCGGGAGCAGGTGCGCCCGAAGAAGAGCCGTCACCGCTGGCGCCGCCGGCGGCCGGATCGTCACTGATCATTCCCTGACGCGGTAATAAGACATGGCATTCACGGGGTCGCAGATCGCGGTCATTGGTGCGCCCTTGGATTTAGGGGCGGGACGGCGCGGGGTGGACATGGGCCCATCGGCGATCCGGGTGGCGAATCTGGACGCGCGGTTGGGGGCATTGGGCTATACGGTCACCGATATCGGCAACGTGGACGTGAAGCAGGCCGAATCCATGGACGCGGGACCGAAGAATGCGCGGTTCCTGCCGGAGATTGCCGTAGCGTGTAAACGTCTGGCGTCGATGGTGGAGAAGGCGGCGGGTGCGGGCCAGTTTCCGCTTGTGCTGGGCGGCGATCATTCGATCGCGGTAGGAACGGTTTCGGGGTTGGCACGTCATTACCGGAAGAAGAAACAGTCGATTGGGCTGATCTGGGTGGATGCGCACGCGGACATGAACACGCCAAAGACGTCGCCAAGCGGGAATGTGCACGGGATGCCGCTGGCGTGTCTGTTAGGAGACGGGCCGCGCGAACTGACGCATCTGTATAACTTCGCGCCGAAGGTGAATCCGAAGAACGTGGTGTTGGTGGGGCTGCGCGATCTGGACACGCTGGAGAAAGGCATCATCCGCAAGACGGGCGTGCATGCGTACACCATGCGGGAGATTGACGAGCGGGGCATGCGGGCCGTGATGGAAGACGCCCTGCGGATTGCCTGTTCGGATACGGCGGGCTTTCACTTGTCCTTCGATATGGATTCGGTGGATCCGCAGTTCGCGCCGGGCGTAGGGACGCCGGTGCGGGGCGGCATCACGTACCGGGAGGCGCACCTGGCGATGGAGATCGCCAGCGACAGCGGGCGCATGGTCGGGCTGGAGGTGGTGGAGGTGAACCCTGTGATTGATGAGGTCAACCGCACCGCCGAGCTGGCCGTGGAGCTGGTGTTGAGCGCGCTGGGCAAGAAGATTTTATGAGAAAACGAGTAGCGCTGGTATACGGCGGACGGTCGGGCGAGCATGAGATCTCGCAGCGGTCGGCGAAGTCGATTCTGGAGGCGCTGGATCCGGCAAAGTACGAAGTCCTGCATTATCTGATCAGCAAGGAGGGGCGCTGGTCGCCGCGGCCGATTGTGCCGGAACCGGGGGCGAACGCGCATATCGACGTGGTGTTCCCGGTGCTGCACGGGACCTTCGGCGAGGACGGAACAGTGCAGGGGCTGTTGGAATTGGCGGACCTGCCGTATGTGGGGCCAGGGGTGTTTGCCTCGGCGGCGGCGATGGATAAGGACGCGATGAAGCGGCTGTGCCGGGAGCGCGGGCTGCCGGTGGTGGAAGCCGTCGTATTGAGCGTGGATGATGATGCGGTGGAGTCCTGCCGCACGCTGCCGTTTCCGCTGTTCGTGAAGCCTGCGAACCTAGGGTCGTCGGTGGGCATCTCCAAGGTGCGGACCCCGGAGGAACTGGCCGAGGCGGTGCGGGTGGCACGGCAGTTCGATCGCAAGGTGCTTGTTGAACGCGGGATTGCGGGGCGCGAGTTGGAATGCGCGGTGATGGGGAATGAATCGCCGCTGGCGAGCGTGCCCTGCGAGATCATTCCTTCCAAAGAGTTCTACGACTACGAAGACAAGTATCTGCTGGACAAGGCGCAGTGCGTGGTGCCGGCGAACTTGCCGGAGGCGACGACGGCGGAGCTGCGGAAGATCGCCGTGGAGGCGTACCAGGCCATTCAGTGCGAGGGTATGGCTCGGGTGGACTTCTTGCTGGAGGCATCGACGAACAAGCTGTACATCAACGAAGTCAACACGATTCCAGGGTTCACGTCGATCAGCATGTTTCCGAAGATGTGGGAGCACATGGGGTATCCGATGCCGAAGCTGTTGGATGAGCTGATCGGGTACGCGCTGGACCGGCACGCCAAGCGGAAGGCGCTACGGTATTCCCTGTGATGCGGTATTGGGTGACATGGCTTTTGTTGCTCGCGGGCCCCGCGGTGGTGGCTCAGGAGAGAACCAGGCCGCCGGTCACCGGGATGGAAGAGCTGCTGAAGCGGTTCACCGATGTGTATTCGGTGATGGAGAGTGAGGCCGCGGATCCGATCAATTCCGAGCAGGCGGTGTACCAGGGTGCGATTCCGGGGCTTCTGCGCCGGCTGGATCCGCATTCGATCTTCTTTGATCCGGATCAGTTTGAGCAGTTGAAGCAACTGGAGCGGTCGACGTCGAAGGGTTTTGGCAGCGTGGTGAGCGTGCTGCCGGGGCGGGTGATCATTCTGCAGACGCTGCCGGGGACGCCATCGGCGCGCTCCGGACTGTCTCCAGGCGATGAGATTCTCGCCATCAACAACATTCCGCTGGCTCGGTTGGACATGGATCAACTGATTCAGTTGCTGACGATATCGCGGCAGCAGCAGGCGAAGCTGGACGTGAAGCGGGCGGGGAATGCGCGGTTATTGTCGTTCCTGATGACGCCCGAAGAGGTGGCCTCGCCGGCCGTGGACCGCTACTTCTCTATCCGGCCGGGGATCGCCTATGTGCGCGTGTCGAGCTTCGAAAAGGAGACCGGCGAGCAGTTGCAAAAGGCGATCGAGGAGTTGGGCGGGGAGAAGCTGAAGGGGCTGGTGCTGGACCTGCGCAATAACCCTGGCGGCGTGCTGCCGGCGGCGTTGGAGGTGTGTTCCATGCTGCTGCCGCCGGATACGAAGATTCTGTCGGTGCGCGGGCGGTCAAAGGAGACCGAGGAAGTCTTGGTGCCGAAGAGCGCTAAGCCGTATGGGTTCGGAGTAACGGTGCTGATCAATGCGAAGTCGGCAAGCGCTTCGGAGATTGTGGCGGGCGCCGTGCAGGATCATGACCGCGGGCAGGTGTTGGGGGAGACGAGCTTCGGCAAGGGCTTGGTGCAGGCGGTGTACCCGATGTCGGCATCGACTGGGATGGCGTTGACGACCGCCTATTACTACACGCCGAGCGGGCGGTCGATTCAGAGGCCGCTGACGGGTGGGACGCTGGACGAAGTGACGGCGGCGCCGCAGCCGGAGTTCAAGACGGCGAAGGGACGGACGGTACGCGGCGGAGGCGGGATCCAGCCGGATGAGACGATCGGCCCGGAGCCGGTGACTCGCTTCCGGGCGGTGATGGACGGGAGCGGGATTCTGACGACATTTGCGACCATGTGGATGTTGAAGAACAAGGCGGACGAGAAGTTCGAGGTGTCTGGACAGTTATTGGATGAGCTGCGGGTGTTCCTGTCTGAGAGTAAGATTCGGCCGAGCACGGCGGAATGGGTGCAGGAGCGGGAATGGGTGACGTCGCGGCTGAAGCAGGAAGTTCTGAACCAGGCGGTGGGTGTGCATAAGGGCGATGAGGTGGAGTTGAACCGGGACCCGGTGGTGAAACGGGCCCTGCGGGTATTGGGCGTGGAATAGCCGTGACGGACCTAGCCCGGCAGGAGTGCGACACACCGCTACATACTTTGTTTGCGGATTTTGAGCGGAGCCAGCGGTTTGTCGTCGTCCACTGTTGGGCAAAGTGGAATGGCTATGATGTGTCGATGCGGCGCTTCTTGGAAGAGCTCCCGCCCGCGATCAGCCACAAGGTGGCGCTTGGCCGCCTGGACTTCGATACCGAGGCAGACCCCGGGTTCGTGCGGGAGTATCGGATCGGTAACCTGCCGGCGCTGCTTCTGTTCCGCGACGGGCATCATGTCCACACGCACATCGGCCTCTGCACACCGAGTCGGATCGAGAATATGTTGCGAGATCTGATCGCCGGCAGTTCCTGGTAGCGACTATCGCGCGAATCCGAACAGCTTCAAGGCATTACCGCCCCGAATCTGACGGCGTTCGTGTTCCGAAGCATAGTCAAAGATCAACTCGGACAGAGCGATGTTCTTCTGGAAAGATGCCAGCGAACTGCCGTAGCTGCCCCAGACCAGACGCGCGGGGCCGTAAGCATCGTAGAGGCGTTTGACGAGGTCTTTGTCCTTCTCGCTGAGCGAGGAGATCTTCATGATCACATTGGGGACCTTGGCGAGGGCGATGACGCCTTCGTACTCGGCCGGTGTGCCCCGGGCGGGCAGGGCCAGATGGTCAAGGAGCACCGTGGTGCCGGTGTCCTTAGCAAGGGCGGCGACCTGCGGGGCGTGCGAGGGCACCATCTGCAGTTGAGCCACCATGCCGAGGTCTTTGAGCGTCAGCCAGGTCTTCTTCATCGCTGGAGAGCGGAGGTCGCGGTCGCGCAGGGGTCCGGCGGT
The DNA here is from genome assembly GCA_016789745.1 of Bryobacterales bacterium. GTDB lineage: Bacteria > Acidobacteriota > Terriglobia > Bryobacterales > Bryobacteraceae > CADEFT01. The sequence goes on from JAEUQF010000021.1 coordinate 9,396, forward strand.
CGTGGGTGGTTCGGAAGCGTGGCGGTATTCATGGATGCGCATGCCGACGATGCGTTTCGGCCATTTCGCGGCGAGATCGCCGATGCGCCGCGGCGTGTCGGGATGGGTAGGGTCGTAGAGGCAGGTGCCTTTGAAGTAGTTGGGGGAGGGCTCGTGGTGGAAGCAGTATTCCAAATAGCGATGGTCGTCCTGGTAGGCTTCCGAGTGCACGATGACGGTGTGTGTTAGGCCCGACGCCTTGACGAAGGCGTTGTACTTCTCAACATCCAGCGGCGGCGGACGGCGAGTGGCGAGTGGGTGATAAGGAAACGTCGCCTGGTCACTGGAGAACATATGCGTGGTGTTCTCGACGTAGGGACCCGGAGGGCTGGCGGCTAGCGCGGCGAGGAAGGCTCGGCGGGTGACAGGCATGGCTGGGATAACAGTGTATCGCTCAGCGGGCGAGAGCGCCGGCTTGGATGCCTTTGCCCAGCTCAAAGCGGGAGCCGACCGAGCCGACCACACACTTGGACCGCGGCATGTTGTTGCGCTGGCGGATGTGATAGACGGCTTCGATGCCGGTGCAGTGGGCGCCCAGGAAATGTTCGACGCCGAACTCCTTCATCTTGCCGGCCGTCCAATCCAGGCGTTCGTCGTTCAGAGGGAAGAGGTGCCAGCCACCAATGGCGGCGTGAACGGGGGCATCGCGGACCACCTTGCGGGCATACTCCAGGGTGTTGGCGATGCCGGCGTGACCGCAGCCCGAAAGGACCACCAGGCCCTGGTCCGTATCGAAGACTAGGGAGCTGTCTTCGGGGACGTTGTCTTCCACGGTGCCGGCGGGCGTGACGATCTTGCCGAGGTTGCTGAAATTGCGTTCCGGGTACTTGCGCGGGACCGGCCCGGTCAGCCAGATGCCGGGGAACAGTTCCACGGGCTTGTCGTGTTCGATGAAGTTCAACGACTGCAGACGGGCGCGGTGGGAGACCAGGAAGTTGCGTTCGCCGCCGCCCGAGGGGCGGGAATAGAAGATGCCCTTTCCGGTATGGATGCGGGCTTTTGCCACTTGCGGGGCGATGGTGGCCAGGCCTACAGTGTGGTCGCCGTGATTGTGGGAGAGGATGACGTCTTCGAGTCCGGTGAGGTCGACTTTCAGTTCGCGGCAGTTGGTGACGAGGGTGTCGGGGCGGCCGCCGGTGTCAAAGAGGATGCGGCGGCCGTCGGCTTCCACCATGGCGGCAAAGCCCCACTCCCCGATGCCGGAGCCTTCGGTGAGCATGGTGGTGAGAACGGTGATTCTGAGGTTGCGAACGCGGCGGGTTTGGGCGGCGAGAGTGAAGGGCAACAGGCAGAGGCTACGACGAGTCACGGGAATGTCCTTTGTACGTACTGTAGCGCGTTGGGAGTTGTCTGAGAAACGTACTGAACCACACCGAAGTGGGCGACGGCTGACGTCAAAAAGGAGGGTTGACTCCCTGCCGAGGGTAAGCTATAAACGCTATGGCCCCCCCGAATTGGCTCTCTTCTGATCGGGTCCGCTAAGCGGTTCCGCTTGGTTGAAAGTCCTCGCATTTTGTCTCTTGAACTCTGCAAAGAAGAACATGGCTCAAGCCACCGCAGCAACTATGTCACGTGCCGCCACGCCCCGTCCGGGCGACGTGGAGTTGGCTCCCAGCGCCGTTGTGCGCCATTTGTGTCACGAACTCAGGCAGCCTCTCAGTACCATTGAATCCTCCGCTTATTATTTGCAGCTGGTGCTGCAGGCGGAGACGCGGACGGAAAAGGAATTGGAGCGAATCCAGGAGATGGTCCGGCAGGTGGACTGGATTCTGATGGACGCGGTGCACTACCTGCAGGCCACGACGCCTCGGACGCAGTGGGTAGATATTGTCGAAATCGTCAGTTCGGCCGTAACGGCATCAGCGAAGTCCAGGCCAATCGACCTGGAGTGGTCCGACACGATGAGCAGCACGCTGGTGTTGGTGGACCCGGGCCAGGCGGAACACTTGGTGCGGACGTTGCTGGCCATGTATCGCCAGGTAGCGGGTCCGGAGCGAGGGATTGGGTTGAGCCTGTCGCGTCAGGATGACAAGGTGCAGATCGAGTTCCGGAGCGGGGCGGACGACAAAGTGCTGGAAAGTGCCGAGGATCTGATGACGCCGTTCACGCCGCATTTGCCGGCGGGTACGGGGCTGGCGCTGGCGAGCGCGCGGCGAATCGCCGAGGCGAATGGCGGCTCGGCACGGGTCCGGGTGGAAAATGGCGAATTAATTGTTGAGGTCCGGTTGCCGGCCCAGTAGCCAGGGTTTTCCTAGAACTTACGGTAGTACGTTTCCGGTGGCCGGGTCCAAAGTCAGGATCCGGCCATCAACTGTTTTGACGCGATATGCGGAGCTTTGGCCGACGAAGCCATGGTACTCGCCCCAGACCCAATGCGAGGCGCTGCGGCGCAGGAGCTTGAGGTCGGGCATCAGGCGGCGGAGGGGGATTGGGGCGGTCTTGGCGCCGTCCTGGTAGAAGGTGATCAGGGTGAGTTCGGAAGTGACGCCGAGGCTGAGCAGGTTGCTGCCGCTGTAACCCAGGGCCAGGAAACGGCCGTCGGCCGAGAGGTGGACGACGCGGCTCCAGGCCGCAACCTCATAGCGCGGGGTGGCACCGCCGGGCTGCACTTCGAACACCGTAATGCGCTGGGTTTCGTGATTCACCTCGGCGAAGAACCGTCCGCCGGGGGCTTCGGCTTTGAAAGTAGAAGGGGGCCGCATGGGCCGGTCCCCCCTCATTTCTACAGGGAGTAGGCAGGTCGCCGCGAACAGGGCCAGGAGAGCAGTTGATTTCGGCACAGGTGAACCTCCAAAGTGCCTTCCCGTGCAAGAGACGGAATAGGGCTGCTGTTCGTTACATTACGCGGCCGGGGCGGTGAAAACGCAGCCGGGGAGCATGTTGTTGAGGGTGGTCACGATCAATTGCAGGTGACGGGGGCGCACGCGGCCGCCGATGTTCATGATGCTTTGAGCGTCGTTGAGATGTGGGCTGCCTCGCATGTATTCGTCGTCAACATTGATGGTATGGCCGAACTCGTGGGGCGCGGTGCGGAAGTTGTTGGTCTGGCGGCCGGCGTCGTTCTGGGCACCGGAGGGGGCTAGGTCATGCGAATAGAAGGTGATGGTCCGGGTGTCGAAGCTGACTTCGGAGCGGTCGGCCGAGCCGGGGTGGGTCTTGACGGCCGTCACGCGGTAGTGGCCGGGACGCAGCACCCAATGGATATCGAAATTGATGGGGACGGAGCCGCCGCAGCGGGCGACCAGATCGCGGGCACGGGCATCGGGACTGGGCCCCAGGCGGACGGGGATGCGGATGCGATTGCTCCAGACGCCCCAGATCTGGCGGTCCATGGTGTTGTGGAGGTTGCGCTTTTCGTCGGTGGACCAGGGGGCCAGCGGCGGCCGTACCTGCCATTCATAGAACCAGTCCTGCTGGAAGAAGATGCGGCCTTCGTGGAGGACGATGTCGACGGTACCCCAAGGCTGATTCGAAACGACGTGCGGCATTTGGTTGTGCTTCCTTCTCTGTCACGGAACGTGCCAAATGGAGGGCGAATCCATCACGTCACCAATCGAATAGCTGTTGCAGGGTGAGGGGATCACGGGTGTGCTGGAGGGCGACCAGCAGCAGCACCCGGGCTTTGACGGGGCTTAGATTGTCGGCCAGCACGCAGCCGAGCGAGCGGAGGCTGGCGACGCCGCCTTCGGAGCCGTAGAGGGGGATGACGCGCCCGGTATACACCCGCGTGCTGATGACCACCGGGATGCCGCGGCTGCGGGCGCGGGCGATGGCTTCGTACATGGGCGTGCTGACCTGACCGAGGCCGGTCGCGGCGATGACCAGGCCGTCCACCGGAGGATGGCAGCAGAGCAGCGCGTCGATAAGCGTGCCATCGGCGCCGGCGTAATGCAGCACAATCTCGACGCGGCCGAGCTTTTCCACCGTCAAGGGGAGGGTGCGGCGACGGAGCGGGGCGCGGTAGAAGCGTACGGTTTCCAGATCGGCCACGCCGAGCGAGCCGAATTCAAGACTTTGGAAGGCTTCGCGTTCTGTGGTGCTGGTCTTGGTGACGTCGCGGGCGGCGTTGATCTGCCCGTTCATGACGACGAGAGCGCCTTTGCCGGCGGCTTCCGGGGAGAGGGCCACGCGGACGGCGTCGGTAAGGTTGCGCGGGGCGTCGGTATCGGGCAGGGTGGGCGGACGCTGGGCGCCCACCAGAACCACGGGTTTCGGGCTCTCGGTGGTGAGGTCCAGGAAGTAGGCGGTCTCCTCCAGTGTGTCGGTGCCGTGGGTAACGACGACTGCGGCGACGTCGGGGTCGGCCAGGCGGATGCGGATGCGCTGGGCGAGGCGGACCCAGACCTCGGGCGTCATGTTGGAGGAATCGACGTTAGCGATCTGCTCGGTTTCGAAGGTGGCGAGATCGGTTAGGCCGGGAGTGAGGCCGATAAGGTCGTCTGGCGTCAGTTGCGGGACCACGCCGTGACAGGCAGGGTCCCAGCGGCCGGCGATGGTGCCGCCGGTGGCGAGAATGACGATGCGGGGCATCAAGCTGAGCGTAGCGCGAATGCGATGGTGGTTTGTTCGATGGCGTGCCCGCAGGCTTCGAATTCGGCGGCAGCGGCGGGGCCGGCGAGGCCGGCGTCCACCGCGACCCGGCAGGCTTCCACCTGCTCCGCCGTGTAGGTCCGATAGTTCAGTTGGCAGTGCGGCATCGGGCGGCCTTCCAGCGTAATGGCTGGCCCGTAGGTGCGGCAGGCGATGGGCCGGAATTCGTACAGCGTGCAGGCGCCGGATTCCAGGTCGAGGGCGGGGCAGGGTATTCCTTTGAGGGCGGGGTGGGAGAAAAGCTCATCCGCGCGGTCCCGATAGAGGATACCGGACTGCGGGTGGCCCGGGTACTGGGGGAGCATGGCGGCAATGGCTTCGGCGGCGCGGTTTTGGATGGTAGCGGCAGTTTGCGGGGGCAGGGCGAGAAGCCCGCGGCGGAGGCGGGCCGCATCCATGGTGTTAATGGGGAACGGCCCGATACAGCAGCCGAAGCAGCCTTTAGCGCAGCGGAGGGCGCCGGAGGAGCGGGAGAAGGCTTCCGCCATGGCCTGGTCGACGATGCGGAGCAGGTTGGAATCGGCGCTTGCCATCTGGAAGCGATGGTAACGCGGGCGGTGTTAGTAAGCGCGTTCGCTGGAGAGCGGAGCGAGGTTTGGATCGGTGGTGGGATCCACGGTGGGGGGATCGACGGGCACCGGTGAGGGCGAGACGGGTAGTACAGGTTGTGGGGCGGATTTGACCTGCAATGCCCGCCAAAGGGTGAATAGAAATAGTAAGTAGCAAATTGTAAGTATTACGTTACCCACCTGAGTGGTACTACGTGAAAGTTGTCTGAGACTATGCCCGATCGCACTACCGGCGAGCTGGATTCCGAGTCCCGCCACTACCAGCAACCGCTGCCGGTTGGGGTTGCGGATGGACAGGGTCCAGACCATAAGGGCGACGAACATGGAGCCGAAGCTGAAGTTGCGGACCAGTTGCGTCATCCAGTAGTTGAGTTTGGGGTGGTAGGCCTGGGCGGTGCAGAGGGCCGAGAAGACCAGGCCGCCGAGTAAGACGGAGGGCAGACGCCGGCTGCCCTGGTCCCCAAGCGTTTGATACAGCATTTGGGTGAGACAGAAGAAAATCAGGCCAAACTGAACGGCTTCAGAAATCCAGTAGAAGCGCATGGCGGAGCGGGTCCAGCCGACGAACTCCAGTTGGGTAGCGGCGATCATGCCGGCGCCGACCAACTGAGTAGCGATGAGCAGGACCAGGAAAGGGTATTGCCGAACGTAATGCCGCACAAGGACGGTCAACAGGAGAACCTGCAGGACCAGGCCAAGTGTGAAAGCGGACCACTGGAAGTAGTTCATAGGGATTTGCGGGCTCCCGATATCCACATATCGTCTGCGGATACCCTGTTTTTAACGGAGGGTGAGAGGAAAAACGATTAGGGGAAGCAACTAGACCGAAGGGGAGGTTAGTACTACGCGGACCTGTTCGCTGAGAGCAGCGAGGGTAAATGGCTTTTGGAGAAACTCATAGGGTTGTCCTTCAGTGGGGGCGAGGGAAGCCTCCGCGTCGTAGCCGGACATGAACAGAACGCGCAAATGGGGGTAAGTCTGCTGCAGGCGAAGGGCTAGCTCGGGACCGCTCAGACCTGGCAGGGAGAGATCACAGACCAGAAGGTCGAAGGGCCCCTGGGCGGCCAGCGCCTCATCGGAGTCGGCGGCCATGCGGACGCGATAGCCTTCGCGGCCGAGGAAGCGGGAAATGAGATTGCGGACGCTTTCGTTGCCGTCGACCACGAGCACATGCTCCCGGGTGGGTGTCGCGGCGGTGGCGGGGACGGGAGCCGCTTCCGTCGGGGCGGGTTTGCGCGGCGGTTCGACGTAGCGCAGCAGCGGAACGCGAAGGACGTACCAGCAGGCGTTGCCGGAGCGCTCCATCGAGACGCTGACGCCCATCTGGCGGAGTTGGGAAACGAGCGGGGCAAGGCCGATGGTCGTGTTGCGATCGCCTTCGGTAAAGTAAGGCTCACTCCAGTGGGCCAGACGCGACTGGCTGATGTTCTCCATGGCGCCGAGGCTGACAGTGGCGAACTGGCCACGGGCGAGGCCGTCGGCGAAGTCATGAATCGCCATGCTGCGTCCGACCTCCACCTGCAGGCGCTGGCCGGCGGGAAGGTTCGGCCGCGTCTCCTGGGCGAGCGATAGCAGGGCCTGGCGGAAGGGCGCCGCATCCACATTGACCAGCATCTGGCCAGGCAGGAAGCGGACCTCGGCGTCCCAATCGAGACGGGTGAGCAGCTCCTGCAGGTCGAGCTGCGCGGGGTGGACGGCGGGGGGACGGCTGAACTGGAGCAACTGCTGGGTGGCCTGGGCGCCGCGGGTGGCGGCACGGTCGATCTCCTCCAAGGCTTGGCGCGCGTCGGAATCAGCGCCTTCCAGGTGTTCCCTTAGGACCTCGGTATAGCCGGTGACGATCATCCACATGTTGTTGAACTGGTGGGCAACGTGTTGGGCCAGGCGCACCGCGGCTTCGTCCTCGCGGGTGCGGACCAGCGCTTCCAGCCGTTCGCGGCGCTGCTGGATACGGAGCGTGAGGACCCGGAGGGCCGTGACTTTGCCGTCGGTCAGGACCGGCGTGATGCGGTCCGACAGCCAGCCGCCCCAACTGGCGCGGTAGTCGACTTCGGCTTCCTTGCCGGACTCGAGGGCGGCTTCGTAGACCCAATCGAGCCGCGACTGATCGTCTTTAAACGCGCGGTTGTTCCACTCGGCGGCCGAGGCTGGCATGCCCGGGGCGAAGTTGGCGAAGACGAGGTCGCCGGTGGCGACATTCATCTGCCAGGCCATGACGCCCATGGAATCGAGCAGCGCGGCGGCGGGGGATTGGCCGAGTTCGGGCAGTTCGGCAACGATGAGGACATCGGTAGGATGGTCGCCGTAGGGGTTCGGGATAGGAGCCACCGAGAGACGGCAGGCGCGTCCGGTGCCGCCGGTCCAGAGGGTGATCTCGGTCTGCCAGTCGGGGGTATGGTGGCTCAGGGCGCGTTCGACACGATCCTGGATGAGCAGGGCGGGGAACAGATCGGTGACTTTGACGTCCGCGGTCTCGCCATGTTTGAGGGCGAAGAGCGTGCGGAAGGCGCGATTGACGGACTGCAGGGCGAGGTTCTGGCCGACCACGGCCATCGGGACCGGGCACAGCGACAGGATCTCCTGGTAGAACCGCTTTTCGTTCTCTACCAGGGTGAGCAGGCGAGCTACTTCGGCTGCTGACCAAATGTCCGAGTCAATACGCTCCACGAGTCGTTTTCCTTCAAGGCGGACACTGGGGGCGTCCGCTTTTTGAGTGTCGCGGCTGGGGCCTGGAGGGACAAGAGGACGTTTGATGGGAAAGAAGTAGTACCGGGTGGGAGCGCGGTCCAGTACCTGTCTGCGCAGTGGCGCAGCGGGGGATGTTACGGTGAGAACAATGAAGCTTCGGCCAGCGGTTTCGGGTTATTTTCTATCGATTCCTGAACGCGTCTTGCGTTCGGCCACCGCCCTGGCTGGCGGCATCGTCCGCGAAGTCGGCGAGGTGGCGATTCCCGGCGCGCTGCGGCGCACGCGGCTCTATGCCGTGCTGGTGGATTCGACGCTGCGGTTCCTGATCGAACAGGTCGGCGAAGTGGAGGATGTCTATCCGGGGGAAGAGAAGCTGGCGCAGGACTTTCTGGTGCGGCGCGGGGTGGGTAATGGCATAGAAGTGGTGGGGATTCTGGCGTTCCGGGCTTCGCCGGTGTGGGTGCTGGCGGCGTTGGCGGACCTGTCGGGGGCCGGACGGCACCTCATCGGCGAGATTGCCCGTAGCTTGCAGGAGCAGGGGTTGCTGGATCCGCAGGCGCGGTTTGAGACCGTAGACCAGATGCTGGATGGGCTGGAGAGCACGGCGGCGCGGCTGTCGTCGACATTGAACACACCGCCGCTGAACGTGGCGGATCTGCGCAAGGATTGGGAGTCGGTAAAGCGCGACGCGGCACGGATTCCGCCGCAAAGCCGGCCGTCGATTGAGCGGCTCGAGGCCCAGTGGCGGGAGATGGGGGAGACGGCGCGGAAATCAGGGCGGAGCGTGTGGGAGGTGTCGGCGCTGCTGGCATTGTCCGCGGTCCGGGAGTTGCCGGCCGGGGTGCTGTGGCTGACGCGGTGCACACGGCATGCGGTGCAGACGACGGGGGAGGTGCTGGCGGGAACGCTGCTGGACCACTACAGCGAGTCACTGGCGACGATGGTGCGGGAAGGCTTTCTGGCGTATTGGGTACGGGAGTTCCGTCCGTATCTGCGCGGGGCGGCGCGGCAGTTTTCGCCAGGCAAGCGATCCTTCACCGAGCGGTTCTTACTTCAGCGAAGAGACGGGTGAGCCCTTCTGCTTGTAGAGACCGGCGTCGGCACGGGCGACGGCGTCGGCGAGAGGTTCGCCTTTCACGGGTTCGGCGAGTCCCATGGCGGCACTGACGGGGATCCGCAGGTCCTTACCCTGGACTGGGAGGACATAGGCGCCGCAGAGCTTGCTCAGCAGCTGGCGCGAGCGACCGAGGCCGTCCGTGAGGGGGCAGCCGAGCAGGGCAATGAACTCATCGCCTCCCCAACGGGCGACGACGTCAGTATTGCGGATGCTTCCCTGCAGGCGGCGGGCGAATTCAATGAGGACGGCGTCGCCGGCGGCATGTCCGTGCGCGTCGTTGATCTGCTTGAAGCGGTTGAGGTCGAACAGGACGACGGTGGCGGGAGTCTGGCGGAAGCGCTCCCGGTAGGAGCGTTCCAAACCGCGGCGATTGACGATGCTGGTGAGCGGGTCGTGATTGGCCTGGCTTTCGGCCTGGGCCAGACGATTCTGGGCGACTTCCAGTTCCCCTCGGAGCGAGGCGATGGCTGCGGCATCCTGTTCGGCTTTGCGGGCGGTGAACTGGCGCAGGTTTTGGACGCTGGTCTGGAGTTCGCGGCGAATGGCGGAGAGGTCCTCGAGGGCGGCGATGGATTCGAGCGCGTTGGCGCAGGCGGAGAGTTCCTGGGAACCGGAGGCGTTCTGGGTGGCGAAGCTTTCCGCGGCCGCCGCCATGAGACGGACGACTTCGCGGATTTCGGTGGCCTTGTTTTCGTAGTCGAGGCCGGCGTCGCGGCCGAAACCTTCCAGTTGCTGATGGAGCCGCGTGGTGAACTTGTCGTCTAAGCCCGCCTTGGAGCGGAGGTGTTTTTCCAGCGACAAAAGCTGGTCTTCATACGAGCCCGCCACCGGTGGGCAGGCACGGAGGGCATGCTCGCGGACTCCGGTGATGGCGTCAAGCAGGACCCCGCGCGTCCCTTCCGCCTCACGGTCACGTTCGTGAAGTCTTTGGCGAAGCTCGTCGGCCTCCATGGATTTTCGGAAAGAAATCATACGCTCTCAGGATGCTCATCGCACGGGCAGTTCGTATCTTTAGGTATTGTTTCGCACAATCGCCCGCCCTTCGTTTACTGGCCGGAGGGGCTGCGCTATACTCATGTTGGATAAGAATGAGTAAAGAGGATTCGATAGAAGTTACCGGGACTGTGGTTGAGAAGTTCCCCAGTGGTCTGTTCAGCGTGCAGTTGGATCAAGAGCGGCTGGTGCTGGCGCACCTGGCCGGCAAGTTACGCCGCAACCGCATCCGCGTTCTGGCGGGCGACCGGGTGACGATTGAGATGTCGCCCTATGATTTGACCAAGGGCCGCATCACCTACCGGCACAAGTAACCGGTCCCAAAAGGCCGTTCACAAGAGTTCGAAATTTCCCTCTCTTTCTTCCAAGCGATTGGAAGTGCTTGCCTTCCTCTGTTTTCATAGGCCGTTTTTCTGGCGCGCGAGGGCGGTTTGCCCGGGTGTCGTGAATACACTTGGGGCAGGATGAAAACGCCCATGCGAAACACACCTCATCGAATCCGCAGAGCCGGTACGGAGCCGAGCGGCTTGTTGCAGTCGCTGACTGACAAAATCGTTGGCCAGGATGGCGCCCTGGAGCAGATTGTTCCCTACGTGGAGATGTACCACGCGGGGCTGGCGCCCGAAGGACGGCCGGTCGGCGTGTTCCTGTTGCTAGGGCCGACGGGTACCGGCAAGACCCGGACGGTAGAGGCGCTGGCAGGTGCGCTGCACGGCAACGAGAAGGCTTTGTTGCGCGTCGATTGCGGCGAGTTCCAGATGGAGCACGAAGTGGCGAAGCTGATAGGCGCGCCTCCGGGTTACCTGGGGCACCGCGAAACGACGCCGATGCTCACCCAGGCCAAACTGAACGCTGTCACGAGCGAAACGTCGAATCTCTCCATCGTGCTGTTTGACGAAATTGAGAAGGCGGCGCCGTCGTTGAACCGGCTGCTGCTGGGCGTGCTGGACAAGGCTACGCTGAAGCTGGGGGACAACTCGACGGTGAACTTCGAGCGGACCATTATCTTCCTGACCAGCAACCTGGGGGCACGCGGGATGAATCGCGAGCTGCACCCGACGTTCGGCTTTGAGGCGCTCACCGAGCGGCCGAAGCAGGAAGTGGGCCGGAAGCTGGAACAGATTGCGATGCAGGCCGTGAAGAAGCGCTTCACGCCGGAATTTGTGAACCGCATCGACGTCATCAATACTTATATGCCGCTGGACGGGCCGGCGCTCGACCGCATCCTGGATCACCAGGTGGCGGACTTCCAACGCCACATCCGCACGCGGCTGGGGCAGGACGCCTTCTACGTGGAACTGACGAAGGGCGCCCGCGAATTTCTGCTGCGCAACGGCACCAGCGAGGAGTTCGGCGCGCGCGAGCTGAAGCGAACCATTCACCGGCACCTGGTGCAGCCGATCGCGTCACTGGTGGCACGCGGCGAGGTGGAGCCCGGTTCGATCGTGCTGGCGGATTGCCGGCGCAATCAGACCATGCTCAGCCTGCGTTGCATGCTGGATGAGGAGGCTGCGTAACGGGCGATGTTGGCCGGTCTGGAGCGCATTCGGGCGATGTTCTCAGGTCCCGCAAAAACTGGGTTGCGGGACCTGCTGGCTGCCGTGCGCGCGGACCGGACTTCGGACGGCACCAACCGGGAATTGGTGCTCTGGTTCGCCTACGCCGTGCGGACGTTGGAGGGCACGCTGGGGATGGCGCCCTTCGACGTCCAGATCATGGGGGCACTGGCGATGGCCGCCGGCCACATTGCCGAGATGCAGACCGGGGAAGGGAAGACATTGACGGCCGTGTTGACGGCATCGTGGCTGGCGGCGCAGGGGACGCCGGTGCACGTGCTGACGGCTAATGACTATCTGGCGCAGCGCGATGCGCACTGGATGGGGCCGGCGTATCGCGCCATGGGGCTATCGGTGGCTCATTTGGAGCAGGGTCTTACCGCTGAGGAGCGGAGGCAGGCCTATGCCTGCGACGTCGTCTATGCGACGGCGAACGAGGTGGGCTTCGACTTTTTACGGGATGGGCTGGCATTGTCGGCTGAGGAGCAGGTGCAGCGGGGATTTGGGGCCGTGCTGGTGGACGAGTGCGACTCGATCCTGATCGACGAGGCGCGCATTCCTCTGATTATTGCCGGGGGGACGACGCCGGCCCGGGATTTAACGTATCGCCTGGCGGCGCTGGCGCGCGAGCTACGGTTCTGGGCGGATTATACGGTGGACGGGCACGGTCGCAACGTGTCGCTGACTGACGCCGGCGCGGCGCGCGTGGAGGCGGCGCTCGGTTGCGGCAATCTCTACGACGAACACAACCTGGCGCTCTACACCGCGGTCATCGATGCGCTGAATGTGCAGGCGTTGTTGCGGCGTGATGTCGATTACCTGGTGCGCGACGGGCGCATCGATATCGTCGATGAACACAAAGGGCGGGTGGCGCAGCTCCGCCGCTGGCCGGCGGGTTTGCAGACGGCACTCGAGGCCAAGGAAGGGCTCGAACTACGGAAGCAGGCGAAAATTTTGGGGTCTATCACGACGCAGAGCCTGATCCGGCAGTACGAGTTTGTCTGTGGGATGAC
>JAEUQF010000033.1 GCA_016789745.1 Bryobacterales bacterium
TCCCCTCATCGATCGTCAACTGGCCCCCGTTGTTCGTCACCTTGAGCCAGGGCAGCGGCCGCGGCGCGGGTCCCTTCGTTACATCGCCATTCGCCGCGAAGCGCGACCCATGGCAGGGGCACTCAAACCCCTCCGCGTTCGGCTTCACCAGACAGCCAAGGTGTGTGCAGATCGTCGAGACCGCGTACACCCCGTCGGGGTCCTTGAACACCGCCACCGACCGGCCCGGCGGGACAAATGCCTCCCCTGCGCCCAAGTTCTCCGGAACCGCCACGCGGAACTTCTTCGAAGGCGAAGCCAGCACCGCCGCCTTCGGCAGTTTCAGCATGCCGGCCAGGCCGAACAGCAGTGCCCCTCCCATCGCCCATAGCGAACTCAGGCCCAGCCAGTCGCGGCGCGGCACCGGCTCCGGATCCAAACGCGAACGGGGTGTCTTGGCATTCGTGGTCATTGATGGCTCCAGGTTGTGGAATAGGTAACGCGCTCCATGGATATGGCATCCGCCGGGCAGCGCATGGCACAGGCAGCGCAGCGGATGCAGCGCTCCTCGTCCTTCAAAATCGCCGACTGCATCGCGAGGTCGTCGCCCTCCTCCAGCAGTCCCTCGATCGCGGCTTCTATCTCCGCCGTCTTCGCTATTTCGCTTAGCGGCACGATCCGCAGGCACAGCGTCGGGCACACGTCCACACAGCCCCCGCACAGCACGCAGCGTGAACCGTCGAACACGGGCGTCACGCCGCAATCCAGACATCGCGACGCTTCCCGCATCGCCTGCTCCGCCGTGTAGCCGATCTCCACCAGCGCGTCCGGATGGTGCAGCCGCTCCTCGGGATGCGCTACCGGAACCGCCACGCGCCGGATCGACTCGTAGCCCCGCTCCCGCCGGTACCGCTCCTGCACCAGATGCGACGTCACGGCATGACTCTCCAAATGCCGCCCCGTCAGGTACTCGTATACCGAACGCGCCGCCGCCTTTCCCGATGCCACCGCATCAATCAGCAGCCGTGTCCCATGCGCCAGGTCGCCTGCTACGAACACACCCGGTCCCGTCGTCGCCAGCGTCTTTGGATCCGCCTTCGGCCAGCCCGGCCGGAACTGCTCCACGTCCGCTCCGCCATCGGCCAGAAAACCCAACTGCGGCGCCTGGCCAACCGCCAGCATCACCGTGTCGCATCCCACCGAAATCTGCTGCGCGTCGTCATAAAGCGGTGCGAACTTGCGGTTCTCGTCGTACACCCGCAGGCATTTGCGGAACCGCACGTCGGTCACCCGTCCGGCTTCGTCGCGCTCAATCGAAAGCGGCCCCCAGCCGTTCAGGCGTTCAATGCCTTCCTCGTCTCCTTCGACGATCTCCACCGTGTCGGCGGGCATCTCTTCCAATCCTTCCAATGACACCAGGCGGACCTTGGCCGTCCCAGCCAGCCGTGCCGCCGTGCGTGCCGTGTCATAGGCAATCTGCCGCAACACGCTCCGTGCCACGTCGTACGCCACGTTGCCCCCGCCGATCACGACAACGTTGCGGCCCACCGCGATCGGCTCGCCGAGCGATACCGCCCGCAACAGGTCAACGCCACCGAACACGTCCGGCCCTTGTTCGCCGGGCAGCCCAAGCCCTCGTGATGACTTTGCGCCAACTGCCAAGATCACCGCGGCGTGTTCCCTACGCAGATCAGCAAAGCTGACATTTTTGCCGACTGTCACCCCGCAGCGGATCTCAACCCCCAGCGCCCGGATCACGTCCACTTCGCGCTCAATCACCTCGCGCGGCAACCGGTACGCCGGAATACCCACGGCCAACATGCCCGCGGGTACCGATTCCGTCTCGAACACCGTCGGCTGGAAGCCGAGCAGCGCCAGATCGTGCGCCGCCGACAGCCCCGCCGGACCCGCACCAATGATCGCCACCTTCTCCCCGTTCCCTCGGCGCAGGTTGCCGTTCATCGTCGACCGGAGCAGCGCCGCCATCTCCTCTGCGTTCGCCGCCACTGGCGGACCGAAGTTCTGCACATCCCGCAGCACGGCCGCCCCGCCCCGCTGTTCCGGCCCATGCAATTCGCAAACGAATCGTTTCAACGCGCGAATGGAGATAGGGTGGTCATTCGCCACAAAAGCTCCGTCATCATCCACCCGAGGCACCTTGCCCCTCCGGCAGGCCGCCTCGCACGGCGCCCCACATACCCGCCCGCAAATGGAAGCAAACGGATTCGGCCCCCGCGCGGTGAGGTATGCTTCTTCGAAACGCCCCTCGGCGATCAGCCGCACGTAGCCGCGCGCATCCGTGTGGACCGGGCAGGCCACCTGGCACGAGATTAAGTTCTGGTGATACGTCTCTGTCGGGACATCGACGTGAAGCGGCGTCATTGCCCGCCTCCTGGCTGGCTCGATTCATCGGGCACGAGCTTCGAGATCGGAGGGCCGACGTTCAATCCGCCCCCCATCAGACAGGTAACTCCACCAACCATCTCGCCGATTCCCTTGGGCGTTTCCAACAGGTTCGCGATGGTCCAACGCTCCAGAACACCGGTAATGGCCGAATGTAGCTCCAGCGCCGCATGGTGGAAGCTGCAATAGCTCCAAGCTGGCCTTCTGGACCGGCAGAAATCCCCGACAATCGTCCCCTGACATGCCTCGACGACCGCAAGGAGCGATATCTCGGGAGGTTGCTTTCGCAGTCGAACGCCGCCCTTAACCCCTTTCTCTGCTTCGAGTATCCCTGTCTTCACCATGTGACGGACCACCTTTGCGAGATACGTGGGAGACTCCCCTAGGGTCTCTGCAAGCCGCCGTGGCGACCAGCAGGATTTGGGATCCTGCTGAGCCAACAGCAGGAGGGTGCGGATTGCCGAAATTGAAGTTTTGCCAAGCATGAAAATACTGAGAATGTGGATATGTTATATCCGCGTTATGGCGATGTCAATACCGAATTTGACATACCGAACTTTGACACTACTCACGGTGCTCGATTGATACTGCGTCTTCTCGGGCCTCCACGGAACCACACAGCGCTCGCGGAACCTGTCTGGGAGTGCCAACCGCCATTTGCGGATTACTACCCAGGGGCCAAAATGAACGGATGGAAGTGCAACAGCATTGGGAAGGTGTCTACACGAAGAAGGCCATGGATCAGGTGAGTTGGTTCCGTCCGCACCTGGAAACCTCTGCAGCGCTGATGGAACGCTCCACGCAGGGTGACCGCCGCGCATCCATCATCGACGTCGGCGGTGGCGCCTCTACGCTGGTCGATGACCTGCTGGATCTCGGGTACCGTGATCTCACAATCGTCGACATATCGCAAGCAGCGCTCGAAGCGGCTCGCCGCCGGGTGGGCGCCGCCGGCGAGTCTGTCCGCTGGCTTTGCGCCGATGTCACACAGCCGGTCTTCCCGGTACGCGCTTATGATGTCTGGCATGACCGCGCAGTGTTCCACTTCCTGACGTCAGCGAGTGACCGCGCGGCGTACATCCGCAATGTCGCCACTGATTAAACCCGGCGGGCAGTCGTGGTCAGCACGTTTGGCCCGGAAGGGCCGGCCAAGTGTAGTGGTCTGGATGTGGTTCGGTATGATGCGGACTCGCTTCACACCGAGTTCGGAGCCCGGTTCCACCTCGTGGAGAGCGCCACCGAGTTGCACCAGACACCGTTCGGAACCACCCAGCAATTCGTTTACTGTTACTGCACCCTGGAGACTGCCTGATCCCATGCGCGACGGTTCCGAGTTCCCGATCATTAACCACCCGCTGGACGAGCCATCCGTGTTCACGCCGGATAGCTTGATGGACGATGTCCGCCGCCGCCGGGCTATCGCCGGCCGAGCCTTCCCGAGGTTTGTCTGTTGGAGTTCGATGGCGAACTCACCGATTGGCTGGTCGACCGCGGGCTGGCCAAGCCACTTCCTTCCTGGGCGTGCTTTCACACCACTATGTATTCCATCGAGCTTGGGGGAAGGCTTTGCGGCATCGTCCCTCGAACCATCGGCAGGCCATACGCCGTTCTCGTCGCGGAGCAAATGGCCGCCGCGGGTGTGAAATTGATCATCGGCGTAACCTCGGCGGGACGTCTGTCACCAGAATTGCGGTGCCGTGCCTGGTTGTCGCCGCCGGAGCCATCCGCGACGAGGGAACGTCGTACCACTACGTGCCGGCCGGGAAGTATGTCCGGTGCCCCACCTCCGTGGTCAATAGCCTGGACCGCGAACTGCACGCCGTGGGCTGGCCGGTGCGCTGTGGAGATGTATGGACAACCGATGCGCCCTACGGCGAAACCGCCAGTCAACTCGAACGCTGGAGCAGTAAGGGCGTTCTTGCCGTCGAGATGCAGGCAGCCTCTTTGTTCGCGTTTGGCGCCGCCCGTAATGTCGCGGTTGGTTGTGTCGCGGTGGTCAGCAACGCCATTGACCACGACGGGCCGCAATTCGACACCGGCGCGCAGGAAGACGGACTGCGGATTATCGAGGCCTGCGCGCGAGCGGCAACGGCTTTCTTCTCCACCCGTTGCGTTCTGCCCTAAGCGCCCCTCGCCGCCCGCACCAGCATGAAGATGCCAAGCGCCAGGATGAGCCCTCCGACGATCCGGTGAAATCTCTCCTCCGGGATCCGCCGCAGGAACCTCGTTCCCAGCGCGGTACCCACCAACACGCCGACCGTTGTGAGGACAATCAGCCCCGTGGCCGATCGCAACTCGGAAGCGGAGGTCGCCAGATACACCGGCATACGCGCCGCATCCACAATCAGTCCCACTGCCGTGGTGGTGGCAACGAATGCCTTCCGATCCAATCCAAAGCCCAGCAGCGCTGCTGATCGGATGCCTCCTTGATTCCCTACCAACCCTCCCAGCATCTCGGACAGCGCCCCCGCAACCCATGCCACCTTTGCGCCGAATCGCATTCGCCTTGCCTGCCCCGTGATGCCCGTTATACCGGCGAAGATCAATAGACCGGAGAACACCAGCGTCAGTGCGGGGTTCGAAGCCACCGAATGGAGCAGCGCCCCGGTTAGCCCGCCGGCGGCACTCAACAGCCCGAAGCTTAGCAACACTCGCCTGTCCACATGCTGGCGTAGCATCCAGAAGCGGGCGGCCGTCGCAAAGACGTGTGGAATGGAAATCGCCGCTACCGCGAGTTGCGTCCCCAAGGTAAGGGACAGGAGTGGCGTCAGAATACTTCCGATCCCGAAGCCTGCCACCGACGCCACCGCTCCCGCGACGACTGCCGCCAGTCCGCAAAGCACTTCAAGCACGGTGTTGTCCCCCCAAACGAGTGCCTTACTTGCGTCCGTCAAGGGAGAGCGGTCCGGCCCCCGCGAGCAAGAGAAAGGCCGACCCCAGCAGCATGGACCAATCCGTTCTCGCTTCGTGCGCCATGCTCCAGAAACCCTTCTCCATCAGAATCGGCACCTTCGTCGTGGCGATAGCAACCAGCATGTTGATGATCAACGGAATGGCTGCCAAGCGCGTCAGGAACCCGGCCAGCAGCATCAGCCCGCATGTCACCTCAACGATTCCCACGAAGGGTGCCAGGATCTCCGGCGCCGGAATCCCAATCTTCGTGAAGCGGGCCGGGCAGACCATTAACATCATGACTCTCGGCGGACTCGCGCTGGCAGTCGGAATCCTCGTGGACGAGGCCACCGTCGAAGTTGAGAATATTCACACGCAGATCGCGCGCGGCCTTCCCCGCGGCCTTGCTGTCGTCGAGGCGGCACGGCGGACGGCACTGCCCCGTCTGCTGGCCATGTTCTGCATCTTGGCCGTCTTCGTTCCGGCGTTTTTCATGGAAGGCATCAGCCGGCAGTTGTTCGTTCCACTTTCGATGGCCGTAGGCTTCGCGATGATTTCCTCCTACGTCCTTTGCACCAGTCTCGTGCCCGTACTCGCGGCGTGGCTCATGCGTAGCGGGCACGCCGAGGACGAGACGCGCGGGTTGTTCGGGCCGCCGCGTTCCATGTATGGTAGCTACCTCGGCCTGGCGCTGAAACTCCGCTTCCCCCTGGTCGCGGTATACCTTGTTAGTGCCGTCGCTCTTGTAGCCTACCTGCTGCCCTTGCTCGCAGACGAATCCGCCTCAGTTTCAGGTCCGGCTCCGCGCTCCCACCGGTACGCGAATCGAGCGGACGGAGATCGTGGCGTTGAAGGCGCTGGATATCATTCGTCGGGAGATCGGCCCCGGCAATGTGTCGATCTCAACGGCCTTCCTCGGCGTGCAGCCGGCGAGCTACCCGATAAACACAATCTTCCTCTGGACCAGCGGTCCGCACGAAGCGGTACTGACCGTTGCTCTAAAGCCGGAGGCGAGACGGGGAAGCGCCGACCTGCGCGAGCGGCTCCGTCAGGCCCTGCGCAAGGAACTGCCTCAGGTCGCCGTCTCCCTCGAGGCTGGTGACATCGTAAATCAGGTCATGAGCGCAGGTTCCCCAACTCCAGTCGAGGTCGCAATCCAGGGTCCCAGTTTGATCGACGACCGCGCACATGCGGCAAAGGTACGCGAGGAACTTGAGAAACTCTCCTTCCTCCGCGACCTGCAGTTCTCCCAGCCGCAAGACTACCCCTCACTCCAGATCAACATCGATCGTGACCGGGCTGGGTCAGTACGGCCTGACGATGTCGGATGTGGCTCGCTCTCTGGTTCCCGCGACCTCATCGTCGCGCTTCACCGACCCGAACTATTGGCGAGACCCGAATTCCGGCAACGCCTTCCAGATCCAGGTCGAGATCCCGCAGAACCGGATCCAGTCCACCAGCGACATGGCTCAGCTTCCCGTCGCTCCGGACGGAGCCTCCCGGCCGCTGCTTGGGGAAGTGGCCGAGATCAAGGAAGGCACTGCTCCAGGCTTGATGGAGCGGCTGAATGGCCAGCGCGTTTTGAGCCTGACGGCAAACCTCCATGGCGTCACCTGGGGAAAGCCGTTCCGCGGATTCAGCAGGCAATCAATGGTGCCGGAACTCCCCCGCGCGGTGTGAAGGTATTCCTGCGTGGTCAGGTTCCGGCGCTGCAACAGACAATCTACGGTCTCCAGACCGGATTGCTGCTCGCCGTGGTCGTCATCTTCCTGCTCCTTGCCGCGAACTTCCAGTCGCTTCGCCTGGCCTTGGCGATCACTCTCACCGTACCCGCTGTCCTCAGCGGTGTGCTGCTGATGCTGCTCGCAACGGACACAACCCTCAATATCCAGTCCTTCATGGGCGCCATCATGGCGATCGGCATTGCTGTCGCCAACTCAATTCTGCTCATCAGTTTCTCGGAGGCGGCTCGCCTGGAACTGAAAGTCCCGGTGATCGCCGCCGCTCGCAAGGGTGCCCTTGGCCGTCTGCGCGCTGTCTTGATGACCGCCTCCGCGATGATCATGGGCATGCTTCCCATGGCGTTGGGTCTGGGGGAGAGCGGCGAGCAATCCGCTCCGCTCGGCCGCGCTGTCATTGGAGGCCTCGTCGTTGCCACCTTCACAACGTTCACTGTGCTGCCCGCCATCTATGCCGTGCTGCAGCGTCGTGCCGGCGTGCAGTCACCATCCCTGAATCCTGCTGACCCGGAGAGCCGACATTATGTGCCGACTGCTGTTTAATACCTGCCTCGTTCTGACCACTGTTGTCATCCATCAGGCGCTGGGCCAGCCTGTGGAGGTGGTGCCGGTTCGATCCCAGGCCGTGGACCGTACCAGCGTGCTGACCGGCGAGATCCTCCCTTACCAACGCGTCACACTCCACGCACGCGCCAACGGCTATGTCGATCAGGTCCTGGTGGACCGCGGCGATGTTGTGAAGCAGGGGCAACTGCTCGTGTCACCGACTGCCGCCGAACTGAAGGCGCAGACCGCCGAGGCCGAATCGCGAGTGGAAACCACTGTATCCGCGCGCGCCGAAGCCGAGGCACGCCTCGCGGTTTCCCAAGCCAGCTACGGGCGCCTCAAGAGAGCATCGGAACCCCCCGGAGCAATCGCCGGAAATGAATTGATCCAGGCCGGAAAGATGGTGGAGGCGGCCAAGGCTGCGGTCCGGTCCGCCGAAAGTGCGACTCGCGCCGCGAAGGCATTCGTCCAGGCAACCAAGCAGGCAGAGGAGTATCTGAAGGTGACGGCGCCGTTCTCCGGACTGATTACGGAGCGATACGTTCATCCGGGGGCCCTCGTTGGCCCAGGTAACGGATCCGCGGTCGCCCTTCTCGAACTTGAGCAGGTTTCGCGGCTTCGCGTCGTCGTACCCGTGCCGGAGGCAGAGGTAGCGAGTGTCCGTCGCGGGGCACGCATTGAATTCCGGGTGCCCGCCTATCCTAACAAAACGTTCAGCGGATCCGTCGCGCGCCTGGACCGATCCCTCGATCCGAAAACGCGTACGATGGCGGTTGAAGTCTTCGGCGCGCTGGAGAAGTTGACCACGTCCGCTAGGCAAAAGTTGACCACCACCCAATAGGCCAGCCGATGAAGGGGGATGCCCGGAACCCGGAAGCGCCCCTGCCGGATCTGCCGCCGGTGGTTCTACCCGGATCCGCGAGCGGGAGATCGCCAGCGAACCTGTAGCACTCCCCACTGCAAAACCGCGCGCCGCCAGAAGACCCAAGCAAACTGGCGGGCGAACAACCCCGGCTACGCCGCCGCCTACCGGATCGACCAGCGCCATCCCCAGCCAAGCTCCGATCCCGACGCGCCCCGAGTGCCAAAGCCATTCGACAAACTTCCCTGGGATCTCGCGAAAGACCAGTTCGGCGGCAAAGGCGCTGATTTCATTGCACTTATGTGCACACTAGTGCAGCGCGGCGCAAAAGACGGATCCTCCGCCTATCCTATTGAGCCAAAGCAACTTCTGAGCAACAACCCCGCCGCGCCGCAAAAGACCTCTCCGCCACCGGCGCATACTCAATCCCGTGGCGCACCCACTTCGGCAGCAACTGGAGTTTCATCAACTGGACCGCCGCCTGGCGCACCTCCGGCTCCGCCACCCGGCGCGTTTCCGGCAGCTGTTGGCCTCACTGGCTGAAGCGGGCCAGCAAACGCCAATTCTGGTGATTCCCGGCCCGCAAGGCTATCTGGTGATCGATGGACACCAACGCATCGCCGCTCTCCAACAACTGCGGCGTGACACGGTCGAAGCTCTGGTTCTGGACACCATGAGCGAAGCCGAAGCCTTGCTTCTGGTGCATTCCCTGCGTAGCCGCGGCGAGCCGGAGACCGCTCTGGAACAAGGCTGGCTGCTGGCCGAGATGGAACACAAGCACGGCTACACCATCGAAGAGCTGGCGCGGCGCTTCGACCACAGTGCAACCTGGATCGCACGCCGTCTGGCCTTGGTGGACACACTCCCGGAGGCCGTGCAGCAGCAGGTCCGCGAAGGACGCATCGCGTCGCAGATTGCGATGCGATACCTGGCGCCAATGGCGCGCATCAGCGTGGAACACTGCCTCAACATGGCGCGGATCTTCGCGCAACAGCACTGGACCACGCGGCAAGCCGCACTGCTTTACAACGCCTGGCGCAATGCCAAAACCAAACAAGCACGCGAGCGCATTCTCGCCGAGCCGGCGTTGTTTCTGAAAGCCAGCCAGCAGCAACAGTCACCAACACAAGCAACGCTTGAAAGCGACCTGAATCAGATCGCAGCCATTGCACGCCGGGCGCTGGAACGTAGTGAAGCCTCCACCTCTAATAGCGCCGTCATCCGCAACAAGATCCAACACGCCACGCGGCTATTGCAACAGATCGAGGAACAACATGCTGAGCCAATCACAACGCACAACGATTCTGGAACTCCATGCGAAGGGGATGAGCAAACGCGCCATCGCGAAGCTGCTGAACCTCTCGCGCCAGAGCGTGCGCAAGGTGCTCGAAGCCAACTCCATTGCCGTGCCGAAGATCGAACGCGAAGAGAAGGCCTCGCCGCACCGCCAACAGATCATCGAGCTACTACACTCCTGCAAAGGCAATCTCGTGCGAGTCCATGAGGAACTCATCGCTGGCGGCGCGACGCTGTCGTATCAAGCGTTAACCGCGTTCTGCAGGCGGCAAGGCATCGGCCAGGAGCCCATCGTGCCTACCGGCCGCTACCATTTCGAGCCGGGCGTCGAGATGCAACACGACACCTCGCCGCATGAAGTGGTTGTTGGGGGCCGCAAGTACAAAGCGCAGACTGCCTCAGCCGTGCTGTGCTACTCACGCCTACTCTACTTCGAAATCTGGCCGCGGTTTCAACGCTTCGATTGCAAGGCGTTTCTCACCGAAGCGCTGCGTTACATGGGCGGCGCGCCACAACGGACGATGATCGACAACACGCACGTGGTGGTGTTGCGCGGTACCGGCAAGCAGATGGAACCAGTGCCCGAGATGGCGGCATTCGCCGAGCGCATGGGGTTTCGTTTCGTAGCGCATGAGATCGGCGATGCCAACCGCTCAGCAAGGGTGGAGAGGCCCTTCCACTTCATTGAAAACAACTTTCTCGCGGGCAGAACCTTCACCAGCTGGCAGGACCTCAACAGCCAGGCACGGCAGTGGTGCGACCGCGTCAACGCATCGTACAAGAAGCACATTCGCGCTGTCCCGCGCGAACTGCATGCGGTCGAGCGGTTGCAGCTGAAGTCGCTGCCGGCGTGGATTCCGGAAGTCTACCGGCTGCATCAACGCATGGTCGACACCGAAGGCTACGTGGCGCTACACACCAACCGCTACTCGGTTCCGGCGGACTTCATTGGACGCCGCGTCGAGGTTCGCGAAACGCGCGAGAAGATCGATATCGAACTCGACGCGCGCCGCATCGTGACGCACACGCGCCTGCTTGCAACCGATCAACGCATTACCCTGCGCGAGCATCGCCCGCCACGCGGCGAGGGGCCTAAACGCAGCGACCCGCATCCGGACGAACAAGCGATTGTCACCACCGCTCCGGAGATCGCCGGATACGTCAAATGTTTAAAACAGAAAAGCCGCAAGGTCATCGGGCTCGCGTTACGGCAACTGCTCCGCATGCTGCGCGAGTATCCGCGCCAGCCATTTCTGGGCGCCATCGCCGAGGCCGCGCAGTATGGGCTCTACGATCTGGACCGCGTGGAGCGCATGATCCTGCGCCGCGTGCAGCGCGACTTCTTTCTGCTGGACGACAACAACCATGACTGAAGAACTCGATCAACTCCTTCGCAATCTGAAACTGCACCGCATGCACGCGGTCTACGACGAACAACTGCGCGCCGCCGATCAGCAACAGATCACCTACACGGATTTCGTCGCCGGATTGTTGCGCGCGCAATGGCGTGACCGGCAGGAGAACGCGCTGGAGTGGCGCATCCGTAGGGCGGGTCTGCCGGAACGGTGGGCGCTGGAAACGTTCCCGTTCACCAAACAGCCGGGCGTGAATCGCAAACAGATCCGCGCGTTCGCTGAACTCGATTTCGTGGCCAAACACGAGAACATTGTGTTCATCGGTCCGACGGCTGTTGGCAAAACTGGACTTGCCTCCAGCATCCTGATGAAGGCCTTGCAGAACGGATTGCGATGCCAATTCGTAAAGGCGCAGGATCTGTTCGACGACATGTATGCTTCGCTCGCCGACCGGTCCACGCGGCGGCTTGTCGATCGCCTGACGCGTCTGGACATCCTGCTGATCGATGAACTGGGTTACACCAACCTCAAGCCGGAGCAGGCCAATGTGTTCTTCAAGCTAATGGAGGAACGCTATCGCCGGCATCCGACCATCATCACAACCAATCTTGCCTATGAAGAATGGGCCGGCCTGCTGGGAAACAAGCCGATGACCGAAGCGTTGCTGAGCCGCCTGCGGCATTACTGTCACACCGTGCGCATTGAAGGTCCGCCGCTGCGCGAACCGCAAGGCTGAATGCGATGGACTCTCTTGCATACGTGCGGCGCGTGTTGGATGCTTATCGCGCGACGCCGGGGACCTGTGGCGCGGTTCGCAAGCCGGATCGCGCCTTCGCGTTGCAGTTACATGCTCGCGGCGTGCCGTTAGCGGTTGTCGAGAACGCTCTGATCCTGGCCTGCGCACGGCGCCTGGCACGGCCCGCCGGCGCGCCTCCGTTGGGTGTGATCCGCTCGCTTGCCTACTTTGCTCCGGTCATCGACGAGGTGCTTGGCCTTGCTGTCGATGACGCCTACTTTCGCCATCTCCGCAATCGTCTGGCACGCCTGTCTCGATAGTCTCTCCCGGCCGCGCCGGGCACGCCTCCGGCGTGGATGATATCGCCTCTCCCCCCCAACATCGCTTACGACAGCGCGCCTACAGGCGCGGATGATGAGCCGTGCTCAGCGGCGTGTCGCCGTTCCATGTGCTGTTTCTGGTGGTGGCAACTTTAAGCGAGCAGAGGTGGTCAATTTCTCCAGCGCGCCGAAG
>JAEUQF010000055.1 GCA_016789745.1 Bryobacterales bacterium
CCGAGGCTTCTCCGCGCCCGCGTTTCTCCTGCTCGACGAAGCCTCGCGCGTCCCCGATGCGCTCTATCACGCCCTATTGCCCATGCTCGCCACCAACCCCAAGGCGCTCCTTTGGATCCTCTCGACACCCAACGGCCGCCAGGGCTTCTTCTATCACGAATGGGCCAACCCCAACGCGCGCTTCCAACGGGTCACCGTCACCGCCTATGACTGTCCCCGCATCACCCGCGAGTACCTCGACGAGCAACTCGCCACACTCCCGCGTCACACCTTTGAGCAGGAGTTTCTCTGCAAATTCCACGCCCCGGAAGGCTCGCTCCTGACCGACGAAGAAGTCACCTCCGCGGCGGACCCAGAGGCCACCCCCATCCTGTAACCAAAGTGGGGCAGGCGTCCACGCCTGCGGAGCGACGTCCACGTCGCTCCCGTCCGAAATAGGGGGCGGACCCCCGGTTGCGCGCGCGACGCCCACGTCGCGCTACCGCTGCCATCGCACGCCACCGCGAAATCCAAACAGAGCCGCGCGCCTAAGCACGCGGCTGCCGAGGCCCGTCAACGGCCTCCAAAAACCAGAAAGGAAAACACCATGCAATACTTCCCAATCCAACGTTACGCCGGCCTCGACCTCGGCCAGCGTCAAGACCACTCCGCCCTCGCCCTCCTCGAAGTCTGCGTCCCGCCCACCGGCCCGCGCGACCCCTACACCGGCGGCTTCCACCGCCCCACCCGCTACCACCTCCGCCACCTCGAACGCTACCCGCTAGGCCTCACCTACCCCGCCCTAGCCGGCCACGTCCGCTCCTTCCTCAACCAACCTCCGTTAAAGAACTGCCCCCTAACCCTAATCGTCGACGCCACCGGCCCCGGCCTGCCGTTCCTCGATTTCTTCGCCACCACCCAGATCCCGGCCAGCCTCATCAAGCTGATCATCACCGGCAGCGGCGCACCCCATTATTCAGAAGGCTACTACCACGTCTCCCGCCAGCACCTGCTCGCCAACCTCGCGTCCGTCCTCCAGAACGGCACCCTCAAACTCGCGCCTAAGCTCCCGCAACTCCAGAACCTCAACCACGAACTGCTCCACCTGCAGTCCAACGCCAAATCCACCTCCCGCCACGACGACCTCGCCCTCGCCGTAGCCTTGGCTGCCTGGCAAGCCCGCAAAAATCATAATACTTAGGCCAATAATTCCCGCACCACATTCCCATGCACATCCGTCAGCCGCATATCCCGCCCACCATACGGATACGTCAACCGTTTATGATCCATTCCCAGCAGATGCAACATGGTGGCATGCAAATCATGCATATGGACCTTATTCTCCACTGCAAAATACCCAAACTCATCCGTCGCCCCGTGCACTACGCCGCCCTTCACCCCACCCCCCGCCATCCACATCGTGAACCCAAACGGATTATGGTCCCGCCCCACATTCTCCGTCCCACCACCATCCGGGAACTGCGCACACGGCGTCCGCCCAAACTCCCCACCCCACACCACCAGCGTCTCCTGCAACATCCCCCGAGCCTTCAAGTCCTTTAACAACCCCGCAATCGGCTTATCCGTCGACTGCGCATTCAACCGGTGCCCCTTCTCCAACCCCAAATGCTGATCCCACCGGTCCAGCCCCTTCCGCGCCGGCGACAACAACTCTACAAACCGCACCCCGCGCTCCACCAGCCGCCGCGCAATCAGACACTCCCGCCCAAACTCATCCGTCGGCTCCTCCCCAATCCCATACATCTTCCGCGTCGCCTCAGACTCCTTCGAAAAGTCCAGCAACTCCGGGACAGCCGACTGCATCCGGAAGGCCATCTCATAGTTCCGAATCGTCGCCTCCACGTCACTCGCGCCGCCGAACCGCTCCAACACTCCGCGATTCAGCTTCTCCAATAACCGCAGCTTCTCCCGCTGCTGCGCCCCGTCCTTCTCCCGTGGCTCCAGATCCGCAATCGGATGCGCCCCCTGCCGGAACAGCGTCCCCTGATACGTTGCCGGCAGAAACCCACTCCCAAAACAGTCCATCCCGCCCGGCGGAATCAGCCCCGATTCCAACACCACAAAGCCCGGCAGATTCTCACTCTCGCTCCCCAGCCCGTAGTTGATCCACGCCCCCATGCTCGGCCGGCCCTGAAACCCCGACCCCGAATGAATGAAGTAATTCGCCGCCGTATGTTCACTGTGGTTCGCCACCATCGACCGGATAATCGCCAAATCATCCACGCACGTGGCGACATGCGGGAATAAATCACTGACATCGGCGCCGCTCTGCCCATACTTCCGAAACGCAAACGGCGACCCCAGCACCTTATCACTGATGTTGAACACCGTCGTCGGCGTCTCGATCGGGATCTTCTTGCCGTGATCCCGCGTCAAGCGCGGCTTCGGGTCAAAGCTGTCCATCTGCGACGGGCCGCCGTCCATGAACAGAAAGATCACCGCCTTCGCCTTCGCCGGAAAGTGCGTCGCCTGCGTTGCCCCCGCCGCATCCCGAGCCATCTGGTGCAACAGCGCCAGCCCGCCAAACCCGTTCGCCGCCCGACACAGCGCTTCCCGCCGCGTCATCCTATTTGACATACACAAACTCCGCCGAATTCAACAACACATGACACAGGTCCCTCCACCCCGCCGCCGCGGCGTACTGCAGCGTCTCGCGCTTCTCCCATTCCTCCGGCTCACGTCCGAATGCCTGTCGATACAGCGCCGCCACCCGCTCCTCCGGCGCCGCATACTCCCGCGACACCCGCGCCGCCCACGACCCCGCCAGTTCCGCCACCAGCTCATTGTTCAACAACAGCAGCGCCTGCGACGGCACCGTCGATGACCCGCGCGTCCCCGTGGTCGATACCGGCAGCGGGTAGTCAAACGCCAGAAACATCGGCGTCAGGAAGTTGCGCCGCACCTGGATGTATAGACTCCGCCGCCCCATGCCATCCAGCGGCCCCGGCTTCGGCTTCCCACGCCCATCCTGGTACTTGCTGATGTGCGGCGCCACGCTCGGCCCATACAACTTCGGATCCAGCCGCCCGCTCACCGCCAGCATCGCGTCGCGAATGGCTTCGGCCTCCAATCGCCGCACCGGCCGGTGATGCAGCAGCGTGTTCCGTGGATCGCCTTTCATCGCCTCCGCCGATGCCGCGTTGCCCATCGCATACGTACTCGACAACACCATCCAGCGATGCAGATCCTTCAGACTCCAATTGCTACCCGCAGACTGTTCGGCCAGCCAGTCGAGTAGCTCCCCATGCTCCGGAGCCTCGCCCATCTTGCCGAAGTTGTCCGTCGTCCGCACCAGCCCCGCGCCGAAGTGATGCTTCCACACCCGGTTCACCAGCACCCGCGCCACCAGCGGATTCTTCTTTGGCGACATCCACTCCGCCAACTCCAGCCGTCCGCTACCCTCGGTCACCGGCGTCGCGCCCGCGCCCGTCAGCACCTTCAGGAACCCGCGCGGTACGGTCTCGCCCAGGTTCTCGTGACTCCCACGAATGTGCAGCTTCACATCGTGTGGATTCTCTTCCATCGCGATCATCCCGAATGCCGACTCCGGGAACGCCGCCTCCACCTCCGCCAACTGTGCGGACTCCGGCAATGGAGCTACCGGCTCCTCCGGTCCTTCCACCACCGGCGGCTTCTCGTGATCGCTGAATACGATGCTGTCGACGACAATATGTCCCTCGCGGCTGCGATCCACGATCTCGAAGTAACTCGTGCGCCCGATCTCCTTCGTCATCCGCATGCTTACCCAACTCAGCCCCGGCTTCCCGTTCGGCCGGAACGTCTGGCTCTTGTGATCGTCCGCCACCAGGGTCACGCGGATCCCATCCCGCTCCTTGTCGCCCGGCTCGAACTTCGTCCCGCCCATCCGGATATGCACCCACAGCTTCGGCATCTTGAACTTCTTCGATGTCAGCGACCCCACCAGCCGCCGCGTCCCCGCGCCCGCCGAACTCGCCACGCCATTCACCGGCCCCAGCGCGAACGCCTCGCCTGTTACATACCAATCGCCGTAGCCCGCGTCCGCGAAATCCTCGTACATGACCTCGCCTTCCCGCAGCATCACCTTCGCCGGCTTCGGCTTCTGCATCTCCCCGTTGATGGCTGCAATCCGCGCATGCGCCGCCTTCACCTCCGCCACCCGCGCCGGGCTGTCCACCACCGCCTCCCGCACATACGTGCTGTGCATCACGCCCGCCATCGAGTAGTAATCGCGCGTCGGAATCGGGTCGAACTTGTGGTCATGGCACCGCGCACACGCCACCGTCAATCCCAGGAACGCCTTGCCGAAAACATCGATCTGGTTGTCCACCATATCCGCCCGGCTCTTCACCGAATCGGTGGCGCTGTTCAACACCTCGCCGAACCAGTACGCGCCAGTCGCCAGCGGCGATTCCAAGAACGCCCCATCCTTGCTCACCCGCGGCTTGGCCAGCAAATCCCCCGCGATGTGCTCCCGCACAAACTGGTCATACGGGACGTCCTCATTCAGCGCGCGGATCACGTAGTCGCGATACCGCCACGCATCCAACTTATCGTTGTCGAACTCATGACCGTTGGTCTCGGCAAACCGCACCAGGTCCAGCCAGTGCCGCGCCCAGCGCTCGCCGTAATGCGGCGATGCCAGCAGCCGGTCCACCACCCGCCGCTCCGCCTCGCCACTCGCATCGGCCAGATAGGCGTCGATCTCCGCGGGCGTCGGCGGCAGGCCGATCAGGTCATACGTCACCCGCCGCAGCCACGACCGTTTGTCCGTCCGCGCCGCCGACTTCCACCCCTTCGCCTCCAGCTTCGCCAGCACAAACGCATCCACCGGCGTCCGCACCCACGCCTTATCCTTCACCTGCGGCACCGCCACCTGCCGCACCGGCTGAAACGCCCAGTATTGCCGGCCCTTTTCGATGTCGATGCCGGCGGGCGCCGCGCTCACTGCCGGCGCGCTCCCGGTCCGCGGATCCGGAGCCCCCATCGCGATCCAGCGTTCAAAGTCCGCGATCTGCTCATCCGGCAGCTTGCCCGACGGCGGCATCTTGATGCGCAGACTGTTGTACCGGATCGCCTCCAGCAGCCTGCCCGTCCCCGCACTCGAAATCGGGATATCCAGCCGCAGCCCGCCCATCACCGTCTTCGCCTGCGCGCTATGGCACGCGTAGCACTTCGCCGCCAGTACCGGCCTGATCTTGCGCTCGAAAAACTCCGTGCCTTCGTCAGCGACCGCCAACCGGGCGATCGCGAACACTACCAGCAGCCGCGTCATGAGGTTCATGATATCGCTGCTGTGGGATCGCAGGCGTATGCATGCGGTACGTATACCCGCGCCATTCGATGCTGTTCTTCGCCCACGCCGCCACGCACGCCCACAGCCACAGCCACGTGCCGACCGGCGTCAACAGGATATGCGCCGCATGCCAGCGACGGAACCATTCCCGGTGCTCCGGCATCCACCGTGCCGCATACGCCACCCTCCCCCACGCCTGCCAGTAGCCGATCCCCAACTGCACCGCCAGCAACCCCCACGCCAGCCACGACCACAACCACACCGCTGCTACCATCGATCCGCAATACACCACATGCGCAAACAGCGCCATCTTCCACAGCTTCGCGTTGTAGAACCGCGTGATGCGCATCTGCCGCGCCGTCCAGGAAAGCAACTCGCCCAACCCTGTCCCATCCTCGGCCGCCACCAGAGCCTCCGGCACAAACGCGATCCGCAGCCCGGCGTGCCGCACCGCTTGCGCCAGCCGGTAGTCATCGCTGAGCGTCCCGACCCACCATGCGGGGATATCCAGCTTCTCCCAAGTAGACCGCCGCACCGCCATCGCCCCACCCCAACAAAACGTCGCCGACGGCCCCGCATGCAGGCTCCCCGCAATCACGGCATTCCAAACACTCCGCAGCAGGGAAGGGAAGTCCGGCCGAGCCGGCAGATGCCACCGATATCCCGTCGCCGCCCCCACTCCCGGCTCCTGCACCGCCGCCACCAGCGACACCAACCACCGAGGCCCCACCCGCCCATCCGAATCCGCGAACACGAACACCTCCGAACGCGGATCCGCCGCCCGCACCGCCGCCAGCAAATTCGAGATCTTCTCCGCAGTCCCCTCCTGAGGCGGCCCCGCAAACACCACCCGCGCGCCCGCCGGCACTGCCGCAGGATCGAGATCCGCCTCCTCTCGGCAAACCACAATCAACTCGAAGTCTCGATCCTGCGAAGCCAACGCTGCGAGATTCTCCCGCAGCCCCTCGTCAAACCCCTTCACAGGCGCGATAACGGTTGCCCGGATGGAGGGCGGGTCCCCAGACCCGCGCGGGACCTCTTGGTCCCGCCTTCGCAGACCCTGCAGTGCGAGCAGCGTAGCCCCCACCACCAACACCCAACCTAAGACCCCCAAACCATCCTCCCCACTTCTTAAATCAACTCATCAGTCTACCGCCCTTCGCCAGACCCACAGCCCAGCGGCTGTCAACATCAGCGCGGCTATCACGTTCGGCGCTGCGGGGGGCTCGCGGAGACTCTCGATGAGCAACCGCAGGGGCCCGCACAGCGCAGCGAAGCGGACAAAGTACCCGGGCGGGCGCGGACGTCGGCCGAGCACGAGAAACAACGCCGTCAGCGTTATGGCGAGGAGCATTTCCAGCAGCGCCAAGTCATACCGCTGCCCATCCGGATAGGCGACGCCAAGGAAGGAACTGGTGATCCGGCCGGGGTGTTCGCGCTGCAGCGTGCAGCCCAATCGCACCAACGCCCATCCGAACGGAAAGGCATAGATCACGATATCCAAGTAGCGCCAACGGTCGGTCTGCGGCGCTGGTCGCAGAGAGAGAGCCGCGCCCAAAACGGCTCCGAAAGCCGCGCCGAGCGACGAAAACCCTGCCCATCCCGGACGGCCCGTGAATCCGCCGATCGCCGCTCCGAGGACGCCGCAGGCGATGGCAGACTCCAGCAGTCGGAGCGCGCGGCGCGGTTCCAGGCCCGCCGCGCGCGCCCGCCATAGCACCACCACCAACCAGACCAGCAGGGCGCCCCCCGCGCTGATCCCGAACACTGTTATCCGCATCGGCTATCTTCCAAAGTAGCCGCTGATCTCGACCACCACGTCCGTGCGGCGGTAGGCGTAGATATCAAGCGAGCCATTGGTTCCAGCCGGGACGATGGCGGCATTGGTCACGACCTGTCCCTGGAAGGCGTTCAAGATGGAGGCCCCGGGGCGGGGCTGTCCGGTGGGATATGCCGTAAGGAACGGCATGGGATTGCCGTTGGGCAAGGCCGTGACATTGATGGCGTAGGCCTTGGCGTTGGCTGGAATGCCGGTGCAGGCGGCGGCCGCGAGCACGTTGATGGTGCGGGTGGACTCGTCGGCGTAAGGGCCGCCGGCCACGGTAGAATCGCTCGCCCGGCACTGCGTCACCGGCGTAAAGTAGAGGCCGTTCCCCCCGCCATCGTCATCAGCCGCATAGTAGCCGTTGATGTCCATCAGAACGTCTGAGCTGTTGTAAACGAAAACGTCGATGGAGCCATCGGTGGAAGCCGGAATGATGACGCTATTGGCGAGCACGCGCCCGGCGAACGAGTTGATGCTGGACACACCAGGCTGGCCCAAGCCGGCGGGCCAGGCGGTGAGGAAGGCCAACGGAGCGGGCGGGACGACGGTCAGGGTTACCGAATAGGCCGCCGCGGCGGGTACGGTGCAATAAGGCGTATCGGGAAAACGGAAGCGGCGCGTCTGCTGAGCGCCCATGCTTGGTGGGCCGAAGGGACCGGTCTGTGGACGGTACAACTGACGGGTATCAATGACCCGGCAGGGAGTGAGCGGGTAATACACATAGCCGGTTACGGCGGTGCTGTCCGTATAGTATCCGCTGATATCGATGAGTAAGTCAGTGCGATCGGAGACATACAGGCTGACGCCTCCGTTTGCGCCCGCTTTGACAATGGCGGAGTTCGCCACAGTCTGCCCGTCGGGCGAGCGAATGGTCCATGTATTCGGCCGGGTTTCGCCGGCCGGCCAGAGGGTGGCGAAGTTGACGCCACCGTTAAGCGGCACGACGGTCACGTTGACGACATAGGCCTTTGCGGTGGCCGGTACCTGGCAGACGTTTGACTGCGATGGAACCATGGTGCGCGTTTCTGCCGCGTTCAGACCG
>JAEUQF010000060.1 GCA_016789745.1 Bryobacterales bacterium
GCGCATGTCGAGCCAAGGGGAGGGGGCCGGCCGCACGGTGATGATCGCGGTGGCCGATACGGGGATTGGGATCCGGCAGCAGGATCTGTCCCGGCTGTTCGTGGATTTCTGCCGCGTGCAGAGCAGTTCCGAGCGTAGGGAAGGTACGGGGCTGGGGCTGCATCTGAGCCAGAAGCTGGCGCATCTGCTGGGCGGGCGGATCACGGTAGAGAGCGAGTTTGGCAGGGGAAGCACTTTCACGCTCATGCTGGGCAACGCCGAGCCGCCAGGCTGCTGCTGAGTACAGCTGTTTCTATACGGACCGAACGGGCTATCCGGTAAGGGCACATACCCCTGACTGGGATACGCGCACATGGGTTGTGTATTGCCGCATTCCCTTACAATGCGGGGAATCTCGCCCGCCGATCTCCCGTACATGAACAGAATTGCACCGCTGGCGCTGCTGCTGGCCCTGCCCGCCCTGGCACAGCTTGCCCCCGAGTCGCTTCACGATGGAGCGATTGCCGAGGCGGCATCCCTGACCAACTTCGACCTATCCCAACTTCGCTACCTTCCCGCCGGCGAAGGAACGAGCAAACTCCTGCTCCGTGTGGAGAATGCGGACGCTCCGGCGCTTCGCCTCCACCTGAAAGACCTGGCCCTGCCGGCGGGGGCGACGCTCATCGTCTACGGCATTGACGAGAACAGCCGGCTGACGCAACTGGACGGGCCGTTTACCGCAGGTGGGCCCCTCGGCGGCGGTGAGTTTTACACGCGTCCGATTGCCGGCCGCACGGTGATCGTAGAATACCGGACACCGGAGGAAACGCCGCAACTTCCTTTCACCGTGGAAGGCTGGGAGGGTGCCGAAGCCTATCTGTTTGAGCCGCTGGGCGAAGCCGCGCGGGCGGCGGAGACTGTCGCTTCGGTGTTCCGCGGGTTGGCGGTTACGCACAGTGTGGTGGATGGCCACGGGTTGTGGGAGGGCGATATCCTGCTGGGGCGCATGGAGGAGCTGGAGCCGTATCGCGGCGATGAAAAGCAGTTGGAACGCGCGGCGGGTGCGATCAATTCAAGCGCGTACCGCTGGCCCAACGGCGTAATTCCCTACGTGATTGACGCGGCGATTCCCAACCAGGCACGGATCACCGGCGCGATCAGCCATTGGAACACGAGTCTGGCGGGTAACATCCGCATGGTGGCGCGCACGAATGAAACTTACTATATCCGGTTTACGCTGGCCTCCCCGACGACGTGCTCTTCTTACATTGGCTATATGCGCATGGCGGGGCAGCCGATTAACATTGGCGACTACTGCTCCACCGGCAACGTGATTCACGAGATCGGTCACGCCATCGGCCTCTATCATGAGCAGAGCCGCTCGGATCGCGACACCTACGTTCGCATCGTGACCGCCAACATCGACCCGGCGGCGCTGGGCAACTTCAGCAAGGCGACGACGTCGTTGAACCCTGGCGCTTACGATTACAGTTCCATCATGCATTATCCGGCGAACGCGTTCTCGATCAACGGGCAGGCGACGATTGTGACGATACCGGCCGGCATCGCGATTGGCCAGCGCAGTACGCTTTCGACGCTGGATATCGCTGGAGTACGGTCGCTTTATCCTGGGACGACGACGACGAACCCGCCGCCGACAGTCACGCCAGCGACATACGGGTTAACGGTGGGAAGCGCACCGGCAGGACGCAAGCTCACGGTGGATAACACGACGTACAGCGCTACGACGACGCTGCAGTTCGCGGCCAATTCGACGCATACCGTGGCGGCCCCGAATGCCGTGGAAGGCAACAACAAGTACACGTTCGTGAATTGGAGTGACGGCGGGGCGCAGAGCCACAGTATTACGCTGACAGCGGCGCGCTCTGTCACGGCGAATTACGCAACATCGTATAAGTTCACGGCCACGGCATCGGCGGGGGGGCGCCTGACGCAATCGCTGACGACTTCCGACAGTTTCTACCCGGCCGGCACGCGCGTGACGTTGCAGGCGACACCGAACACGGG
Organism: Bryobacterales bacterium; assembly: GCA_016789745.1. GTDB lineage: Bacteria > Acidobacteriota > Terriglobia > Bryobacterales > Bryobacteraceae > CADEFT01. Next base: position 2,008 of record JAEUQF010000060.1, read on the forward strand.
CTACTGCTTCACGGGTTGGACGAACTTCATCGACGTTGTAGATGCGGCCATCATCGTTACGCTCAACGGATCGGGCGCGACGCAGGCCAACTTTGCCCCGGGGACGATCACGCTGCCGGCGTCGTTAACAGCGGCGAAGGCGGGTGGGACGCTCTCGCTGCCGGTGACGGCTACGGGAGGTTGCGCCTGGCGGGCGCAAAGCGCGACCTCGTGGATTACGCTGAGCGGCGCGGTTACGGGAAAAGGCTCGGCGTCGCTGCGGCTGACGGTTGCCGCGAACCCGACGGCGACGCCGCGATACGGCTACGTCATCGTGGGGAACCGCTACGTGATCGTCTATCAGAATTAGTGGTCGCCGGCAAGGCCTCGCACCGCTGCCCAGTGATGGCGGTGCGAGGCATATAATGTCCTCTCATGACTCGCCTTGCCGCCCTCTTCCTGTTCGCCGCCGCACTGCTCCCGGCGCAGCCCTTCCGCTGGACGCGCGAGCAGATGATCCATTACACGCCGGAGAATCCCTTTGAGCGATTCGCGGATGGCCGCCCGAAGGTACCGGATGCGTTACTGGAGAAAGTGAAGGGCTTGTCGGTGGAAGAAGCCTGGGGGATTCTGCGTGCGAAAGGTTATATTCACCAGCATGCCGGCTCCGGTTTCCAGATCCTGCACCCCGGGACCAAACTGGTGGGCCGCGCGGTGACGGCGCAATACCTGCCGACACGTCCAGACCTGGGCAAGGTGCTTGCCGCCGACGCCAAGCAGCAGGGCTTGCCTTCGACCGAGAACCAGAAGGTTATCGACTTACTGCAGTTACGGGATGTTCCGGTGATTGACCTGATGGGTCCGGCACCCGGGCATAACTTCGGGGGCGATAACTTACATGCGGCGATTTACGGTGCGACGAAGACGGGGGCGGTGGTTGATGGGACGGTGCGCGACCTGGAGGGACTCTTCGAGATGCCGACCCAGGTGTACTATCGCGAAGGGCATCCGGCGGCGGTTTCCGGTGTCGCGGTGATTGGCATCAATATCCCGGTGAAGATTGGAGAAGCGATCGTGATGCCGGGCGATATTGTGCTGGGGGATCGCACGGGGATCATGTTTATCCCGCCGCAACTGGTGCAGGAGATTGTGGAGAAGGCGGAACTGACGCACATCCACGATGAATGGACGAAGGCGAAGTTTCTGACCGGCAAGTACAAAGCCAGTGATCTTTACCCCAGCCCGACGATTCCCGCGTTGAAGCAGGAATACGAGGCGTATGTGAAGCAGAGGCTGGGTAAGAAGTAGCGACTCAGCGGCGCGAGAGAATGACGGCCTGCGCGGACCGTTCGAGGCGCGTCATCTCGTTCCGGCTGAATCCGCAGTTTTTGAACATGGCATCGTATTCGGCGAAGGTGTAGGCATCACCTTCGGCGGTACTGGCCAGCATGACCATGGAGAAGCCGGCCGCATCGGGCGGCGTGACGCGATCCTCATTGGGAACAAACTCCAGGGTAACGACTACGCCATCGGGCTTGAGGCAGCCGTGGACCTTGCGCATGAGGCCTTCGATGACCTGGGGATGGAAGTGATGATGGAAGTTGGTGATGAGCACGACGTCGTAGTCATTGCCGAACTCCACCTCGAAAGCGCTGCCTTCGATGGGATGCCAGCGCTCCAGGACGCCGGCACTCAAGGCATGCTCGCGGGCGATTTCGAGCACGTTGGCCCAATCCAGCGCATAAATCTCCGCGGTCGGGTTCTGGCGGGCGATCGTGATGCCGAACAGCCCATGGCCGGCGGCGATATCCAGCACCTTCATGGGAGCGCCGCCGGCGGTCTGCAGCATGGACGCGATCGCCTGGGCCGAAGGGGCCATCATGGCCAGCATGGAGCGGGCGAAGTCCTCCCACATGGGATGCTCGCGGGCGACGGTGCCGCCGTCGTCATTCAAGGTGGTGCCGCCCTTGCGGACAACGGCCGTCAGATCGAGCATGGCCTTCGTCATGGAGGGTCCGGCCATGATGGAGGCAACTCCTCCGAAATAGGCTGGGGAATGCTTGTCGAGGAAGACGGCGCTATCGGTCGTTAGTCCGTAGCCGCCGTCGTCCTTGGTGAGGAACTCGTGGATCGTGAGGAAGTCACATAAGACCCGGATGCCTTTGGGCGAGGCATGACAGTGTTCGCTGAGATCGGCGACGGTCCGATGGCCCGCACCGATCGCTGTGAACACGCCCAGATCCAAGGCGGCTTTCATTGCCATTGTCTGCTGAAAGCCAATCATCGCCTGCATGAAGCGGGCCGGGGAAGGATGTGACATGCTCGATCAATTTACCACGCGTCCGCTACGTTTTTGCAGGGCTGGTGAAGGCTCGCCACCGCCGGTCCAGTTGGACGCAGAGCCAGCCGAGCGGCCAACTGAGCAACGCCGCAAGACAGGCGGCCCAGATGCTGAACCGTCCCCAATGCAGGGCGAATTCCCGGGATTGGAGCATCTGGCGGTAGAGGACTTCCTGATCGAGCGCAGCGACGGCCGCCGGAGTCGCCATGTTCTGTATGGGAAGCGGCTGGGCGCCGGCCGCCTGGATGAGACTGACCATCCAAAGCGCGGCGGCGGGAACGAGCAGGCTCAAGCTGACCAGGGTCAACCCGTAGTGAACCGCGCCGGTGCGCCGTGCCGTGACTACGCCGGCAGCGCACGCCGCGGGCAGAGCCGCGAGCGCGAGCAGAGAAAACAGCCCTGACGACTGCCAGAGTGCGACACTTCCCTGGGTTGCGGCGACCGCACAGGCGAGGCCCGTTAGAAGCAGAGCCAGCGCGGTCATAGTGGCGAAGCGCTGCGGCGCGGCGTAGACACTGCGGCACCATACCGCCAGGCAATGCAACAGCATGTCGGTGGCATCACCCGGTCCGGCATGCTCCCATTGGCGCAACAGCTCTTCGTATTCCACTCCATAGCGGGCGCGCCAGGCACGCGGATAGAGGCGGGTCAACCAAAGACATAGGCGTTTCATAATGCCTCCAATCGCTGAAAGCCGAGTTGCGTCACGGATTGCAGCATACGCAGCTGCTCTCGAATGTGGCGCTGGCCGTCGGGCGTCAGTTCATAGGGCTGACGGCGGTCATCGGACTGCACCGGTTGGAGCAACTTCCGCTCTTCCAGCCGTTGGATGGTGCCGTAGAGAGTGCCGGGGCCGAGTTTGACCCCCGCGAACGCGAGGATATCGGCCATGATGGCGTAGCCGTGCTTGGGACCTTCGGCAAGGCTGGTCAAGACAAGCAGGGCGGGATCGGAGATTCGGTCTGCTGGTGGTGCGAGCATAATACACACAACGATATATCACAATACGTAATAACGCAAGCCCTAAATTCGGGGCGCCGGTCACGGCGCCATGGAATCGTTGAGCAGCGCGCACACCTCGTCATCGGTGGTCTGGCGGAAGTCGTCGTACCAGTCGCCGACGCCTTCGAAACGCTGCGGAGTGAGCACGAACTCGACGCGGTCGACCAGGGTGCGGAGCGATTCGGGCAGTTCGGAGGGAGCGACGCCGGTGGCGACCACGACCTGTCGCGCGCCGAGGCCGCGGACCACCGCGAGTGCCGCCATGAGCGTGGCGCCGGTGGCGATGCCGTCATCCACCACGATTGCGGTGCGGTCGCGCAGGTCGAGCGGTGGCTTTCCGTTGCGATACATTTGCTCGCGGCGCTCCAGTTCGAGGGCCTCTTCGGCCGTCACACGGTCAAGCTCTTCGTCGGAGATGGCCAAGGCGTGCTGCAGTTGTTCGTTCACCAGGCGTACGCGGCCATGATCGGCAATGGCGCCCATGGCCAACTCCGGCTGGCCGGGCACGCCGAGTTTACGCACAATGAGCACATCGAGAGGCAGGCGAAGTTCACGGGCGATGGCGGCGGCCACCACGACACCGCCGCGCGGGAGTCCGAGCACGGTGACATCGGTGCGTCCAGCCAGATCCCGCAGTTGTGCCGCAAGCAGGCGGCCGGCTTGTTCTCGATCACGGAGGCGGTCGGAGGGCATAGACAGACCTCCTTTCTGTCCACACTGTAGCGCCGCGGCGCGCCGAAGCGTAGTAGGATGACCGGAATGCCATTCCGAGCCTTTGCCCTTATCGTGCTTGCCTTCGGCTTGCATGCGGAGCCGGTCCGCCCGGTGACCCATCAGATCAAGCTCGATTCCAATGTCCCGGTCCCTATGCGCGACGGCGTCACACTCTACGCCGACGTTTACCACCCGGTGGGTGACGGACGTTATCCAGTGCTGATCACGCGCACGCCGTACGGCAAACAGCGTGACGGCATCCACGCGAACCTGATCGACTTTGCCCGGCGCGGGTATGCGGTGGTCGCCCAGGACGTGCGCGGGCGCTTTGAATCGGACGGCAAGTGGGACCCGTTCCGATTTGAAGCCAAGGACGGGTACGACACGGTGGAATGGGCCGCAAAGCAACCCTGGTCGAACGGCAAGGTGGGCATGTTTGGCGGGTCGTATTTAGGGAATGTGCAATGGCAGGCGGCAGTGGAAGCGCCCCCGAGCCTGGCGGCGATTTTCCCGGTGGTTGCCTCGACCAGCCTGTATCACAACACGTGGTATCACGGCGGTGCGTTTAAGCTAGGGCTGACGGTGGGCTGGGGCGTGGTGCGCAATCCGCGGCGGGTAATGTATCCGATGACGCTGCAGATTGAGCCGATGACGCCGGATGAATGGAAGTATGAAACGGCGCTCTGGGGCCTGCCGCTGCGCACGCTGGACCAGGCGATCATCGGGCAGACGGTGCCGCATTTCCGGGATTGGGTGCAGCACAATACCTACGATGATTACTGGCAGTCGATCAGCGTGGAAGAGCGTTTTGCCAAGATCAAGGTGCCCGCGCACGTGCATGGCGGATGGTTCGACCTGCTGTTAGGCGGCACGCTGAACGGCTATATGGGTATGAAGAAGCATGGCGGCACGCCGGAGGCGCGGAAGGGGACACGGATGACGGTGGGGCCCTGGGGCCACGGCCCGAGCCGCAAGTTCGGCGATGTCGATTTCGGGCCGGACGCCAACCGTGTGGTCTTTGAACGCAATCTGCAGTGGTTCGACCATTACCTGAAAGGGATGGCGACGGGGATTGACGCCGAACCGCCGGTGGAGATTTTCTATATGGGTGCCAATCGCTGGGTGAAACACGAGGATTGGCCTATCCCGGGGACGCGCTACACGCCGTTCTATATCGGCAGCGGGGGGCAGGCGAACTCGGCACGGGGCAATGGGACGCTGGCGGCGACGAAGCCCGCGGGGGCTGAGGCCGACACGTTCACCTATGACCCGGCCACGCCGGTGCCCACGTTAGGGGGCAACGATTGCTGCGGCGCGCCGATTCCCGCCGGGCCCGTGGACCAGCGGGGGATCGAAGCCCGGCACGATGTCCTGGTGTATACGAGCGCGATTCTGGAGAAGCCCTTGGCCATCGCCGGTCCGGTGAAGATGCAGCTTTACGCCGCCACCGACGTGCCCGATACGGACTTCATGGTGAAGCTGGTGGATCTGCATCCGAACGGGTTTGCGATGAACATAGCCGAGGGTATCCTGCGGGCGCGATTCCGGGACGGCATCGGGCGGGCGCCGGCGCTGAAGGCTGGGGAAGTGACGCAATTTGAGATCGACATGCGCGGGACGGCGAACGTGTTTCAGCCGGGGCACCGCATCCGCATCGACATCACGAGCAGCAACTTTCCGCAGTATGACCGCAACCCGAACACCGGCGATCCGCAAGGAGCCAACGCGAAGCTGCGCATCGCGCATCAAAAGATTCTGCACACGGAGCAATATCAGTCGCACATTGTTTTGCCCGTGGTGGATCTGCCCTGAGAAGTTGTAACCGCAACCGGCAGGCCGCGTCTCTCACTACCAGGGGAAAATACATTGCTGCTGTCGCGAACCACCCTTGCCGCGGTGTCGCTGGCGGGACTTCTGAGCGCCCAATACCCGGGGCAATACCCACCGGGCCAATACCCGCCAGGGCAATATCCGCCAGGGGGTTATCCCGGCGGATACCCGGGCAGCGGCGGCACGTTGGGCGGCGGTCTGCCGACGCCTCGTCTGCCCGGGCGGGGGAAAGCCAAGACCGAAGAAAGCAAGAAGAAGCCCCCATCGGAAAAGGAGCCGCTGGAGCAGTTCGCCGGCAAGGTGGCCGATGTGGAAAAGAGCTCCATCACGCTGCAGGCCGAGGACACGCGTCTGATCAAGTTCATTCTCTGGAACGGGACCAAGATCCGGCACGGGGAGAAGGAGATCGAGCGGGGCCAGTTGATCCCCGGCAGCGAGGTCGCGATCGAGGCGCGTACGGATAAGGAAGGGAACTTCTTTGCGGCGACCATCACGGTGAAGAAGATGGCCAAGGGCGCGCCGACACCCGAACCACCCGCGGTGAGCGAGAAGAAGGGTGAACCGGCGCCCATCCAGGAGGAGCCGGAAGAGCGGATCGCGAGCACGATCGTCAAGGGGCCGGACGGCGAGGAGCCGGACGTTCCGAAGTTGCGGCGGGGGAAGCCCGCCCCGCGGCCCAGATCCGCCCAGGATGAAGCGGAACCCGAACCGGTAGCGGTGGCGGTGGCCGGCAAGCTGCCGGGCGGCAGTCCGGCGGGCGCTGCTCCGCCACGCGAGCCCATTGTGAAGCCTCCGCCCGCCACGGACGCATTCCTGGAGAAGACCAAGGAGATCGCGGCCGGGTTTACCGAATCGCTGCCCAACTACATCTGCAATCAGTTCACGACGCGCTTTCAGGGCGAAGGCCGCCCGATGCGCTGGCAACCGCTGGACGTCGTGAGCGCGGCGGTGGCCTATCGCGACGGAGTGGAGAGCTATCACGACATCAAGATCAACGGGAAGGCGACCAAGAAGCCGCTGGAGGAGATGGAGGGGTCATGGTCGCGGGGCGAGTTCGGGACCACGATGAACGATGTCTTCTCGCCGTCGACGAACGCGAAATTCACGAGCCGGGGCAGTTCCGATGCCTCCGGCCGCAGCGCCGTCCTGTACGACTTTTCGGTGGAACAGCCCAACTCGCACTGGCAGACCGTGATTGGGGGCCAATCGGTGCGCCCCGCCTATAAAGGCTCGGTCTGGATCGACAAGCAGACCAACCGCGTGCTGCGCATTGAAATGCAGGCTTTGAAGGTGCCCACATCGTTCCCGCTCGACACCATCGAGTGGGTTGTCGATTACGCCTTCGTGCGTATCGGCACGGCGGAGTTTCTGCTGCCGACGCATGCCGAGAACCTGGCCTGCTGGCGCGGCACGGGGCAGTGCGCGAAGAACGCGCTGGATTTCCGTAATTACCGCAAGTTCACCAGTGAATCGCAGATCATGACCACCGATTCCAGCGTCAGCTTCGAGAAAGAAGAGGCCCCGGCACCTCCGGCGAAGAAGAAGTAATCGCCAGCGGCCCGGGGCCAGAACGACCCAGGTCGGAACGTAACGTGTCTTACTTGCGGCGTGCCCAGGCCATCAGCCCGAGTCCAGCCGCGAGCAGCGTCCAGGTGGCCGGTTCCGGAACGCCCGCATCGGTCACGGTGCCGGAGACCAGGAGGCCCATCGGGTTATTGGCGGGGCCGCCGTTGACCACCGACACTTCCATCAGCGGAGTGCCGATTCCGTTCCAGGTAAACAGCGCGTCAGTCGGGCCCACCAGCGCCGCGAATGCGCCAGTCGGGCTGTTGGTGGTGCAACCGGCGCCGGCGCAGGTGATGTTGCCGCTGAACGACACGGTAAAGCCGTCGTCCGAAGCAATCGAGTAGCTCAGCAGTTGCGTGACGCCCGCGGTGATCTTGCCGGTCAGGTCGAGGCTGAATCGGTACGTACCGCCAAGCGCGTCCGTGGTGTTCTGATTCAGGGTGATCCAGTTGGAATTGGCCGGGGGGGGGACCCAGAGAGCGATGTAGCCATCAAAGGCGGGGTTGCCGCCAACCTGCCAAGGGTTATAAGACGTGCCTGTGCTCACGCTGAAAACAGGTGCAGCAAAGGCGGAAACTGCCAACATTGAGAGAGCCACTGTCGAGAGAAACAGCTTCTTGAGCATGGGGAGAGCCTCCAAGTACCGGTTGTAGTTACCAGAACCCATGCAACAGGCGTACCAGCCTCAGGCTGGTACCGGCGGTTGCTGGCGTTCCAGGACCTTCTGTATACAACCGTGGCCGTAGTATGGCATACGACGGATGTCCAAGTGCAGTACTTTTTTAGGCAAAAGTACTAAATAGAGCCACTAATTCGTCATACGTATGTTTACGAATCGCTCAAGCCGCGCTCAGTGTAATTTATCACACATTTCTCGATAGAAGGTCTCGTACTGCGCGATAACCGCTTCGGTGTCGAATCGCGTCTCCGCCGTCCGCCGGGCGGCCAGCGCCATGCGGCGACGACGGTTCGGGTTTCCAATTAGCTCCGCGACCCGTGCAGCCTGCGCCTGATAGTCGCCGACGCCTTCCAGGAACCCGTCGTGCCCGTCGGTGATCAGTTCCGGGACGCCGCCGCAGCGCGTGCTGACCGGTACCACCCCGCAAGCCATGGCCTCCAGCGCCGCCAGCCCGAAGGCTTCGTAATCGCTGGGCATCAGCAGAATGTGCGCCTGGGGAAACAGTCGCTCGACGTGATCCTGCTTGCCCAGAAACTCGACGTTGGCGGCGACGCCCAACTCCCAGGCCAAACGCTCGGCGGGGGCGCGCTCCGGCCCGTCACCGGCGAGCAGTAGTCGCGCCGCCGGATGCTGTTTGCGCACTTCGGCGAGGATGCGGATGCAATCCTGGACACGCTTGACGGGCCGAAAGTTGGAGACGTGGAGGAGGGTGGGGACCTCCGGTTCGTGCTCGGCGGGGTGGTAGAGCCGGCAGTTGACGAAGTTGTGAATGACGCGGACGCGGTCCGGGCCTATGCCGAAGACTTCCTCGGTGCGGACGCGTAGATAGTCGCTGATGGTGGTGATGCCGTCGCTGCGTTCCATGCCGAACTTCGTGATGGGGAACAGGCCGGGTTCGGTGCCGACGAGGGTGATGTCGGTGCCATGCAGGGTGGTTACGACGGGCAGGTAGCGCTTCGGCGCAAGCATCTCTCGGGCCAGGAAGGCGGAGATAGCGTGCGGGATGGCGTAGTGGACGTGGAGCAGGTCCAGGTTGTAGCGTTCAGCCACCTCCGCCATACGCGAGGACAGCGACAAGGTGTAGGGCGGGTATTGGAAAAGCGGATAGCTGGTGACCTCCACTTCGTGGTAGTGGATGCGCGGGAGGCCGGGGTCGAGGCGGATGGGGTTGGCATAGGTGATGAAGTGGACATCGTGGCCGCGGGCGGCCAGTTCCATGCCAAGTTCGGTGGCGACGATGCCGGAGCCGCCGTAGGTGGGATAGCAAGTGATGCCGATGCGCATGAGGGAAGCGGCCCTAGCGGGGCTGCCATCGAAGGATGGCATAGCCGATCTGTCCGTTCAAGCGTTCATCGGGTTTCGGCCGGTCGCCGCCGCCAAACCACACATGGACGCCGTCACGGCGCACCTCGACGGTGGCATCGCACACCACCTGGCGGTTCCAGGGCTGATCGCCGGTAATCACGGTCGAGGGCAGCTTTGTCCAACGCACACCGTCGCGGGACTGCGCCAAACCCATGCGGCGCACTTCATTGCGGTCGCGGCCGGTGTAGAGCATCCAGTAGGAGCCGCCCCAGAACCAGACTGCGGGCTCGCCGAGGCCGTTTTCATCGAAGGAGCCGGCCTCCCCGAGTTCGAGCACGGGGTTAGCGCGCAGTTTGGTCCAGGTGATGCCATCGGGTGAACGGGCGACGCCCAGGCGCTGCTGTTTGGCGCGGTCCTGCCCCAGATAGTAGGCATAGAAGGCGCCGCCAAAGCGAACGATGTAGGGATCGGCCACGCCGCGCTCATCCCAGGATCCGCGGGGGCCGAGGTCGAGGACCGGGCCTGGATGGCGTTGTGCCGCCTTGCCATCGGGGAAACGCGCCAGTTCCATCCGGGGCACTTTTCCGGCCTGGTACCAGTAAAGGGTTTCGCTGCCCAAACGCAGCGCGCTCCCATTGGCGGCGATGTAGCCGCCCGCCGGCGGGGACAGCAGCGCGCCCCTCTTCCGCCAGGTGAGCCCTTCATCTTCAGACACGGCCAGGCCGGTGTGCCAGTACGTGCCGTCGAAGCCGGAGTAGTAATTGAAGAGGGTGCCGCTGTGCCGGACTACCGAGGGGTTCAGCGCATCGACACGATCGAATTCGCCAGCCGCGCCGAGGCCCAGGACGGGCTCCGGGCGCGCTTCCCATACCCAGGTTCCGGCTTCCGGCGGGCGATCCACATAGGGCAGTGTGAAGTCCTCATAGCGGCCGCAGCCGGCAAGCGCACAGAGTGCGACCAGCGGGAGGGCCGCCTTCATAGCGGAACGCGAATCCGCAGCACGGAACCGCGCCCCGGCGTAGACTCCACCACCAGTTCGCCATTCAAGGTACGGATGCGCCGCTTGATGCTCTCCGGGCCCATGCGCATCAGTTCCAACTCATCCAGGCTGTAGGTGCCGGCGAAGGGAAAGCCGCTGCCATCGTCGTGCACGGTGAGTTGCAGATTGCCGTCGATCTTCTCGCTGAGGAGAGTGACCTTGCTGGCTTTGGAGTGCTTCTGGGCGTTGTGCAGTGCTTCGCGGATGATCTGGAGGATCTCGTGCGAAATCTCAGGCTCGAGCCCGCTCAGGGTGTCCGAGAGGTTCCAGACGAGGTTGATGCCGCTGGTTTTCTGGAAATCCTCGGCGATCTGGCGCAGGTTGGTGGCCGGGGTGGCGCCATCGGCGGAGGTGCGCATGCTGCGGACGAAGGCGCGCATATCGGTGATCTGCTTGCGGCAGATGTCCTGCAGCTGGGTCATGTCTTCCATGGCCATTTTCTGGTCGCGGACCAGCAGCTTCTTGATGACTTCCAGGCGCATCTGGAAGCTGATGAAGCTTTGTAGCGGTCCATCGTGGAAATCGGCGGCGATGCGCTGGCGTTCCAACTCGCGGGCATTTTCGGCTTCGGTGCGGAACATGACGGTCTGGCGGGCGAGCATGTTCAGCCGCTCGTTGAGGGACCGTTTTTGCCAGCCGAGGGCGATGGCAAGGGCTCCGGCGACGACGACGGTAGGCGCGAGGGTGAAGATCTGGTCGCGCGCCACCAGGACCGTGAAGACAGTAGCGGCAGTCGCCACCAGGGACACTTCGCGCAGGTGGTGGAACACCGATGCATTCAGCAGGAGGAAGGCATAGAACAGCGCGATGAACCATCCGCTCCGGTCGGGAGGCTGGGTGGTGCAGAGGAGGAAGACAATGAGGTCGATGAGCAGCCGGGCCAAGTCATGGGTGCCGCCATCGCGATTCTGCCACCAGATAGCGCCGGCGCTGTAGACGAGGTATGCGGTATAGATGGCTGCGTAGGGCGAAAAGGGCAGGCCGTGGGGGTAAAGTTCCAGGCCGAGCAGGCACACGGCAACGGCACCCCGGAGCATGCCGAGGGAAAGCCGCCAGGAGTGTGGGACGATCACCCGTTCGGTAGCCAATTGCCTGAGAAATCTCAGTTTAGCGTGTTTCGCCCGAAACCGGGGCGTTGCCTACCGGCGGTACAAATACAAGGTGTGGCTGCGGCCCTCGCCATCATCATCGATGGTCTCGGTCTTTTCCGGCTTCCAGCCGGCGAACTCGAAGTCGTGCGAGACGATGCGCGTGCCTTTCTTCAGCTGCTTTTCCAACATCGGGCGGACCTTGTCGTTGGAACCAGGGAGCAGATAGACACAGATGACATCGGCACTGCTGTAGTTCTGGGCAAGGATGTTGCCCTGGATAATGCGGGCGTTCTTTTCGAGGCCGAGGCTGCGGATCTTCGCGGAACTCTGCTTCCAGAGGTCGCCGTCAATTTCGATACCTGTGGCGGTGGCACCGAACTTCTGGGCGGCCATGATGACCACGCGCCCGTCGCCGCTGCCCAAGTCGAACATGCGCTCGCCGCGCTTCAGTTCGCCCAGCTTGAGCATTTTTTCCACTACGGATTCCGGAGTGGGATAGTAGGGGGCTAGTTTGTCCGGCTTCTTTTCCTGGGCGAGCGCGGTGACAACCAGCAACAAAGCAGTGCCGACGATAGGCAGAGTCTTCAAGCGAATGTTCTCCCTGATAGCAGACGCGAACCGCTAAGGTTCAAGGTACACGCGAACACGATTACTGTCCTTGCTACCCACCGTCAGGTAAAGCTCGGCAGGACCAAGGTTTAGGATACGGGGCAACTGGATTTCGACCAGGTAGAAGCCGACGTAGGTGGGCGCCAGCGTGGCACGCAGCACTTCCACTGGGACGCGGTCGACAAAAGCCTGGACGGGAGCCGAGACACGCGGCGGGTTCTCCGCCGGTGCGGCCATGGCCGTGGGCCAAGCCGGGGTAACGGCGCCCAGACCGCTCATGAGAATCTGGAGCCGCGCCCCGCCCCGCGCCGGGTGAGCGGCATCGAGAGGCGTGCCGGAATCGGCATCGAGCAGCAGCGGTGCGCCGTCTTTGTCGACGAACACAACTGGGGAAATCTCTTCGAGCGGGACGTCCACCTCGCGTACGCGGCCCGCCTGTTCCAGGGTGAGGTTCAGGCCGCTGCCGGAAGCTTCAAAAGGCACCTGGATCTGCGTTTCGGTCTCGCTGGCGCCGAGGACCGGGACATTCAGCGACCCGGCACGGACTCGGTCAATGCGCGCGCCCAGAATGCTGAGCAGTCCGCCGGGGGCGGCAGCGCGCATGCTGTAATCGGCGGCATTGACGACCTGGAGTTGGCGCAGGCGGTGCGGGGCGAGCGTGGCGTAGACGCCGAAGCCCTCCAAAAGGACGTAGATCTGGTTGCCGGCTGCGTCCAACTGGACATCGAGCGGCGTGGCGTTGGGAAAGCCGGCGTGGCGTTCCCACTTGCCGGGGAGGGTCAAGTTTTGCAGGTCGGCGATGGTGGAGAACAGGCCCGGCTCCCCGGCCACGTACACGGTTCCAGAAGCCCAGTGCACGCTCACGCCGGTGAAGTTGCCGGCCGGCAGGTCCGACGAGACGTCATCCCAGATGCGCCCGGCCGTAGCGGTGCGGAGAATGCGCGGCGCACGGTAGCGGAGGCTCTTCTGGGTGACGGTGGCCACCGCGAGCGGGCCGTTGGCGGTGATCGCGGTTACGGCACCCGATTCGAGCGGTGCGTTGTACAACTGCCAGGAGCGGCCTCGATCGGAGGAGGCGAAGATGCGCCCGTCGTTCAACCCGGCGTAGAGATGGTCACCCGAACGCGTGAAGGCGGAGATGGAGACGCCGAGGCTGGTGGCGGCTCGCTGGCGATCGGCATCGGCAGGCATTTCGGCGAGGCGCCAACTGGTGCGCTCACCGGGCGCCCACTGCACATGCAGGGTCTCACCGGTGGGCGTTGTCCAGGATGCCTGGAGCGCGCGCAAGCCGTCCGGGAGGGCAGTGAGGCGCCGGGCGGGTAGGTTTGCCAAGGTGTCGTTGAGGCTGCTCCAGGTGGCGCCGGCGTCGAGTGATCGGAAGACGCCGAACTCGCCCGCTACGACCACCTGATCCGGATCGGTGGGGGACACGGCCAGATCGGAAAGGCCGCCGCCGAGGATGGAGAGGTCGCGGTAGCCGGTGAGATTTGACCATGCGCCTCCGCCGTTATCCGACCGGTGCACGAAGCGGCCGAGCGCATAGTAGCGGCTGGCTCCGGCCCGTTGCAGCAGCGCGGCGGGTTCGGGCGCGGCATCGAGCGTCGCCGGAGTGCGGGCGGGGATGGCGCTGGTGGCGGCCGGTTGCCAGGCTTGAAAGTCGTTAGTCTGCCAGAGCTTGCCGGAGCGGGTTTGGGCGTAGAGGGTGCCGCCGTCGGGCGAGAACCAGACGCGGCTGACCGGGCCGGTGGCGATGCCTGCCAAGCCGGCTTCAAAGGCGCTGTTGCCGATGCGGCGCCATTCCATGGGCGTCTGGGCGTACGCCGGCGCAACGATGCACAACGACATCGCAGCCGCCAAGACCTTACGCCCTGTGGCACTGTGACACATGCCTGTCCCTATTCTAACCTTTCGGTGCGGTCGGTGGTGAGGGGAACCTGTTGATATGGCATGTACTTCGTGGTTTTACTGTGCTAGTGTGTAACTTGCTCTGCAATTTAGGGGGCAAGGTTTCTATCGAAGCCAAGCCGCCTGAAGAACGAGAGCGAAAGAAGACCATGCTACGGACTGCCTATCGGGGGGTGCAGTTGGGGCTGCTGGCCGCGGCTGCGAGCGGACTGTGTTCCGCGCAGATCCCCTTCCTTGCTCCGCCAGAGTCGGCTGCGACGGTGGTGGAGATGCGGGGCCAGGTATCGGCTTTCAAAAACTCCTATCCCTGGGCATTGAACGTCGGCTCTGTGGTGATGCCGCAGCAGTTGATTGAGACCGGCACCGACGGTTACGCGAAGTTCAAGGTGTCCGACGGCAGCACGTTTGAGGTCTACCCGAACTCCAAGGTTGTCTTCCGCCAGAATTCGAGCAACATGCGGGATTTGGTGGACATGATTCTCGGCCGGATCCGTGTGCATATTGAGAAGTTGGGCGGGCAGCCGAATCCGAACAGCATCAAGACCCCGACGGCCGTGATCTCAGTGCGCGGCACGATCTTCGATGTAATTGTCGAGGACGAAGACGAGACAACCGTTGCTGTTACCGAGGGCTTGGTGGCGGTGCGCCACAACATTCACCCCGGGCGCGAGAAGTTGGTCGCGGCAGGGGAAGTGCTGCGCGTGCACAAGAATGAGCCGCTGGCGAAGAAGGCCGTGGACAAGGGTCTGATTGCCGATCGTGTTTTCCGGGGCCTGTCGGACGCCCTGCTGACCATCATGAGGCAGCCGCGGGGCGGGGCTGGCGGCGGGGTTCCAGGCACGAGTGTGCCGGGCGGCCCGGTCGGCGATACCCAGGCCGATCCTCCGCCGGCACCCCCGGCTCCTCCACCACCGCCGCCGAATCAGTAGGTTCGCAAACCGCCGTTACCCCGCCCAGGGCTTTGGCTGGCAGATGCTGAACCAATTGCCGGAGTTGTCCTTCATCAGCGCTTCAATGCCATAGAAGCGTTCTGTCGGCGGGTAGAGGAACTCCACTCCCTTCGCCTTGAGCTCTTCGTAGGTTTTCTGGCAGTCCGCGGTTTCAAGGACACCGGTGCCCATGGCCCCCTTGGCGACCAGCGCGCGGATGGTATTGACGGTTTCGGCATCCATCATTGGATTAGGGAACAAGGCCATGAGAACGATTTCGAGGCCGGGCTGCGCCTTGGGGCCGACGGTGAGCCACCGGAAGCCTTCCATGTTGTTGTCGGTGCGGACCTCGAAGCCCAGTTTGTTGACATAGAAGTCATAGGCTGCATCCTGGTCCAGGACGTAAACGGTAACGTGCGAGAGGCGTTGGATCATGGGTTCTACTTTGACATGTTGGACGCCCGCGCGCTTCTCGGATCTTGCGGAATGAGGCCATACCAGCGCTGCAGGAAGCAGGTTGGGATCAGGCGGTGGGACTTGGGCCAGGGAATCTGCCAGAAGCGCTGGTACTGCCGGCGAAACTCGCCCGGCGAACAGCCATAGCGGGTGCGGAAGAGCGTGCTGAAGGAGCCGAGGCTTTCATAACCTACGGCCAGGCACACCTCGGTCACGGGCTCCTCGCCGGAGATGAGCAATTGCTTGGCGCGTTCCAGGCGCCGCCGCTGGACGAAGGCGTGCGGCGACTCCTGGAAGGTGCGGGCAAACAGCCGCTGGAAGTGATAGGGAGAGAGGTTGGCCTGCCGTGCCGCGTCGTTGAGGCGGACGCGTTCCGGGAAGGCGCCGGCCAGCCAGTCGCGCGACCGTAACAAGCGCCGGTAGGTATCTTGATCCACTACACTGAAGCGAGTGCCTGAATCCATCCAACCTCCACTTCTGGAGTTTACTAATATCACCGTTTCACATGAAGGCCACATTGGCCTGGATAGCATCAGCCTGTCGATCCCGGCCAGGGAGCACGTGGCCATTCTGGGCCCAAATGGCAGCGGCAAATCGACGCTGATCAAGACACTCACGCGCGACTGCTATCCGCTGCACCGGCCAGGCTCGTCGGTGCGCATTTTCGGCAAGGAGCGCTGGAACATCTTCGACCTGCGGCCACTGTTCGGCATCGTCCACAACGACCTGATGCAGAGCTATCTGCGCTATCCCTATTCCGGGAGGGAAGTGATTCTGTCGGGCTTCTTTTCCAGTGTCGGCATCTGGCCGAACCACGAAGTGACCGACGCGATGCGCGAGCGCGCGGACGAGATCCTGGAAGCGCTGGAGATTGAGCATCTGGCGGAGCGCACCGTGAGCCAGATGTCGACCGGAGAAGGGCGCCGGCTGCTGATCGGGCGGGCGCTGGTGCACCGGCCCAAGGCGCTGATTCTGGATGAGCCCACCGCGAGCCTGGATATCCGCGCCTGCAAGGAACTGATCGAATTCATGCGGCGAGTGGCCGCCGAGACGACGATCATCCTGGTGACGCACCATCTGGCCGATATCATCCCGGAGATCCGGCGCGTGGTGCTGCTACGCCGCGGGCGGGTATTTCTGGACGGGCGGAAGGAAGACGTGCTGTCGAATGAAGCGATGGCGGCGCTATTCGAGATGCCGGTGGAGATTGTCCAGCGGCATGGCTACTATCACCTGATTTCGTAGACGCCTCACCCGCGCAGGCCGGCGTTTTTGAGCAGCGGCGCAAGGTGGGCGATGGATTGCCGGGCCGCTGCTTCCGGGTCGTAGCCTGGTTGGGTCTGCAACTGGCGGCTCACTTCGACGAGCATCCAGCCACGGTACCGTCGCGCCTTGAGGATCTCGAAGTAGCGCTTGTAGTCGATGGTGCCGTCTCCGGGAAGCAGGAACCGCGGCTTGTCGTCGGCCATGCGGCCGTCCTTGACGGTGAGGAACGAGCAGTGCGGCAGCAGCGCTTCGAGGCTTTCCTCCAGGCCGAGGCCGGCCAGTTGGAAGTGGCTGTAGTCGTAGATGGCGCTGAGGCTGGTGTGGCGAACCGTTTCGAGCAGCCAGAGGAGCTTTTCCGGCGTATCGCATGCGCTGCCGATGTGGGCTTTGATGGCGAGGCTCAGACGGCTATCGTGCGCCGCGCGGGCCCAGTCGGTGAGGCGCGCGGCCATGCGGTCCTTGACGTCATCCCATTCGCCGGGCTTGCCGCCCAGCACGGTTTGGAGCAGCGGCGGGCGCTTGGGCGCGATTTCGTGAGCCAGTGCGGCGGCGGCACGGATGCGGTCGAGCGTGCGGGCGTGGTCGGCGTCGGAAACCAGCAGATTGAAGTTTTCGATGAGGGTGGGGATGGCCAGCGGATGGCGCTGGATGCGTTGGCGTGCGGCGGCGTCGAGTTTATCGGGATGCGTGGGCCAGCCGGGCATGAGGCAAAGTTCGGCGCCGTCGTAGCCGGCTTCGCGGATCAGGTCGAGCGCGCGGTCAGGTTCCAGGCCGGGGGTCGCGTAGGTGGAAAAGGAGAGGCGGACGGCGGGCCGGGGCGCGGCGTAGGCGGCTGCGGGCGTCAGCAGAAAGGCACGGCGGGTCATTGGGAGTCTTCCTTAGTAGATCACAGCGGGCGAGGTTATGACCGGCGAGTATCATGGAGGGCGGATGAGAAGCTTGGTTTGGATAATGGTGCTGGCGGCGATGGGGTGGGCGGAGACGGTGGAGTCGCCTGGGAGGGCCGTACGGCTGGAGGTAAATGTTGTCGAAGGGCGCGTGCTGTATGGGGTGTCGTTCGGCGGCAAGGAGGTCATCCGGCCATCGGCGTTGGGTTTGGGGTTGGAAGGGGCGGCGCGGCTGGACTCGCATTTCCGGGTGGTGCGAACGGACCGGGCTTCGCACCGGTTGAACTGGAAGCCGGCCTATGGGGAGCGGGCCGAGATACCGGACCACTACCAGGGTTTGACGCTGGAGTTGGAGGAGACGATCGCACCGCAGCGGCGGCTGACGGTGGAGTTTCGGGCCTATGACGAGGGTGTGGCGTTTCGCTACCGGCTGGGCGGCCTGAGAACGGTGACGGTGGGCGATGAGGTCACCGAGTTCCGGCTGGCGCCCGGGGCGTCGGTGTGGGAAACGCCGGGGGCGCAACGCGAGTACCGCCGTGTTGTGGTCGACCGGATGAGTGGGGCGAGTGAACGGCCGCTGCTGGTGGAGTTGCCGAACGGGCTGTGGGCGGCTGTCGGCGAGGCAGGGGTGGAGGACTACCCGAACATACACTTGGCGCCACTTCGGAGCGAACGGCACTCGCTGGGAGTGCAGATGCTGGGGCCGGCGCGGCTGCCGGCGGGTGGCGGCGCGACGCCCTGGCGGGTGGTTCTGGTGGGCGCGCGGCCGGGCGACCTCTTGGAACATAACTATCTGTTTGAGAACCTGAGCCCGCCCTCGCGGGTGATCGGGACCAGTTGGATCCGGCCGGGGAAGGTGCTGCGCGAGGTGACGCTGTCGACGCGCGGCGGGCGCGAAGCGGTGGACTTCGCGGTGGCCAACGGCATCCGCTATATCGAATACGATGCCGGCTGGTACGGGCATGAGTATCACGAAGCCTCCGACGCCACCCGGGTGAATGTCGACCCGCTGCGGTTGAACAAGGACGAGGCCTATCGGGGGTTGGAGTTGCGCGAGGTGATTCACTACGCCAGGTCGAAGGGCGTGGGCGTGATTCTGTATGTCAACCGGCGGGCGCTGGAGCGGCAGTTGGACGAGATTCTGCCGTTGTTCGCCAGTTGGGGCGTGGCGGGGGTGAAGTACGGCTTCGTGAATGTGTATGGCCAGGGGTGGAACCGCTGGCTGTACCAGGCGGTGGAGAAGGCGGCGGCACACCGGCTGGTGCTGGATGTGCACGATAACTTCCGTCCCACGGGCATGAGCCGCACCTATCCGAACCTGCTGACCCAGGAAGGGATTTTAGGGAACGAAGGCTTTCCGGATGCTGACCACAGCACCATCCTGCCGTTTACGCGGATGCTGGCGGGGGCCGCGGACTACACCTTCTGCTGGCTGGATGCGCGGCTGAAGAACACGTGGGCGCATCAGTTGGCGATGACGGTGGTGATCTACAGTCCGCTGCAGTTTGTTTATTGGTATGACCGGCCGGTGGCGTTTGGCAGCGGCGACTGGCCCGGGATGACGTGGTTCCGGGAGGTGCCTACGACCTGGGACGACACGCGGGTGCTGGGCGGAGCGCCCGGACAGTACGCTGCCGTCGCACGCCGAAGCGGCGATGACTGGTTTATCGGCGTGGTGGCCAACAACGCCGGCGGCGAGCAAGCACTGCGGCTGGATATGCTGGACGCGGGCCGCGAGTATGATGCCCAGTTGTACCTGGATGGCGATGGGCCGAAGGACATCCGCGTGGAAACGCGGCGCCTCCGCCGTGGCGAAGAAGTGCGGTTGCAACTGCTGCCGCGGGGCGGGGCGGCGATTCGCTTGCGGCGGCTGGCGCCGAGCCAGTGATCAGGTGCCGCCACGCCGGAAAAACGTAATCTGTTGGATCAGCACACCCTGCGTACCACGGTTCTGGAGCATCAGGCGGAACTGCGAGCCGAAGACGGCAAAGGTGGCGTTACCGGCATCGTAGAACGTAAAAGACGTGGCGTTCTTGGTCTCAGTGGGCACCACCAGTTCGGCGTTGGGGATGACCCAGCGGGCTTGCAGAACCAGGCCGGCCGAAGCAAGCGAGGTGGCGTTGCTGGTGCAGGTGGTGCAGACCATGGTCACGGCAACGGCACTCGCGTTGGCGAAGTCGATGGACGACTCGAGCAGCAGAGACTTGCCGCCGGCGATGACGACATTGCGGAAGACCTCGGCATTGTCACTGGAGGCGGTTGGGGCGATGCTGGGGGTGTCCTGGGCGAAGGCCAGGAGGGGAACCAGCACTGCCAGGGCGAAGCACAGGCGCATACGGCTTCCGAGAAGCACGCGACTCGCCACAGCGTCGAATCAGGCACTTAGCGTGGACAAGGGCGCTCCCGGCGGCAGGAATGCGCCGATTTGGGGCAATCCAATGCCGATTCGGTACGCGGACCGGATCAGTAGAAGATGCCGAAAATGGCCGAGGTGATGCGGAGCGAATAGCTGCTGAGGTAGTAGCCGAAGTTGGTGGCCGACATCAGCACGATGAGGAAGACAAAGCCGAAGCGGGCGATCTCGGCATAGATGGCCACGGGGAGGCGCGCCGCGATCAGCAGTTTCGAACCGTCGAGCGGCGGCACCGGAATCATGTTGAAGACGGCCAGATAGACGCTGAGCGATGCGGCCCGGGAGGCAAACTCGCTCAGGTCGGCATAAACTTTGGCGGTGAAGAAACTGAGGGCGGCAAACAGCACCGCGAGCAGGATGTTGCTGGCCGGGCCGGCCAGGGCGACCAGCGCGAGGCCATTGTAGTGCCAGCGGAGGCGTGCGGTGTTCGTGTTGACGGGGCGTCCCCAGCCGAGCAGGCCGCCGCCGAACAGCGAAGTGAGCGCGGGCAGTAGCACGGTGCCGATCATGTCGATGTGGGCGGGGGGATAGAGCGTCAGACGGCCTTCGTTTTCGGGGGTGTCGTCGCCAAGCAAATGCGCCACCAGAGCGTGGGCGAATTCGTGAGGGACCGTCAGGATGCAGAGGAGCGCTACGTTCAACAGGGCCGCTTCGAAGTTCAGATTCATCGGCTGATCCTTCACTCTAGCATGGGCCGCGTGTTACTCTGTTGATAGACGGTGGTTTGCGCCCTTCTATTCGTAAATCCTGTTGTCTGAACAACTAAAGAGACCCTCAAGAGCCGGTAGCTCAGTTGGTAGAGCATTTGACTTTTAATCAAAGGGTCGCGGGTTCGATCCCCGCCCGGCTCACCATTTCCCAACCAACTTTCCAACGTCCCCAGCAAAGCGACCGTGTATACTGTCGGGTTCCTGGAGGCGATCCCTGTTATGCGATCAATGTTGCGTTTGAATTTGTGGATGCTGCTGGCGGCTGCGGCGGCATGGGGCGATGACGGCCAGCGTGTGGTGCGCGTGGATCACTACGTGCCGGTGAAGTCGATTGCGCCGTCGATGGCGGGCCAGACGGCCCAGGTGTATGTGCGGGAGGTGGTGCAGACCGGTGTCGGGCTGCGCAACGGGGCCGGAGAGCGGGCGCCGGTGGTGCTGTTCATCCATGGGGCCGGAACGCCGGCTGAAGTCGCCTTCGATGTTCCCTATCAGGACTACAGTTGGATGGCGTACCTGGCCAAGGCCGGCTACGACGTGTTTTCGATGGACATGACCGGGTATGGGCGGTCGACGCGCCCCGCGCTGATGAATGACCAGCGCAACCTCTCCAAGGAGCAGCAGGCGCAGTTCCGCGCGACGCCATGTGCCGTGGGTGAGGCCCGGGTCACCACCATGGAATCCGACTGGCACGATATCGGCACCGTTGTCGATTATGTGCGCAGCCTGCGCGGGGTGGCGAAGGTGAACCTGGTGGGCTGGTCGCAGGGCGGGCCGCGGGCCGGTGGCTATGCGGCGAAGAACCCGGATAAGGTGGGCCGGCTGGTGCTGCTGGCGCCGGCGTATTTTTCGGGGCGGCCGACGGGCGCGCCGCCGGCCGGGGCGATGAACCGGCAGGCGCCGTTCAACACGCAGTCGCGGGCGGATCTGGATGCCAACTGGGACCGCCAGGTCGGCTGTCCGGAGCAGTTCGACATGGCGGCGCGCGAAGCGGTGTGGGCCGATATGCTGGCCTCCGATCCGGTGGGTGCCACTTGGGGCACGGGCGTGCGGCGGGCACCGAACGTTGGCGGCGGCTCCGACGGCTGGAACAAGCAGGTGGTGGGCGCGATGAAGACGCCGCTGCTGGTGGTGGGCGCGGCGCTCGACAAGCAGGCACTGCCGGAACGCGTGCGGGCGCTGCACGCCGATTATGGCGCCGCCGAAAAGGTCTACCTCGATTTGGGCTGCGCGTCGCATAATGCCCTATGGGAGCGCAATCATCTGCTGCTGTTCGCCGCCTCGCTCGAATGGTTCACCAAAGGCACTGTTAATGGCGCCAATAACGGGGAAGTGCGGGTGGGGTATCGCGATCAGAAATAAGGGACTCATTATGGTTCGTGTACTGAGTGGTTTGCTCGCGCTGGCGGTGGTGCTGCCGGCCGCGACGGTGTCAGCCGACATCGTCATCTATGGCTGTACGTCGGGGGCTATAACCGCCGCCATCCAGGCGCGCCGCATGAACAAGAGCGTCGTGGTGGTGTGTCCGGAGAAGCACCTGGGTGGGCTGACGGCGGGCGGGTTGGGGTACACCGACTCCGGCAACAAGGCCGTGATCGGCGGGCTGTCGCGCGAGTTCTATCATCGCGTATGGCAGCACTACCAGAAGCCGGATGCCTGGAAATGGCAGAAGCGCGAGGAGTACGGCAACAAGGGCCAGGGCACGCCGGCGATGGACCAGGGCGCGCGCACGATGTGGATCTTCGAGCCGGGTGTGGCCGAGCGCGTCTATGAAGACTGGATCCGGGAAATGAAGATACGCGTGGTGCGCAACGCCTGGCTCGATCGCGCCAAAGGCGTGAAGAAGAAGGGCGACCGGATTGTTTCCATCACGATGTTGGACGGGAACACCTACTCGGGCAAGATGTTCCTGGACGCCACGTATGAAGGCGATCTGCTGGCGGCGGCGGGGGCCGACTATCACGTGGGCCGCGAGGCGATGTCCACTTACGACGAGAAGTGGGCCGGCGTGCAAACCGGCGTGCTGCATCATCGCCATCATTTCGGCGCCGTGAAGGTGCCCATTTCTCCCTACCGCGTGGCGGGCGATCCGATGAGCGGTGTGCTGCCGCGCATCAGCACAGCGCCGCCGGGCAATTACGGCGAGGCCGACAAGAAGATCCAGGCTTACTGTTTCCGCATGTGCCTGACAAAGGTGCCGGAGAACCGCGTGGCGTTCCCGAAACCCGCCGGCTACGATGCCGGTGAGTATGAACTGCTGCTGCGCGTCTTTGAAGCCGGCTGGCGGGAGACCTTCCAGAAGTACGACCCGATTCCCAATGCCAAGACGGACACGAACAATCACGGGCCGTTCAGCACGGATAACATCGGACGGAACTGGGATTATCCGGAGGCCAGCTACGATCGCCGCAAGGAGATCATCGCCGAGCATGTTACGTATCAGCAGGGTCTGCTGTATTTCATGGCCAATGATCCGCGCATGCCGGCCGATGTGCGCAACGCCGTGGCGGAGTGGGGACTGGCGAAAGACGAGTTCACCGACAACGGCAACTGGCCGCACCAGATCTATGTGCGCGAGGCGCGGCGGCTGATCGGCCAGTACGTGATGACCGAGAACGAACTGACGAAGAAACGGCCGACGCCGGAATCGGTGGGCATGGGCTCCTACGGCATCGACTCGCACAACATCCAGCGCTACATCACGCCGGAAGGGCATGTGCAGAACGAGGGCGATATTGGCGTGAGTACGAACGGGCCGTACCAGATCGCCTATGGATCACTGGTGCCGAAGAAGGGCAAGGTGGCGAATCTGCTGGTGCCGGTGTGCGTGTCGAGTTCGCACATTGCTTACGGGTCGATTCGCATGGAGCCGGTGTTCATGATTCTGGGCCAGTCGGCGGCAACGGCCGCGGCGATGGCGATCGAGCAGAAGATCGCCGTGCAGGATGTGCCGTATGAGCAGTTGCGGAAGCGGTTGCTGGCCGATGGGCAGGTGCTGGAGTACAAGGCCGCGCCGTAAGCCGGGGCGGCGTTTAGAACAGCTCGATGTCGCCGGGTTGCAGGTCTTCGGCGGCCGCCGGGGCGGGCGCAGCCGGGGGCGAGGGCGAATCGCCGG
The DNA here is from genome assembly GCA_016789745.1 of Bryobacterales bacterium. GTDB lineage: Bacteria > Acidobacteriota > Terriglobia > Bryobacterales > Bryobacteraceae > CADEFT01. The sequence goes on from JAEUQF010000060.1 coordinate 25,841, forward strand.
AACCTCGCAGAGCCTGGTGGTGAATGGAGCGCTCCGAAGCCATGGTGTAGCGCTGTTCGAGTGCGGTGAGTGTCTGCTGGCAGGCGGCGACGGGCGCGGCGCCGGCAGGCTGCAATTGGGCGAGCAGGGCACGCAGTCCTTCTTCCACCGAAGCGAGGCTGCGGCGCGGCGCGGCAAAACGGTCCACCTGATCGAGGGCGCACCCGGATAGCGAGCGGATGTGCTCGACGGCGGCGCCAAGGTCGCGCAGCCACTGGTCGCGCTGGCCGCTGGAATCCGCCACCAGAGTGCGATGCGCGGCCTCGTCCTGTTCGAGCGTGAGGCGACCGGAGCGGAAGCGCTCGTCAATCAGGGACAACTGCGCGGCAGCCGTGTGCACCGAGCCGGCAATGGCGGCCGAGGTTTCGGCGAGGCTGACGCCGAGTTCCTCGGTAAGGCGCGAGATCTCGGTGGCGCGGGCGGCGAGCAGTTCGAGCGCGGTGCCCTCGCCATTGTGTACCGCCATGATCTGGGCGTTGAGGGCGACCATGCCGATCTGGCGCGAGATGGCCGACATCACCTGATTCAGGCCGGAGATGGCGGCTTCGAGCGGCTTGACGGTGGCGAGCGTCTGCGAGGTGTCCTGTTCGGCCAGGCGCAGGAAGTCCAGCGTTTGTTCGCGAGTGGCGGCCAGTTGGGCCATGAGGTCACCAGCGGAGGCGTGCGCGGCCTCAAACCCGGAGACAATCACGCAGCCTTCGAGATTCGAGCCGCTGGCGCCGGCGATTTCGGCGGCCGACTGCCGGACCAGGCGCTCCACCTGCTCGAGTTCTTCGTTAACGGCGGCGATCTGCGCGGCGGCGATGGCCACGAAATCCCGCAGGGCCCCAGGATTGGAGCTGGCGGCGGCCAGTTCGACGCCTTCGATCAGGTGCTGGAGCTTCTGGCTGACGATGTCGTGGGTCTGGAGGGCGACGATCAACTGTGAGCCGAGTTCGGCGATGCGCGCGCTGACGGCCGAAGCCTCGTGCTCACGAGCGGCGTTTTCGGCCAGTTGTGACTCCATGCGGGCGAGCGAACGATCAAGGCTGGCGTTCATGGCCGCGGCCTGGAGGGCGCGCTGCTGGGCCTGCTGCTGGGTCTGGGCAATGACTTGGGTGAAGCCGGCGGCGGCCGCGCCCACCTTTTCAAAACGCTCCTCAAAGGTCTGCTTCATGCGCGTTTCCAGCGTCTGGATGTTATCGCTGAGGCCCCAGAAAAAGGCCCGGACGTTATCGTCGAGTGCGGCCGATTCGGTGCGGAACAGGATCTGGATGACGCGCAGCAGGACCATCAGTTCGCGCAGGCGTGCTTCGGTCTCGCGCATCTGACGCAGTTGCTGTTGCGAGTCCGAGATGGATTCGACCAGGCTTGTTTCGGCCTCGCTTGCCTCCTGCTGCGTGTGGAGCACGGCCAACAGCCGGGCGCGGGTGTCGGAGAACTGGCGGGCAGCGAGGCCATCCTCTTTAAGATGCTCGGCCATGTTGCGGCTGCCGGCATGAAGGTGGTCGCCGGCGCGCGCCAGTTCCGGCAGGATCTTGCCAAGCTCTAAGAAAAGATTCTCGGAATCGCGGGCCAGCGAGGCAACCGGGTGGAGGCTCGCGCGCAAACGGGCCTGATTCTTCCGGCTGGAGGGACCAGCGAAGGCTGCCTCACAGATGGAACGTAGTTTTTGATGACAGGCACCGCTGATTTTATTAAGTAGCCCTACAGTGTGACTCGGGGCGGTGGGAGACGTATTGGACCAGCGCTCGTTACCCATTCGCAAACCATATCGGCCAATCCAACCGGAAATCCCTCCGCCTCTGCCGATGAGGATAGTGTGATGATCGATACGTCTTCCAAGGCCACGGCGGAACGTTGTGCCACGCTCCGCCTGAGCGGCCCGCTCGGGCTGGCGCAGGCGGCCGGACTGCTGGAACTGGCACGGGAGGCGCTGGCCTCACCAGAGGAGGCCGTAAGGCTGGACTGGCGGGGGGCTGAAGGGGTAAGCGCGGCGGCGCTGCAGGTGCTGCTGGCGCTGGAGGCGGATCTGAAACTGACCGGGCGCAAGCTGGAGCCCGGGCCGGCACCGGAAAGCGTTAGAAAGATGCTGGGGGTGTGCGGGCTGGATCGGATGGCGACGGCGGCCAAGGCGAAAGCAAAGACGGGGAAGAAGCGGGAAGCAGTGGAGGAACAGGACAGTGTCGCGAACGGCGCTCGTGGTTGACGATTCGATCTCGATGCGGCAGATGGTGTGCCACACCTTGAGCCGCGCCGGATTTCAGACGATCGAGGCCGGCAACGGAGCCGAAGGGCTGAAGCAGTTGGACGGAGCCGGACGCAGCGGCAAGCGTGTCGACCTGATTATCACCGATCTGAATATGCCGGTGATGGACGGCATCGAGTTTATCCGCCAGGTGCGGTCACTTGACCAGGCGCGCTACACGCCGGTGCTGATGCTGACTACCGAAAGCAGTGGCGATAAAAAGATGCAGGGAAAGGCGGCAGGCGCGACCGGATGGATCGTGAAGCCGTTCGATCCGGCGCGGCTGGTGGAAGTGATCGGGCGCGTGCTGCCGTAGGCGGGCGCGAGCCCCCGGAAGAAAGAAGAACGCGATGTCGATTGACCTGAGCGAGTTTAAAGACGTCTTCTTTGAAGAGTCGGCCGATCATCTGGCGGCGATGGAAACGCTGCTGCTCGAGTTGGAAGCGCATCCGGAAGACTCCGAACGGATGCACGCCATCTTCCGCGCCGTGCATTCGATCAAAGGCAGCGCGGCGATGTTCGGCTTTGACGAAGTGGTGCGATTTGCCCACGGCTTTGAAAGCCTGCTGGACGATATGCGCTCGGCCCGGGTGCGGAATACGGCGGTGCTGACCGGACTGCTGTTGCGGGCCAGTGACCTGCTGCAATCGCTGGTGGCGGCGGCCAAATCGGAGGGTGGTCCGGAGAGCGGCGGGTTGAGCGCGGCGGCGACGGCGCTGCTCGGTGAGATTGATGCGGCGCGCGGCGGAGCGGTGACGGCGGCGGCCGTGGCGGCCAGCGCGGCCAAAGGCGAGGAACGGCGGACACGGAACCTGGAGGTCCACTTCACGCCGGAGCCGGGGATCTTCACGACAGGGATGGATCCGCTGTTTGTGCTGCGGGACCTGGCCGAAGCCGGCAGCGGCTACACCGCCGCGACGTATGTGTCGGGCCTGCCGCATCTCGATGCGCTCGATGTCTCGCGCTGTTACCTGCGCTGGACGGCGCATCTGGCAACCGACCGCGGTGACGACGAGATCCGCGACCTGTTTGCGTTTGTCGAAGACGGGGCCGAGATCAAGATCGAGGACACATCGCCGGCGGCGGCATTGGAAACGGCCCCGGCCGCGGCGGCGGTTCCGGTGGCAGCGCAAGCCGTGCCGCCGGGCCAGCCGGTGGATTCGCCTACGGTGCGCGTGGCGACGGCCAAGGTGGACAAACTCGTCGACCTGGTGGGTGAACTGGTGATCGCGCAATCGGTGGCGAGCCAGATTCTGGAGCATTTCACGATGGAGCGGCTGGCGGAGATGCGCGAGGCGTTCGTGAACCTGGAGCGCAACACGCGCGAGCTGCAGGAACGGGTGATGGCGGTGCGCATGCAGCCGCTGGCCGGGGTGTTCAGCCGCTTTCCGCGGCTGGTGCGGGACCTGGCGGCGCAGACCGGCAAGCGCATCGCGCTCGAAACCGGGGGCGAAGAGACGGAACTGGATAAGGGCGTGATCGAGCGTTTGGCGGATCCGTTAACCCACCTGGTGCGGAATGCCGTCGACCACGGCATTGAGCGGCCGGCCGACCGCAAGGATGCCGGCAAGCCGGAGCAGGGCGTAGTGCGGCTGACCGCGCATCATGAGAGCGGCAACGTGATCGTGGAGGTGGCCGACGACGGGAAGGGCTTGAACCTGGACCGGATCCGGGCCAAGGCGATCGAGCGCGGCCTGGTGACGGCGGGCGAAAACCTGAGCGAAGAGGAGATCCAGGGGCTGATCTTCCGGCCGGGCTTCTCGACAGCCGAGAAGGTGACCGATGTTTCCGGACGCGGCGTGGGGATGGACGTAGTGCGGCGGAACGTGGAGGCGATGAGCGGGACGGTGACGGTACACAGCCGGCACGGCCGCGGGTCGGTGTTCCGCATCAAGCTGCCGCTGACGCTGGCAATCCTGGACGGTCTGCTGGTGCGGGTGGGGACGGAGGTCTTCATTCTGCCGCTGATCTCGATTGCCGAGTCGATCCGGCCGCGACCGCAGGAGTTGCGGCAGGTGGGCGGTGGGGGCGAGGTGGTGATGGTACGCGGACAGGCGCTGCCGCTGCTGCGGCTGCACCGGATGTTCGGGTTGGAAGGGGCCGAGGAAGATCCGACGGCGGCGTCGGTGGTGATTCTCGACCAGGATAACCGGCGGTTTGCGCTGCTGGTGGACGATCTGCTGGGTCAACAGCAGGTGGTGGTAAAGAGTCTCGAAGCTCATTTCCGCAAAGTAGACGGCGTGATGGGCGCCACCATCCTTGGGGATGGGCGCGCGGCGCTGATTCTGGACGTGGCGGGGTTGATCGCCATTGGCGGCGGGCGGAGCTTGGCTGGAGTGTTGGATTAAGAAAGGGAGAACAGGATCATGCAGTGGTTTCGCGATCGTCTGACAGCCACCAAGCTGTTGCTTGGCTTCGGGCTGGTTATCGCGATGTTGATCGCGGTGGCGGCGGCCGGTGTGCAGGGAATGCAGCGCATTGATTCGGCGATGACCGTACTTTATGAGACGCATGCGCTGGGGATGAACGCCGTCAAGGATGCCAATGTCTATCTCATCAAGGGCTCGCGTGCGGTCCGGAACGCGATATTGGACGACAACGAGGCGGACATCCGGCAGCGGATGTCGGACCTGGTGCGCTTCCGCGAGGGTTTTGCGACCAACATCGCGGCGTATGAGAAGAACATCACGATTGCGGCAAACCGGGAAAAGACGGCGGCGCTGCGGCGGCGCTTTGAGGAGCTGAATCCGAAGCAGGACCGGGTGGTTGCGATGGCGCTGGCGGGCAAGGATGCCGAGGCGAAGGCCGGACTGAAGGACATCCGGGCGATCGCGGACCAGATTGAAGCGGCTCTCGATGAGCAGGAGGCGGCCAAGCTGGAGCTGATGCAGAAGTCGGCGGCCGAGGCCAAGCAGACGTACGAGGCGGCGCGGGTGGCGATGCTGGCCACCACGGTGGGGGCGTTGGTGCTGGCATTGGTGCTGGCGTTGAGCCTGGGGCGGATTATCTCGAATCCGCTGAAGGAGGCGGCGGCGGTGCTGGGACGGGTGGCCGAGGGTGACTTTACGGTGCACCTGGACACGCACTCGAAAGACGAGGTGGGCCAGATGGCGGCATCCTTGAACCGGGCGGTGGAGGATCTGCGGTCGGCGTTGACCGAGATCCGGTCGCGGTCGGGCGAGGTGTCCGAGG
>JAEUQF010000083.1 GCA_016789745.1 Bryobacterales bacterium
TCACCGGCCAGTATTTCGCCAACATCCCCTACTCGCTCTACAGCAAGTCGGATTTCTGGCTGAACAGTCCGGCGCTGATATTTATCAAGCTTGGCGTCATTCTCCTGCTCACCGGCTTTGCTTTCCTGTGGAACAAGTACCAGACGGGGTGGAGTTGGGTGCGCCAACTCGGTACCACGTCGCTGCTGGTGTACTGGGTCCACACCGAACTCGTCTACGGGCGTTGGCTGGGCTACTGGAAGGACTCGCTCAATACTGCGCAGACGGTGGCTCTGGCGGCGGTGGTGATCGGTCTGATGGTGGGCCTGTCTACCGCCCGCACGCGTTGGGCCGAGATTCGCGCCTGGTTGGAGCGGTGGCGTGCCGAACCGTCACCTTTACCGGAAGCAGACTAAGACACTCTGTATTCCTGGCCGATGAGAGTTAGGGTAGCGCTGGATCGCTATCGAGGGACTTTCATCTATGGTTGCCACGGAACAGGTGTTGCACAAGGTGCTCGACAGGCATCGCTTCTGGCTCGAAAAGCGCGAGGGCGGCGAACGGGCGGACTTGAGCGGCTTGACCCTCAATGAACAGAAACTGGAACGCGCCAACCTGAGCCGCGCCTCCCTGGTGGGCACGTACCTGCTGGAGGCGGACCTTTCGGGCAGCGATCTTTCCGGCGCTCTGCTCACCAACTGCGATCTCCGCAAGGCGCTGCTCGGCAGCGCGGACCTGACGGGGGCCGACTTGAGCGGGGCGGCCCTGGACATGGCCTGGCTGGCGGAAGCCAATCTGTGCGAAGCGCGCCTGGTCAACACCATGCTCCGCAAAGGCTTTCTTCGCGGTGCGCGTTTCCTCGATGCCCTGATTGACTCTTGTGACCTCAGCCTGTCGCAAGGGGATAAAGTCGCCTTCCATCAGGCCCGGCTCACCAACGCCCAGTTCCGGGAGTTCGAGTCCACCGGCGCCCAGTTTTATCAGGCCCGCATCCAGATGTGCCGCTTCTCGTCGGCAAAACTCGATGAGGCGAACTTCGGCGGCGCCCGCGCCCTTGACTGCGACTTCCGCCGTGCCGATTTGACGGACTCCCGTTTCGCCAAGGCTGATCTATCCCGCTCGGACTTTGGCCGCGCCACGCTCCCCGGGTGTGACTTTCGGGAAGCCAATCTGAAAGGCGCTAACTTTTCTGAGGCGAACCTGGCTGGCTCGCGCTTCGGCGGTGCCATCCTGTTTACCACGGATTTGCGGGGAGCCAATCTTCGCGGTGCCCGCGAATTGACCCAGGATCAACTGGGGAAAGCGCTCACTGACGATACCACCATCCTGCCCAATGGTTCGTCGGGACCCTTTATGAGATTATCCGGCGCGGAACGCCCACGCTGAAGAGATGCCCGATAAGGGTTACTCGGGAACCACGGGCACCGGCACCATCAAGGCCATATAATGCCCCGAACTCACCGATGCCAGCCCCGAATCCGAAGGAGCGGAGAATGCGAGCATCTGCAGCGGGTTCAGGATCACTCCGGTAAACAGCCGGCTGAAGAAGCCGCCGGGCTCCGACAGACTCACCCAGCGCACGCTGGCCTGCTCGCCTTTGTCGGAGAAAAACCCCACGCCGCCGTAGCGGAAACGCCGGTCTCGCCACGAGTCGATGACTTGGTTATCCACCAGCGTCACGAAGCTGTCGCCTTTGATTCGCATCTTCACCCTGTAGAGCGTGTCTGGCCGAATGGATACCGGGATCGGTAACCGCACCCGCTCCAACTCGTTTCCACGCTGCACCACGAAGCGTTCAATCTCCGACCGGCCGCCGGACTTGCCCACCAGTGCCAGTTTCGTCCCGTAGTAGTTACGGTCATCTCCTGCGCGGTATGCCCAGCCCACTGCCTTTTTCTGAATCGAGGTCTGGAAATCGAATTGGTAATCCGATAGCTGTAGCGTTGGCTTCCACAGACGCAGTCCTCCTGTCTGGAGGGCGCCCCCGGCCGCCATCGCCTTTGCGCTGGCATTGCCGACCCATTCGCTCGCACCCATGCTGAAGTCGTGCTTCAGATTGATGCGCGAGGTTTCGGTGAGGTACGACCGCAGTTTCTGACCAAGCGGATTCGCCGTCACCTCGTAGCGGAGTTCGGCAGTCGGGGACGGAACCGGACTCGACGGCACAATCCAGAAGCTCAAGCCGATGATGAGCCCCACTGATGCTGCCGTAAAGATTCCGAACTTCGCCCCGGCTTTCCCCTTCTTGGGCTGTTGCAGGACCGCGAGGTAGTCGTCGTACTCACTGCCAATGAGTTCGCCGGCGTCGCGCAAAGCTCGCGCGCTCGACGTGTGAAACCGTTTGCGGTGCTCCGAAGAGCAAAACTCACGGTCGAACAGCCTCCGAACGGTCCCGATTTGCTTGCGACAGTACAGGCATCGCATATAAGTCTGGTGGCTCTGAACCGTCTCCATAGTAGCAGCGAACCCGAAAAATGAACCCTCCCTAGGGGAAGATGACACTCAAACTGAGCATTACACTTAGGGGAGAGGCCGGTTCACGCTCCGAAGACATATACAGGCTATCGGAAATCGGCTGGTGTTGGAATAGAATGAATCCGTTAAATAGCCCTCCCGACCCCTCCCCTGATACCCCTTGGGAGCTCCCCATCGGGGATATCCTCGACCTCCACTCCATCCCGCCCCGCGATGCGAAACCCGTTCTGGAAGCCTGGCTCGAACAAGTGCACCTTCGCCAGTTCCCAGCCGTCCGCATTATCCACGGCCGCGGCATCGGCGTGCAGCGCGAGATGGTTCGCAACGTTCTGTCCCGTACACCATTTGTTATCTCTTTTTCTGACGCGCCGGCCGAGGCCGGCGGTTGGGGCGCCACGATCGCCTCTCTTGCCGCATCTATAGAGCAGCAGCCTATGCCCACTGAATCTGACCGCCTCCGCACGGAACTTGAGACCGTTCGGCACGATGCTGAAGCTCTTGCCGCGCCGCTTTCCGACGTCCAGTGGAACTGGCGTCCCGCCCCCTCGGCATGGTCGATCGGCCAGTGCTTCGACCACCTGGCCATCACGGACCGGCTCTATGCCGAGAAGATCCAGGCCGCCATCCAGTCCGGCCGCGCGCAGAACCTTACCTCTCCCGGCCCGTTCCGCTATAGCTGGCTTGACCGACTGTTTATCTGGGCCATTGCTCCTCCTGTGTATATGCGATTCTCTGCCCCGGAGATGTTCCGGCCCGCGCCGCAACCTCGGGACGTGCCGCGCTCGGCGCTCCAGCAGTACCTGACCGGTAATCTCACCCTGCAGCAACTTGCCGGTAAGGCCGATGGCCTGGATCTGGCCGGAATCCGCATTGCGTCGCCGGCATCGGCCAACATCCGGCTGTCTCTTGGCGCGGCGTTCCTCACCATGGCCGCTCACGGCCGCCGCCATCTCGCGCAAGCGCGCAAACTCACCACTCTGGAGGACTTTCCAAAGGCATGATGCGGATTCAGGTTGTCGACTCGCACACCGCTGGCGAACCCACCCGGGTGGTCATCCATGGCGCGCCCGCCCTGGAACCGGGTTCCATGGTCGAACTCCGCAACAGGCTGCAGCAGGATCACGACTGGCTCCGCTCCGCAGTGGTCAATGAGCCGCGTGGTTCCGACGTCCTTGTCGGCGCACTCCTCGCTCCACCGGTCGACCCGAGCGCTGCGGCCGGCGTCGTCTTCTTCAACAATGTCGGTTACCTCGGCATGTGCGGGCACGGCATGATCGGCGTAGTCGCCACGCTCGCGCACCTGGGCCGTATCGGGCCAGGCAAGCATAGATTGGAGACGCCTGTCGGACCCGTCACCGTCACACTCTATCCCGATGGCGACGTCTCCATCACCAACGTCCCCAGCTATCGTTATCAGGCCCACGTCTCCCTGAATCTGCCGCGCTACGGCACTCTGCACGGGGACGTCGCCTGGGGCGGGAACTGGTTCTTCCTCTGTTCCGACCACGGCCTGAACCTGGAACTCGCCAGCATTCGGGAACTCATGGATCTCACCGCCAAGATTCGTGAGTATCTGCCGGTGCACGGCATTGCCGGCGAGAACGGCGCCGAAATCGACCACATCGAGTTAACCGGTCCCCCGCTTGCCGGCGGCCACGGGCGCAACTTCGTGCTCTGCCCCGGACTCGCCTATGACCGTTCGCCCTGCGGCACCGGTACCAGCGCCAAACTCGCCTGCCTGGCGGCGGAAGGCAAACTTGCGCCGGGCGACGTCTGGATCCAGGAAGGCATTCTCGGTACGGCGTTCCACGGCAGCTACCAACCACTGGGGGAGAATCGCATCGCCCCGCTCATCCGCGGCCGTGCTTACATCTGTGCCGAATCCACGCTCCTGCTGGATCCGGCCGATCCCTTTCGCCACGGCATCCACCCTCCCCATTAACAGCCCTGGAGTAGTAGAGTAGGTAGTTCCTATGAACCGCCGAAACCTGCTCAAAATGGCCACTGCCGCCAGTGGCGCGACTCTGTTGTCCAAGCGGGAAGCCGCTGCCCAGGAGGCCGTGAATCGCGCCAATCGCGGCGTGCCGTCCCCGAAGATCAAGGACGTCCAGGTGATCCAGTCCGCACCCGCCGGTCTCCGCCTCCCGGTGGTCAAGGTGGTCACCGACCAGGCCGGTCTGTACGGCTACGGCTGCGCTACCTTCACGCAGCGTGCAGACCTTGTCGTGATGGCGGTCGAGCGCTACCTGAAGCCGTTTCTGATCGGCAAGCAGGCGGACCGCATCGATGATCTCTGGCAGGCCATGTATAACTCCTCCTACTGGCGCAACGGCCCGGTCCTCAACAATGCCATTTCCGGCGTCGATCAGGCGCTGTGGGATATCAAGGGCCGCCAGGCCAACATGCCCGTCTATCAATTGGTGGGCGGTAAGGTCCGCGAAGCCGCCGATTGCTACGGTCACGCCAGCGGCGGCGAGATTCAGGAAGTCATCGACAGCGCGAAACAATATATGTCGCGCGGTTTTCGCCACATCCGCGTGCAGGTAGGCGTGCCCGGCATGGCCGGCTATGGCGCTCGCGGCGCTGGTACCGGCGCCCAGGCCCTGCATCGCGGCCCGGTCTTTGAACCCGCCGCCTACATCCGCCGCGCCCTTAAGCTGTTTGAAGAGTGCCGCAAGCAGTTGGGCGAGGAGGTCGAACTCTGCCACGACACCCACGAGCGCATTCACCCCACGCAGGCGCTGCAGTTCTGTAAGGACGTCGAGAAATTCAAGCTGTTCTTCCTGGAAGACCCGGTTTCTCCCGAAGACATTGCCTGGTTCCGGCTTTATCGAAACCAGTGCGCCACTCCGCTTGCCATGGGCGAACTCTTCAATAGCCCGCACGAATGGTCGCCGCTCATTTCCGAGCGGCTGATCGACTACATCCGTGTTCACGTCTCCCAAGCCGGTGGCTTTACCCCGTGCCGGAAGATGGCCATCATGGCCGAGCCCTTCGCAGTCCGGACCGCCTGGCACGGGCCCGGCGACGTTTCGCCCATCGGGCACGCCGCCAACGCCACGCTCGACGTGGTCAGCTACAACTTCGGCGTCCAGGAATACTCACCCTTCAACGAACAGGTGCAGGAAGTGTTCAAGGGCTGCCCGGTCATGAAGGACGGCTATCTCTATCCCAACGACGCTCCCGGCTGGGGCATCGAAGTGGATGAGAAGGCCGCGGCCAAGTATCCCTTCGGCTACGGCGAACGCGGTGAAAAGAAGACGCTCAACGGCGGCTGGGGCGAAGTGAGAAAGCGCGACGGCCAGATCATCAAACAGTAACCCCTCTTATGGTGGGGTAGTCGTTCACGCGAACGGGGCGGCCCTCTGGCCGCTCCGCACCGCAACATGACGGTTTTGCGCGCTCTTTTGCACCTGTATAGTTGTGGATAGAGCCATGTACAAAACCTGGGGAGCCGTATTCGCGGTAGCCGCTGTTGCTACCTGTTCCGCCCAGTCTTCCAAGCAGTTGACCGCGCGCGAACTGTTCTTCGTCCCAACCGGGGCCACCATTACCCGCAACGAGCCGCCGCAGGGCAAGCCCAAAGCGCCCACCAGCAATAAGTCAACCACGCCGCCGGTCCAGGTTGCGAAGTCACAGCCGAAAGCGAAGGCCTCGGCCTCCGGCGGCGCCCCGCCCGTGGTGAGGCCACCGCAATTTTCCGCCCCCTCCGGCGAACCGGCCATCCAGATCGTCTCGGCCAGCTATTCGGGGCCCCGCCCCCTTGGTCTTCGTTACTCTATCCTGAAGCGCGACCCCTCCGGCGACTGGAACGAAGTCAACCCCGACACCACCTTCCACTCCGGCGACAAGCTTCGGGTACGCGTGGAGAGCAACGAAGCCGCGTATCTCTACATCGTGGCGAAAGGCTCCAGCGGCAATTGGGATGTTCTGTTCCCATCCAAAGACATCAACGGCGGCGATAATCGCATCGACGCCAATGCCGAAGAGATTCTCCCCAATCGCCGCGGCCAGTGGACGCTGGATGACCGCAAGGGAGAAGAACGCCTCTTCCTGGTGCTGTCCCGCAAGCCGGTCGCCGATCTCGACAGCCTCATCTACGACCTGAATAAGCCCGGCGGCGCCACCACTCCCGCCAAGACTCCCGAGAACAAGAAAGCCGATCCCCCGCGCCTCATCTACGCCGCCCGCACCGAAGTGGACGACAGACTCATTGGCCGGCTGCGCAACCAGATGATGGCCCGCGACCTGGTTTTCGAAAAGGTGGACGATAAGGTGGAAGATCGCACCACGCATCGCAAGGAAACCGCCGCCTATGTTGTCGAAAAGAGCGGCGCACCGGACGCGCGCCTGGTGGCCGATATCCGCATCAACCACGACTAAGGAAAAGGAGCCCTGCCGTGAAACGTCTGCCGGTGCTCGTCCTCCTCGCTGCCGGATGCCTGTCCGCGCAGTCGAAAACGCTCAGCAATGGAGCGCAGCGGATTGAACTGACCATCGAACGGCGCGTGAACAACGCCTGGCGCGCCGTCGATCCTGGCCTCATCTTCGATAGCGGGGATCGCGTTCGATTCCGCTATAAAACCAACTTCGGCGGCTTCCTGTACGTGATGAATCACGGAACCGCCGGGACCTACATGCAGTTGTTTCCTTCAGCGGAAACCGGTACGGCGAACCGCGTCGACCCCGATAGGGAATACATTGTGCCGGCCACCGATGGGGCCTTTCGCGTGGCAGGACCTCCCGGCCATGACGTGATCTACTTCACCGTGATGCCCGTGGAAGTCACTTCGGGCTCCAGCTACAAGCCGCTTCCGCCGCCGCCGCCGACTCCCGCGCGCCACTCGCTCACGCCCCGTTGTGACGACGCCATCATGCGCGCTCGCGGGGAGTGCGTCGATAGTTCGGCCGGCGCCGCCAACGCCGATCCCGACAAGTTGCCGGCTAATCTCAAGCCGCGCGGCGGGCAGGCTACGGGCCCCGAACTCATCATCCGCAAGCAGCGTAATGCCGCGCTGCTCTCGTCGCCGGCGCCGCTCGGCGGCCCTGTCACCTTCGAATTCCGGTTAGCCCACAAGTGAGACACGACATGATCTTTCGTTCCCTTCTGTTCGCGCTGCTTGCGATTAGTCTCGCTTCCGGCCAGACGCCACCGTCGCAAAAGAAGACCGCCCGCGACCTCAAGTACGAAGTCGATGAGACCATCGACAAGCCTGCCTCCGGCGCGGTTACCGTGCCGCGCAGTTATGCCCTGGTGATTGGCGTCTCACAATATCCTAAGCTCGATTCGAAGCTCCAGCTTAAGTTCACCGAACGCGACGCCGATGCGGTTTACTCCATCCTGATCAGCCGCGAAGGCGGTAACTTCAAAGCCGAGAACGTCCGCAAACTCACCGGCGCCAAAGCCACGCTCGCGAACATCAAAAATGAGCTCGAAAACTGGCTGCCGTCGGTCACGAACGAGAACGACCGTGTGCTGATCTACTACGCCGGCCACGGTTTCGTCTACAGCGGCAAGGTCTACCTTGCGCCCACCGACTTCGATCCGAAGAACCCCGCCGGCACCGGCTATTCCACCGAACAACTCGGCGCGGCCTTCGGCAGCAAGATAAAGGGCAAGTGGAAGGTGATGCTCACCGATGCCTGCCACTCCGGTGCGGTCACCTCCGACACCGATTCGCGTACGCTGAACAGCCGCCTGCTCGACATGAACCGCTCGCTGTTCTCGCTCACCGCCAGCCGCGA
>JAEUQF010000107.1 GCA_016789745.1 Bryobacterales bacterium
GATTACCGGACCCGAGCGGATCTCCACAATCGGCCACGCATCCTTCGACGGCATCTTCCGCCCATCGAACGAGTAGTCCGGGTCTGGCTCCAGAGGCTCAAACTCGGTAAGCAGGTATCCAACGTGGTCGGTATCCTCCACCATGTCATTCGTGAACGCGGCACTCTTCGGCTTGTATGGCATCTCGGTACCTAAGAGGGCGAGCACCCCTCCAAACCGTGCCAAATAATTTCGGGGACGGAGCACTCAACCTCGAAACGCCGCGCCAACCACCCACCAATCCCTGATACAATCCCCCGCATGCTCACCCGCCGCGCCTTCTCCCTCCTCCCCGCCCTCGCCGCCTCCAGCCTCGCCGCCGACCCCCGCTACACCATCGGCATCACCACCAACACCCGCGGCGGCTGGGAGAACGACGTCTTCCTCTCCTTCAAAGAGGCCCGAGAAGTCGGCTACCGCTACGTCGAAACCTTCATCCACTACTTCGCCAAGGACTACTACGACAACCCCGCCGCCCTCCAAAAAAAGATCGATGAAATCGGCGTCAAGTTCGTCACCATCTCCAACGGCGCCCCCATGGAGACCAACTTCCAGGACCCCTCCAAACACAAGCAGTTGATCGCCGACCACGTCCGCCTCGGCAAGTTCATCAAGAACTTCGGCTGCCGCCACCTCAAGATCAACCTCGGCCCTCGCCGCCCCACCGGCACCACCCCCGAAGACCTCAACCACATGGCCGTCGCCTGCGAAGAAACCGGCAAACAACTCAAAGCCATCGGCATCCGCCTCGCCATCCACGCCCACATGTGGAACCAATTCGAAAACCGCAAAGAGATCGACTACATGATGGGCCACACCACCACCGATAACGTCGGCTTCGTCCTCGACACCGGGCACATCACCATGGCCGGCATCGACCCCGTCGCCCTCGCCCGCGAACTCGGCCACCGCATCGTCGAATTCCACATGAAGGACACCGCCAAGGAAAACCGCGGCGGAGCCAAGTCCCGCCTCGACCGCCCCGACATGATGAAGAACCCGCCCTTCTTCCCCCTCGGCGAAGGCGGCGTCGACTTCCCCGCCCTCAAAGCCCACCTCGATAAAATCAACTGGCGCGGCTTCCTCACCGTCGAACTCGACACCTCCCCCTTCCGCCCCTGCAAGGAAAGCGCCCGCATGAGCCTGAATTACCTCCAAAATGTCCTGAAAATCCCCGCCTGATCTGTCGCGCCCGCACCGCTTCGCTAAATCACCACCCCATGCTCGCGGCTTCTTGGCGTCTGGCTTGTCCGAAGCCTCGACGGAAGGAGGGGCGAGCGATAGTCTGCCCCCTATCGCGCCGCAAGCAATCCCTGCAGTCGCCCTTCCGCCGCCTTACGCCGCTCCGCAACGTGCCCGTTCGGCTTCCCCCACCGGCCCCACACTGCCACCGCCTTCCGTTGCCATTCCACCGCCTTCTCTCGTTGCTTTACCTGCATCGCAAGCTCAGCCGACTCCTCGTAAACGCGCGCCACCGGATGCAGCACCTCAAACATCGCGGCGTCGCGCCCAGCAAGCCCCTCCACAAACTCTCGCGCGCTCGCCAACTCCCGCTCCGCCTCTATCCATTGACGCGTCATCGCATACGCCTGCGCCGCCGTCTGGTGCAGCAGCGCGAACACCAGCCGCTCGCTGTAACCATGCGGAGCCGTTCCCACGTGCTCCCGCCACAGCGGCCATGCCTTCGCCAGGTAATCCAACGCCGCGCCGCCATTCTGCGCGTACACCGCCACTTGACCCGCAATCAGATACCCATTGCGCCGCCGCGCCGCCACCAGGCCATGCTTCGGCCGCTGCCGCTGCAGTTCGTCCAACAACGCCAGGCTCTCGCGGATCCGCTCCATCCCCTTCTTCGCATCCAGCCGCACCACCGTACGCGCCAGCAGATAAAGACCCACCGCTACGCCCAACTGGCTATCCAGATTCTCCGGATCCTTGGCGCGCAGCTCAATCCACCCCGCCAGATCCGCTTCGCGCAACGGCATCGCTCCGGCCGGATCGTCAAAGCCGAGTTTCAGATTGTCGTAAAATCGCGCCTGCCGGTCATACATCATCAGACGGGCGCGAAGCGTACTCGGATCGTCGGGTGTCTCGCGCCGCATCTCTTCGATGACCGCGATCGACCGCTCGTAGTGCGCCTTCGAGGCCGCCAGATCCCCCGTCGCCATCGAGGCATCACCCAAGTCCAGTTCGCTCAGGTGCAGATACATCCGCACATCCTTCTCCGCGGCGAACGGAGCTAGTAACTCCAGCGCCAGGCGATGGCACGCCGCCGCCTGCTCCCAATCATCGCGGTCTTCATACACGATACCCATGCTCCGCCACGCTCGCGACGCTTCCTTCGCCAACTGCTTCGACTTCGGATCTTCCTTCACCAGCTCCGCCGCCAGCCGCGTCGATTCCTTGAGATTCACCAGCGCCGCATCGCTGTTGTCCTGCCCCAGATGCACCCTGCCGATCCGTTGATACACATCGGTGAGCGGCTTGCGCAGGTTCCGGTCCAGCTTGATCCCGCGCAGGTACAGATCGCGGGCCTTCTCATAGCTCTGCAGCGCCTCGGCAGGCTTGCCCAGATTCGCCGTCCCCGCACCTCCCAGCGCATCGCCCACCTTGCGGTAAGCCAGCGCCAGATCGCTGATCAACCCAACGTCATTCCCCGCCCGAACCGCCAGCCGGTCCAGATACTGCCGCGCGACATCCAGGATCTTCTCCCGCGCTTTCAGCGATCCCGGCACCTTCGTAATCTCGTCGTGGACATCGAACAACACCGCCCGCGCCAGGCCGCGTACCTCTTGGAACCGCTCCTGCGCCAGGCGCCCCTCGCGAATCGCCACGCCCGCGCCCACCCCGAGACTCACCGCCACCGCCACCCCAGCGGCCAGCGCCAGCTTGTGGCGCCGCACAAACTTCCCAGCCCGGTAGCGGATCGTATCCGGGCGGGCCAGCACCGGCAGATCCCGCAGCGTCCGGTCGATATCGTTGGCGAGATCCTGCGCGGAGGCGTAGCGGCGCTCCGGCTCTTTGCGCATCGCCATGTGAAGAATGTTGTCCAGGTCGGAGCCCAGCCCCGCCGGAGCCGGTTCACTCTCACAGATCGCGCGTTCCATCTCTCCCGGCGTGGTGGCGGATACCCGATAAGGCTGGCGCCCGGTCAGCAGTTCGTAGAGCACAACGCCCAGCGAATACACGTCCGAAGCCGTCGTAATTGGCCCGCCCCTTACCTGCTCCGGACTCGCATACTGCGGTGTCAAAGCACGCATCGCCGTGCGCGTCACATCGGCGTCGGCATCGGCCAGTTTGGCGATCCCGAAGTCGAGCAGCTTCGGCGCCCCTTCTTCGTCCACCAGAATGTTATCCGGCTTGAGATCGCGATGGATAACCAGGTTGCGATGAGCAAACTGCACACCTTCACAGACCCGTAAAAACAGCCGCAGACGCGCGTCGCGGTTCAGGTTTCGCCGCTCGGCGTAGCCGACGATGTTGTCGCCCTTGACATAATCCAGCACCAGATAGGGCACACCGCCCGAGGTCTCGCCGCCGTCCAGAAGCCGGGCAATGCTGGGATGATCCAGCGTCGCCAGAATCTGCCGTTCGCGGAAGAATCGCTCGCGCGCGTACGCCGTGTCCAGGCCAAGCCGGAGCACCTTGATCGCGACTACTTTCTCATACGCGCGATCGGCACGAAAGCCGCGATAAACCACGCCCATGCCGCCCTCGCCAATCCGTTCGGAGGCCTGCCAGGGCCCGAAACGGATATCGGCTGCGGCCTCCAGCAGCGTTGCCCCTTCCCGAACCGCTCCCGCGACGGTTGTCCCGCCGCGCCCATCGCTCGCGAGCAGTTTCTCGACTTCTTCCCGAATAGCAGGTGCGACGTCACGCAGCACCGCCTGCCGCTCGCCGGCCGGGGCGTCCACCAACCGGTAGAACAGCGCCTCGATCTCACGCCAGCGTTCGGCGTTCACTGCGCCGCGCCTTGGCCAAGATAATTGTGCAGCCAGGCTTCGGCCAGCCTGCTCTCGCGCATGATGGTCGAAACCGAGATGCCCATCGCTTGCGAAATCTCCTCGCTCGACAGCCCGCCGAAATACTTCAACTCGATCAGCTTGGCCTTACGCTCGTCAAAGCTTTCCAACTCTCGCAGACCCTCGTCCAGATCAAGCAGCATTCCACCGCGTTCGGAGGCAAACGAGATGGCCTCGTTGAGCGTGACGCGATGGCCGCCCCCACGCTTAGCCGCGCGGTACCGCCGCGCATGGTCCACCAGAATCTGCCGCATCAGCCGGCACGCGACGGCGAAAAAATGCGAGCGGCTGTGCCAATCAGTGGAGTCGAGTTGCACCAGACGCAGATAAGCCTCATGGATAAGCGCTGTCGGTTGCAGCGTGTGACCGTCGCGCTCCAAGGCCAGTCGGGAAGCCGCCAGACTGCGCAGTTCGTTGTAGACCAAGGGGGCTAGCTCCTCTAGCACCTCGCGGTTGCCTCCGCTCCAACGGCGTAACAACTGCGTGACGTTTCCTGGGTTGCCCCCACCCGCTGCCATAAGCTTCTAAAAAAAATTAACAGGGTGATGGCAATTTTTCAAGATTGCTTGCGCTTTCTTGCCCGAAGCGAGAGAGCAAAGGGCCTGAAGGCCCGGAGGAGAACACAAACCCATGAGAGGCATCATCTTCGTTCAGGAACACAATTCGCATGGCCATGACGCCACCGGAGCCTTCCGGCCGAAAGCCGCCGAATTCGCCCGCTACCACGGCATCACGGACATCCAGTTCATCGACAACCACAAGAAGGGCGCCGAGCGCGCTAAGGCCCTGCTGACCACTTTGGAATCGCGGCAGAATCTCGAAGTGGTGGCGTACTTTGGCCATGGCTTGTCCTATGGCTTGGCGACCGCTCAGATCTACCGCTATGACAACGGCGGCAAGAAGGCCTTTGCCGCGGCACTGCGCAAAAGCACCGGCGCCGGCGCGCGGCTGTTGCTGTACGCCTGCTCAGCCGGCGTGCGTGGCGGGTGGGCCGACGAACTGTCGCAGATGATGGGACCCAACTTCTCCATCTACGGCCATGACCGCGCCGGCCATTGCTCCACCAATCCCTACGTCACCCGTTACCCCGCCGGGTCCGCCGGCTCCGAATACGTCATTCCCGGCACAACGCACCATCCGCAGTGGAAGAACTGGGTCTGCAAATTGAAGTGCGAACGGTCGCATGAGCCCCTCTGGCTGCGCTTCCCCTTCATGACGACCGAGGCCATCCTCGCCGAGTGTGCCCGCTATGACCACACCAAGCCCAAACGTCACGACGAACATTGCCCCTATCACGAACACCACCTGAAGTGCGAGGTGGGCAAAAAGCACCCCGAAAAGTTCGGAGGCAAGCCGCTCCCCGCCAAGCCGTCGCAGCCGCACGCACACCGCTAACCGCCCGCGCAGCTTACAGAACCACGACCGTCCCGGGAGACCGCGGGTTCGCCACGCGCACCGTCAATCAATCAACAGGAGGGACCGCGGTGAGCTCGCCCCCCACAGGCTCACCGCTTCTTACCGCCGCCGCGACCACCAGCACGCCAGCGACACCGCAAACACCAGGTCGTCGTGCACCTTCCCCGATCGGCCGACCCACTTCTCCCCCCGCAACCCAATCTCCGACCGCAGATTCACCATCTCCTTCGTGAACGTCCCGCCCTCTACCAAGTCATGCGCCACCCGCAGCCACCGCTGCTCCATCCCCACCACCACCCCGCTCAGCAGATCCTGCCGCGGCACCTTGTACGTGCTTCCATCCAGAGTCACCTTTTCCCCGCCCGTGATCACCACCGGCACCACCCGGCAATCCATTGGCTCCTTCTGCAGCAACTCCAGCACCGGAGCCCCCACGCCCGTCGCGTCCACCACAATCGTCGCCCGCCCGCGCAGATCCCCGCACCGCGCAATCCGCCCGATCCGCGCCACAATCTCCCCATACTCCGTTCCCAGCGGCACCCGCTCCAGATGCCGCACGTCATACCGCATCTCCGTCGGCCGCACCCCCGTCTTCCAGTCCGGCGGACCGACCACCTCCCGAAACCGCTCCAGCACCGCGATCGCCGTATAGTCTTCCTTCTGCCCTAAATCCACCCCCACGAAAAACTCGCTCTGCCGCACCGGCTCGCCGCCAAACCACGGACGCTCGCCGCCCCACGGATCCCCCCGCAGCGCTTTCACTTCCGTCCGCACCGCCCGCTCCACCGCCGGCCGCCCAATCACCGCCCCATCCACATCCAGGAACGCACATTCGTACTCTTGCTGGTACATCCGAGCCGTCATCGACCGCCGCTCCCCCGCCAGAAAGCTCTTCTTGATCCGCGGATTGTCCGCCGCCATCCCCGTCACCCGGTGCCACCCCGGCCCACCATACGCCCACTCCTGCCAGAAGAACCCATCCTGCCCGGCCGGCGTGCTCATCAGCCACAAATCCCCATCCGCCACCGCCAGCATCGGCCGCACCGCGTCATACATCGAGTTCTCCACCCGGGACGCCTCATCCACCAACAGCAGCGATACCGCCGAAAATCCCCGGATTTTGTCTTCATTCGCCGGCAGGCCAATGATCCGCGCCCCATTCGGAAACACCAGCGACACCTCATGCGGCGCATCCCGCTTCACCGGCAACCCCAGCCGCCGCACAAACCTCTCGGCCTTCTTCAGAAATTCGGCACTCTGCCGGATCCCCGGCGTCACCACCATCACCAGCGACTCAGGCTCGTAATACGCCCGGTGCACGGCTTTCGCCGCCGTCACCGTCGACTTCCCCCACTGCCGGCTACAGTTCAACAACACCCGCCCCCACTGCCCCGACAGTAGTTCGTCCTGTACCCCGACCGGCTGCAACCCCAGCCGCTCCCGCGCAAAGTAGGCTCCATCCACCCGCCCCATGCACTCCACCCAGGGATCAACTTCAACTGTTGTTTGCTGCTTCACGACGGCACTCCTCCAATAGCGCCAACACCCGCATCTGCACCTCCCGGTCCCGCGAGATCGCCTTCCAGAGCATCTCCTCCGCCCGAGGCACCCCCGGCACCCGCACCGGCTCTGGATCCACTTCCACCGGCGTCTCCGGAACCGGCGCCCACATCTCCCGAGGCAACCAAGTCACTCCCATCAACCGCGTCTTCCTCCACCCTCGGAATAACACACCACCCCCGGCCCCAAATCCCCACCAAAACCACAAATCATTGAAACTAATAAGAAAATAAATCCCAAATTCGCTGGAACGAAAGCCCACACCCACCCAACAGCCTAAACGCAGACTGCGCCCCGTCCGCGATTCGGTGACTTAACCCGGCAGTGCGTCCAGATCTCCCAGATCCTTCGGCCGGCCCGCGGCCGCCTTGTTCCTGCGGTACGCCCGCAGGCTGATCACCGGCACCGGCAGCCCATCCACCATCGCCTCCACCCGATCAGCCCACGCTTCTTCGAACGGCACCCCGCTGATCCCCGTAATCAGGTCAATCCGATACGGCTCAATCCCAAGTTGCACAATCTGGTCCGGCAACTCGAAATCCGCCTCACACAACCCTGCTCCCCCGAACCCGAACGCCCGCAAGCAATCCATCAGCCGTCGCGCGTTCTCCACACTGGGCCTCACAAAAAAGTCGATATCCCCGGTAGATCGCGGAACGCCATGCACCGCCCGCGCATGCGCCCCCACCAGCAGATACTCAACTCCGTGGGAGTTTAATAATCCGATAAACTCGCGCCAATCGGGGTGCAGTTTCATCATCAGGACATCCGTACACGATCGCCCGCAACTCCGCCACAATCTCCAAACGCCGCTCCGGCGTCATCTCCAGATACCGCTCCTTGTCCGCCCGATCCGCCTCGGCGAACGTGCGGTACTTCGCTACTCGCGTCTCCCTCACCCTTCCATCATAGACCTGCACCACATGCCCCCCACCGTCATCCCAAACGCAACGTTTCTATACGCTCCACGAATCCCGTTCCCGCCGTAGGTACTCATCCACTGCAATGCGCCGCCACACTTCCTGTCCAAGACCTTCCAGTTCCATGAGACTGCGTTGCCGGCAATCCACCTTGCCGGCCAGTCGGGTCGCCAGTTCCGCAATCAGCCGAAGTTAATCTGCAGGCCCAAGAGCCTCCACTGCTTTCTTGGCAATGTTCGTAGGGCGTGCTTGCCATGGGTCCACCCGCTTTCATCGCACCGCCGAGTTGCGGAAACCGGTCTCACACGGACGCTCTGCTGACCGCACAAAGCGAAGTCCACACACACGGCGGGAGACAAGAACTCAACTACCAACTGCCTTCACCGACACCGACATCTCGTACTCAAATAACCCGATCCCCGCAAGTCCCGAGCACGCCAGGATCAGGTCCTGACTGATCTCCCTCGCCACAATCATCCCGCGTACACTCTGCCCGGGCTCAGCCTGATTCTTCGAGATCCACCCCATATAGCGCAGTAGTTGGCCAACAACGCGATCATAGCCACGGGATACCTTGAGTTCAATCACAACGTAGCCCCCGCGCGAATCCCTCGCCAGAATGTCGATAAACCGTCCGCCTACCGGAAACTCGATCCCCGTGATGCTTTCTTCCTCATAAAGCCGCAACCCAGGTTCCAGAATGTGTAGGTTCTTCGAGAGATAGTTGCGCAGATCCGACTCATAGGCGAACTGAGCACTGCCTACCTCTTCTTCCGTGGTGTCCCGCGGATCCTCTACCGGCAGAGTTCCCGGTTTCACGCCGATCTTAGCGCCGGCAGCAATCGGCGGCGGATCTGTCGCAGGGTCGTACAATCGAAACCGGCTGCTGTCCAGTTGGAAAAACAGGTCATCCTCGCCCGGCTTTGGCGAGTAATGGATTCGACTTGGAGCGTTGGCGGACAAGCGGATCAGATGGGCAGTAACAGTTCCTTCTTTGATCTTTGGATAGTGTGTTGCAAACCAGTTAAGAACCGCATCCCGCGTAATCACGTCGCCCTTCATGATGGGCATGTCCGCTACCATTTGCCGCATCAGTGCCCGGGTCGGCTTGTCATAGATTGCCATTCTTCGCGATAGTACCATCCGGATGCTCTCTTTCCCGCGATCTTTCCCGCAGACCAGCAATGGTATTTTGAAACTTAATCCATGCCATGGCAGGGCAACGGCTGGTCTCCAACGATCATCACGCGATTCGTGCGTTCGCTCGCCACAAGCACCGGAGTAGCCATCGTGGATACCGACTGCGGCGAAGGCTTCCTCAAAGCCATTGGCAACCCCGAGGGACCACACGTTCTCGCTTGTGAATTGGTGGGCTCGCTACTCGCCGATTGGATCGGGCTGCCCACCCTCGACTTCGCCCTCGTTGCGATCACCGAAGACGACGAGATACCGATCGGAAAAGGCGGCATCGCCGACGCCGGACCCGGATCCATCACGCGCCGGGCACAAGGCTTCGCCTGGGGCGGTGACATCGAGACGCTGCAAACCATCGCAAACCCCGGGGACATAACACGTCTCATCCTCTTCGACACATGGATCCGAAACTGCGATCGCCATCGCCCGGTCCCTCCCCGCAACAACAAGGACAACGTGTTCTTCGTTCAACCCGCCTCACCCCACCCGCACCGCCCGGTCTTGACTGCCATCGACCATACCCACGCCTTCACCTGCGGCCGCGAACTCACCCGCGACCTCGCACACATCGATACGGTGCGAGACTCCATCCGCTACGGGGCGTTTCCCGCCTTCGATGCGTTCCACAACTTGGCCGTAGAGGCCGCGACCCTCAGCCAGTTCGAAACGATGACATTGCCGCTGGCCCGGGCGTTCATCAAGCAAGTCCCCTCGGAGTGGCTGGACGATGCGAGAGTTCGCACGGCTTGGGCGGACTTCATCGTGCAGCGCGCACATTTCCTCGCCGCCCCATCGGCTCGCCCTGAGCGTGGCGGAGCGGTTTAGACTTGAAGAGGGAGCCCCTTATGAATCAGGCGCAGCGAGGCTACTATTCCCTGGTACAGTTTTGTCCCGACGACTCCCGGTTGGAGGCCGTCAACGTGGGTCTCGCCGTGTTTCTCCCCGATGTCCCCCGTGTCCTTGTTCGCTGGGCCGCCACCGCCAAGGCCCGCATCAGCAACTGCTTTGGGCCGCAAGACTGGGGACTCCTTGATAACCAGCGAAATGCCATCGGTGCACGCCTGAGCGAAGCCACCGGCTTCCTGACTCGCGAAGCCATCGACCACTTCGCCGCCACCCGCGCCAGTTCCGTACGCCTGACGCCCGCCCGCCCGCTCAAATTCACCCGACCCGTCGACGTGGAGTTCGACTCGCTGTTCCACCGCCTCGTCCACGACCGCCCCCGCTCTTCCCGCGCGCATGCCGTGACCGCGAATCTGCGCTCCGCCCTCAAACAGCAAGGCGTCACCCGGCTACTGGAGCGACAAGTGACGGTTACCGTTCCAAAACTGCATCGCCAGATCAAGGCGCCCTACGGTTATCAGAATGGCCGCTTCAATCTGATTCTTCCCGAGCAGTTCGCTCTCTCAACCGACGAGCAGGTTCTCACGAAAGCCTCCAGGATTGCCGTCGAAGGCCAATACCTCTACGAAGCCCCCGACCCCCAACGGCACGAACTGCAACTCGTCCTGGTAGCCAACTTCGCACCAGCCCAACAGCAGCAACTTGACGCTGTCCAGGACATCATGGCGCGCCATCGCGTTCACATGTACACCTTCGAGAACTTGACCCCACTGGTCACCGACATCCGCTCCAGCGCCGTCAAGCATGGCATAGACACGGTGCCGCTGCCGGACCTCAAGTAATTCACGTAGCGTCGGAGTGGGGGGAAGCTCTGGGTTGTTGCCTCGACGGGACGCGTTGCCTCTAGAGTCGACGCCGAAGAGACGGACAGACATATTAGCAGCGGCCCGTTCTCGAACAGCGTTGGCTTCTTTCGGTCTATGCCGCGCTTGTTCTATATGCGTCCAGTGCGGTGCGAGCCATTCGGTGAATTTCCGCAGCCGGAAGCATCCGAAGAATGGAGCCGCGCTGCTGTCCCGCTCCTGACGGAGATTAGCGATCAACCCGCCGCGAAGCTATTGGTGTGTCAAGACCCCGGAACTTCGCCCACCGGATCACATACGCCAAGGTCTTCGGAAAGGGGCTTCGCCTCCATGATTGGGTTGTTGACGGCGACGCGTAGGCGAAGTCAAGGCCGGAGCGAAG
>JAEUQF010000120.1 GCA_016789745.1 Bryobacterales bacterium
GGTCCAATCGGCGGGGAGGACGAAGTTCTGGGCGTTGGCGCTGGAGCCGCGGTCTGGGGAGAGGGAGGCGGTGATGGCGGCGTTGGCGGCGCGGAGGGGGGATTGGGGGAGTTCGGTGCCATCGCGATAACCGCGGAGGGCGATGGTGATGTTCCCGACGATGGCTTCGGGGCGGCCCTGCTGGCGCACGAAGACGCGGACGGCGGTGGCTTTGCCGGCGGTGAGGGGGACGGATTGGGGCTCGTCCTGGACGGATTGGACGACCTCGATGCGGGGGATGCTGAGGTCGGGCGGGAATACCACTTGGGCTATTGCCGGCAGCGTGAACGCCAAGGCTACCAAAGAACGCATATCTACTCTCATGTTACTCTATGCCGGAGAATCGACTGTATGCTGCAAATACCTTATCTGGTTGGAGTTGCCGGGCCATCGTGCGCGGGGAAAGGGACGCTGTGCCGGTGGTTGTCGGGGCGTTTTCGGGCCGCGACGCTGCCGGTGGACGCGTATTATCTGCCGCTGGATCACTTGTCGGTGGAGGAGCGCGCGCATGTGAACTTCGATGATCCGGTGTCGATGGATCATAGGCTGCTGGCGGCGCATTTGGAGGCGCTGCGGCGGGGCGAGACGGTAGCGCACCCGGTGTATGATTTCGCGCTGCACACGCGGGACCCGGAGCCTGTGGAGCTGGCGCCGGAGCCGCTGGTGTTTGTGGAGGGGCTATTTCCATTGTATTGGCCGGAGATACGGGAGCAGTTGTCGGCGAGCATCTTTATCACGGCTGGGAATACGGTGTGTCTGGACCGGCGGTTGCGGCGGGATACGGTGGAGCGGGGGCGGAGCGCGGAGTCGGTGCAATCGCAGTATGTAGAGACGGTGGAGCCGATGCGGAGCTTGTATGTGGACCCGACGGCAGGGTATGCGGGGCTGGTGTTGGATGGGCGGTTACCGATTGAGGAGAATGGGGCGATTGCGGCACGCTACTTAGAACAAACACTGGGGGTGAGGGGGAAGTTGTTGTAGGGGGGCGGGCGTGGACGCCTGCCCCACTGCTATTTACGGGCGGCCCAGGCGGCTAGGGCGGTGGCGAAGACGAGGTCGTCGTGTTCGGCGGAGTCGGCGGCGGTGATGGTGGAGCCGGTGGCACGGTGGTTGCGCTTGAGGTTGAGGAGTTCGCGGCCGAGCAGGTGGGCGTCGGTGACGTTGGCGCCGACGCGGAGGTCGCCGTTTTCGACCTGGAGGGTGAGGCCATCGAGGAGGTCGAGGCGCGGGACGCGATAGGTGCCGTTGTCGTAGGTGGTTTTGTCGCCGCCGGTGATGATGACGGGGGCGAGGCGGGCGCCGAGGGGCTCCCTGCGGAGCGATTCGACGACGGGGGCGCCGACGCCGGTGGCATCGACGGCGAGGGTGGTGGCGCCGATCCGGGCGGCGGCACGGGAGAGTTCCGAGATGCGGCGGACGATGGAGGCCCATTCGGTGCCGAGCGGGATGCGCTCGAGGTGGCGGACGTCGAAGCGGCGGGTGGTGGGGAAGCCGCTGGTGACGGAGTCACGGACGGTGCCGGCTTCGCGGTAGCGTTCGAGGACGGCGATGGCGGTGAAGTCGCACTTTTGGCCGAGGTCGACGCCGAGGAAGACTTCGGGCTTGCCGGCGATGTTGAAGCGAGGGCCGGGGACGAAGGAGCAGAGGGGGCCCCAGGGGTCGCCGATGAGGGCGTGGACATCCTTGTGGAGCATTTTCTGGACGGCATGGCGGCTGATCATGGCCTGGCCCTGGGCGGTGAACTCGCATTCGTACTCCTGGAGGTACATGCGTTCGCCGAGGTCGCGGCGGCTCTGGGCGAGTTCGGTGCGGCAGATGCGCGTGTTTTCGGAGGCTTTGGCCTGGACGCGCTCCCAGTTATCGCCGTGTTCCCAGGCTTCCCAGAAGAAGCCCTGCTGGCCGTTGGGGGTGCTGATGACCCAGAGTTCGCCGGTGCCTGGGGCGAGCATGGGGCGGACGGTGTGGTAGATGCTGTCGTCGACCCAGCCGGCCTCTTCGATGATGATGAGGGAGGGGGCGGAGAAGCCGCGGATGGTCTCCTTTTTGCCGGGGAGGCCGACGATGCGGCTGCCGTTGGGCAGGGCGAGGGAGATCTGGTTGTGGCCGTCCGAGCGCGGGTAGACGCCGAGGCGGGAGACGAAGCGTTCGGCCTTTTCGAGGAACTCGGCGCTTTGGCGGGCGCTGGGCGAGACGATCAGCGTGAGGCTGCCGGGGTTATGCCAGGCGTGGTGCACGGCTTTGGCGGCGGTGACGGTGGACTTGCCCCACTGGCGGAAGCAATTAAGGAGGCAGCGGCGCCAGCGGTTCTGGAGCAGGTGGGCCTGCTGGGGATCCGGGGTGAAGCCGAGCCGGTGGGTGGCAAACCAGGCGGCATCGAGGCTGCCGAGCCAGCCGGTATAGCAATCGGTGGCTTGGGTTTCAGGTTGTAGGAGCATAGCCGAGTTCCTTCCTCGCGCGTTCGAGCAGTTGCATGACGCGCTCTCGGACACTTGGGTCGAGGCCGATGGCATACCAGATGGCATGGACCATCTCGGCGTCACGGGATTTGGGGTTGGCCAGGGGGTTAGGCTGGGCCGGGAATGGGGCTGATGGCCGCGGTACGGGCGGCGTAGGTGGCTGCCACGGCTGCGGTGGCGGCTGCTGCGGTGGTGGCGGCGCGGGTTGGGGCGCGGCGTGACGGCAGGAGCGTCTTAAGGAGCGGACGGATCGGAAGATGCGACGGTTGGGTCGCAGGTCCCAGACGGCTCTGCCGGGCATGGGTGGCTCCTTTCCTGGGTTGGGGGATGTTCCGACTGCATTTGCGGAGGCTCCGGCGGATGTTCCGTCCTCCTTCGCCAAGGCTCCGGCGGATGTTCCCCCTCCTTCGCCAAAGGCTTCGGCGGGCGTTCCGCAGGTTTGCTTGGAAATGGGGGAACCCGAGGTACATCTGATTTGGTTTCCGTGGCTTGCGGAGGCTCCGCGGGCGACTGGGGCGGCTCCGGAGCATTCTCGGTTGCGTCGGAATGGGAGCGAGCTGGAGCTCGCTCCGCAGACCAGAGGTCTGCCCCACTGGGGGGTGCCACACCATGATAGAACTCGGGGGCGCGGCGGAGGAGGCGGAGGTTGGCGAGGGCGGCGTCATGGGCGCGATGGGCCCGGGTGGCGTAGCGATTGATGGACTCGAGGGTGTTGCGTGCCTCCTGCCAGGCGAGGTAGGCGACCTCCTGGATGCCGGGGTCGCCGTAATGCTCGTCGACGATGGCTTCGGCGTCGGCGCGGCTGCAGTTGAAGGCAGCGGTTTCGATGCAACCGGACCGGCGGATGCGCCAGGCGGATTCGGCCATGTGATGGACGAGTTCCTGTTCGACGCCGTCGGCAGGATCGAGGCGATCGAGATAGGCGTTGAGAAGATCGTCGTAGGCTTTGGGGAGTTCGTCGTCAAGGACGATGTGTTTGTGGCCGGCGAGGCCGTGCTTGATGGCATTGCGCGAGACGCGCTCCTTGCCGGCGGCGGAGGTAGGGCCACGGGACTTGGCCCCGTTGCGGCGCGAGATCTCAGCGCGTTGTTCGGGCGTCAAAGGGTTCTTGCTTCTCGGCATGGCATCAGCGTATCGGGCGGGATGGGGTGGGGCGGCGGGGGGAGCGGGGTGAAGTGATTGAGTTTATTGGGAGGTGAGGGGGTTTGGAGGGGGTTGGAATGGCGGAGGGGACTACACAAAATCCGACAGGGAGTGGAGTGAGATGGGGCGTTTGCGGTCCTGGAGGAACTCGGATGGTTGGCGCGGTACCTGGAATGACAAATCTTGGAAAGATTCAGGGAATGCGGCGAGGACGACCGCAGAACCTTATTGGATCCAGTCACTTCGAAGCTGCGAGCGTTCGCAAACCGCCGCAGTTGGGCATGTTTTTCGCCGCACGCCGATCGGGCTGGGACTGTCAGAGCTTTCTTGGGCAATGACATAGCTACGAAAAGGGGGCTCGCAAACCCTCCTGGCCAGATTGGAGAGCCCTCGGTTTGCGAAAACAGGCCGACGGGAGGTCTGTCGAAACGCCGTGGGCCTCAAAGTAGGAAAAGAGCAGGATTTCGCAAACTCCGGCGACGGCGGCCACCTTAAGCGGAGGAAACATAGGGATGGCCGGGAGCGTCGCGGCCGGGCGCTTGTCGCAAACCTTCCGGAGCGACTACGGGCATGCGGGAAACGTGGGATGAAAGGCGAATTGGGCTTGGCGGGCGAGTTCGTCGTGGGAGGGGTGATCCACGGTGTAAAGGGCATGGAGTCTGGCGAGGAGGTGGGGCAGGGCGATGGCGGACTGGGTGGGGGCTTTGGCGCGGTAGCCGTGGATGAGGATGCTGGTATTGCGGTCCTTGGGGCTAACGTTTGGGAAGGAGGCGCGGATGGCGTGGTCGGCGCCGAGCGGGTCGCCGAGGAAGGCGAGGAGGCTGGCGATGTTATTGCGGGCGAGGGAGAGGGGACGGGATTGAAGGGCTTCGAAACCGAGATCTCAGATAAAGGGGTTTTGAATGACGAGGGTGCCAAACTGTTGTAAGTTCGTTAGATCCTCTGACCAGAGTATGGCGGCACCGGACGCAATCGCGCTGTTGATGACCATCGCGTCCCACCAGGAGAGGCGGTAACGGCGCTGGAGTCCAATGGCGTTGAGAATGTCGTTGTGGGAGGGGCGGTGCATTGTCCACGAGGCTAGGTCGCGTATCGTCTGTTCGGCCTCCTCGCTGGACATACGCAGTTTCCGGGTGGCGGCGCTGTAGTATTCGGCGAGCACCTGCGTACTGATCGCGCCGATGTGCTGCCGGGCCAAGCGGCTCACGAGATCGACAGCCATCTGGTGTTTGGCGCCCATGCCACGGTCTTCGGCGTAGATGAGAATGTTGGTGTCGATAAATTCAACGGTCATGAAGATCGTCACGGGTCCAGGAGATTCGCCCGCCAACTCCGCGGTCTGGAGCGTTCTGCAACCGGCTGATGAGGCGAGAAGCAGCGGCATCGCGAACACTGTCCTCAGCGAGCGTACGCTCGATGGCTTCCTTTACAACGGCGGTCATCGATTGGTTTCGGAGGGCGGCACAGACCCGCAGTTGATGGATGAGGTGCTCTGGGAGATGGAGGGTAAGATTGCGTCCCTTGCTCACATATATCAGTGTATCACTGATTTATGTGAGTCTTTGACAGGATGATGGGAAGGTGAGTGGCGTGTTGCTGAAGGGAACCTCAATGCCGGGGCGGAGGATTCTCGAGAACGTGGGCGTCAGGTTTGTTGTCGCCCGAAACCAGGGAGTCTTTCTAGGGGACGCGTCGAGGAACCGACGCAGCGCCGCACTTCTGACGTGGAGCCCCTATCTGGTGGCAAAGGTTCAAAGACCCGGGTGTGCACGTATGGTGGTTTGCCGGGAGTCTTGACGCTGATGGCCGGTTGCATTGAGACTGACCAATAACGTGGATTATCGAGACTCTTTCGAGCAGATTACCGGGAACTCGCCGTATGGATTTCAGGAAAGACTCGGCGAGCTTCTGCTGAGTGGGCAGTCTGTCGTGTTCCGGGCGCCGACGGGATCGGGGAAGACGTGGGGGACGGTGGCGCCGTTTGCCCATGCGATGCGGACTGGAAAGCCCCTGGCCGACCGGCTGCTGTATGCCTTGCCGTTGCGTATCGGGCGAGGTGGGATGGGGCGGAGGGATCATCTGGGCTAAGTGATTGTTTTCATGAGGAGGGATGGAGTTTGGAGGGGGCTGGACGGCGGAAAGGACTCCACAGAATCCAACGGGGGATGGGGGACCAACAGCTGTTGGGTTGTCATTGCGTACACAATCGAGGTTGTGGCCATCGCTGGAGTCGGAAGACGCCAGTTAGGATCATGCGTCACGGCTCGACGATCGGGATCTTCGTTCCCACAAGCGCAGGGCCGAAGCAGGCGGACCTGGAAGCTCTTCGCGTTACCGGTGAGCGGATGCAGGAACTAACTGCGGGAGCTACAGAGGACGACATGGCGGCGGATTTCGAGCGGGCACGGCGCAGATGCTGGTGCTCGACGCGAATACGGTCATTCGCGCCGTGCTGGGTTTGCGGGTGCTGGTCTTGTTGGGCAAGTACGCCGGGCAGGTGGAATTCATGGCTCCCGACGTGGCTTTCCACCAAGCGCGGAGACGCCCGATGTGGTCCGACCGTAGACGTGATCATTGAACTCGAGTCGAAGACGCAGCAATTGGTTCTGGAAGAGATCAATCGCGGACACTGCCGCTCGGTCGACGATTGATCGTGGGGGCCTGCATACCTGGCGTGAAGTACAAAACCAGAAGGTCTCCGAGGCGCCGCGGCGGCGTCTGTACGATCTGTTGAGCCAACCTCCGTTTGCCGGCTCGAATCTGGAGATCGGACGCGAGCGAGAGGCCCCCCGCCCGATGGACCTGAAGTAGTGTTGTGCCTGGCTATTCGCTGGAGACCAATGTCTTATCGCCGTCGGAATTTTAACGAGGGTCAGCATCGCCACTTTCGGGGTGCTGGAGGTGGAAGAGCTAAGAGATTCGCTTTCGTAGTGATGTGACGGCGATTACGGCGCCCGCGATTATAATCGACGTGAAGGTTCCAGGCTCCGGAATAGCTGTATTCAGAACAAAGTCATCGAACGCAGGCGTTACGGCCCCGGCTCCTGGTGAGTCGGTGCGGACGTGTACCCGCACGATGTTCGAGCCCGTTACTGTGAGCACTGCTTGGGCACCCAGCGCAGTTTCGCTCAACGAATCCAGCAAGACGCCACCAGCATTGAAGGCCTGCGCTGTCCACGACGGACCGGCGGAATCGCTGGCGAGGCGGACGAAAGAGAAGCTCAGCAGCGGGT
>JAEUQF010000028.1 GCA_016789745.1 Bryobacterales bacterium
AAAGCGAAATCGTCGAGCAACCAATGGGCGTCGCTCCTTCGCGGCGAGATCTCGACACTCAGGATACTTCTCCCAGTACGGCGTTCGGACCACAACAGCAAAACCCCTCCATATAGGTCGTGAAAGGTATGACCCATTCCCCCATATTCATCTTCACAGAGCAGCAATTCCCGCCTGTCCGGGAGACTGACCTTTTCGCAGGAATGCGTGATCACCGCGCTCTTATACCACTGCTGCTTCCACTTGCCCTCCCGCCGCGAGAGCAGTAACGTACCGCCCCAGCGGTCGGGATGCATTTCCATACCCCAACCACTCACGACGGCATCCTCGCTCGCTGGTCCGAGAAAATGCCCAAAGATCACACCCTCTGGATGGAAATGATCGCCTACGTCCGTGAACGCCCGGCCGAGTGGGCGCACTGGACACTCAAGCCCGATCTTGGCCACCTGCCGCACTTCACTGGCGCAAAGTTCCGACAAGAGGTCCCGTGCCTCACCTTGAGCGAGGGCCTTCACTTGCGATCGCAGACTGGCCCGGAAGTGGCGCCACTCCCGCGCGTCCGAAGAATGCCCGCCAAGTAGCATCACGAACACGGAAACCAGCCATGGCAAAACCCGGAAGGCGCGAACTGCGCAGCCGCTCATTCGCCTTCATGGTGGCACGTCGTGCTGTCCGTTACCCCGCTAAACCCGCTCCCGCAAGAACCCCCACAACCCCAGCCAATCCCCACGCTTCACCATCCCATCAAACCGCCGCTCCTCACCCTCGTCAAAGAACCTCGTAGCCCCACCCACCAGCGCCTTCCCCATCCTTAACAACTTCCCATTCAAAAACGCCCGCAAAAATCGCTTATCGTCCTCTGCGATATCCGCCGCCGCATCAATCTCACCCGTCCAATTCTCCGCGATCCAAAGCACCGTATCGGCATGGTCCACCGTCCCCAACCGCCGGATCCGATCGCGCAGCACGTCATACGTACAGTGCAGGGCCCGCGACGACATCCGCCCCGGCAACGCCTCCAACTCCGCATTCACAAAGTCCCGCGTCGAACGCGTATGCGTGTACTTGCCATACAAACACCGGTACAACGCCTGCGCCGCATGCTCATGGCCCGGCGCCGAACACGCCCGATCCAAATGCCATAAATCCAGCACGCTCAGCCAGCCATCGGCCAGCGCAGCCTGTGCCGCCTCCGGCAGTTCGCCATGCAGCGTAATCGGCTGCGCGACGCCAGTCATGCGGAAAGTGTGAGAAATCATCGGGGTCTCCTAATCCTCAACGCGAAAAGCAACGGTCGAAATCCATCACGGAGCAGCCAGGCTCCGGTACCTAACGCCATTACGGTCAACAACACGCCATAACCCTGCAAGCCGGCCGCAGGCTGCCGCACCAGCATCCATGCCTGCGACAAACACAGCGCCCACAAGAGTCCAACCGCCGGTGATCGTAGATCGGTGGAACACGTGAACGCCATTAGCAGCACCAGCAATGCCGTACCCGCCATCACCGCCAGGTTGCCGGGAAACTCGCCCGGCGCCTGGCTTCGCGACACCGCAAACAACACCGGCACCGCCGCCGCCATCAACCATCGCCGCCGCGCCGGCAACAACAGCAACGCCGCGCCGATCGCCACCGCCACAACTGAAGGCAACAGCAACGCGCCCTCCACAGACTTCGCGAACAGCGGGACCGCCGGCACCAACGTATCCAGCCCCTCCAAGGCCCAAACATGCGGACGGAACGGCGTCAGCCAATCCGCAATCGACGACCACGCCGCCATCGCCGCACCGCATGCCACCGCGCGCGCCAGCGACGCCTGCGCTACCGCCGTCAACGGAAACGCCGCCTGCAGGAATACATCCGCGCCCAGCACCACCAAACACAACCCGCCGGTCGTAAACAGCGCGCCCAGCAACGTTGAAGTCGCCAACTGCACGTAGAAATGGTCCAGCGGCGTCGCCGTATCATACGCGCTCAGCCAACCCGGCATGGCGTTTGCCTGGTCCATCAACGTCAAGACAGACGTCGCCACCGCCACGCCCAGGTACAAACGCCAGCGATAGGAATGCCGCGACAGCCGCCGCAGAAACAGCAGCACTACCGACACCCCCGCCGCCCCCAGAAACGCCGGTCCCAGATACGACGTCAACCGCGGTTTCCGATACTCCCGCAGCCACTCCTCCGGCAACTTGAAATACGGCCTGAACTGCGTCGGCTCGTCGCCCACCAACACAAGGCTGTAGCGCAACTCGGCCGGTCCGGGGAACTTCGGATCGCGCCATACGAACGCATGATCGCTGCGGTTGTCCCGCTTCTCTTCACTCGATTCGATCAGCGCCAACTCCCGCCCCGGCAATCGCGCCGCGATATACTCCTGCGTCAACCGCCTGGCTTCCTCCACCGACAACCGGGCTCCCGCGGCCTTCTCATCCAACTGGTGATCGTAGCGGTACACGCGGTTGTTCTGATCCACAAACACCACGTGCTCCTCCGCCATCAGAGGCTTCAGGAAACGCACTCGCCACACCGCATGCGGCACTTCCCGCAGCGCCTCGTTCGCCTTGGTCGAACCCAACTTCTGCCGCAGAAACTCGATCTCCGGCCGGCTCAGATTCGGCGCGAAATCGATGGAATCCTGCCACTCCTCCACTTTCATGCCGCGGTTGGCCAACTCCGCCCGCGCCGTCTGCAACGCCTCCGCCCGCGTCACCTTCACCGCAATAAAGTCGCCGTATGTCACCGGCCGCAGCGCGAACGCCAGCGCCACCAGCGCCGCCGCCGTCACATATAGATACCGTGCCGGCCACAGTGGCGCAGGTGCGGGAGCCAACGCCCCCGGCTCCTCGTCCACCACGGTCGGATGTTCTTCCACGTGAGTGGCCGGTTCCAACTCCGGCGCGAACCCGCCGCGCCGCCAGTACAGCCACAATGGCACCAGCAACGGCGCCAGAATCACCAGTCCCAAGGCCCCCGTATTCAGCCGGAAGTAAAGCGACTCTCCCTTCAATAGGAACAGCCCCATTAAAAACGCGTCGATCACGAAGTGCCAGATCAGCGTCGCCGCCAACCCGAAGCGCAGCATCACGAAACCCGCCGCCACCCCAATCAGCCCAACCTCAACCCCGCGGATATACCCCGGCTGCTGCGGATAATTGGCATGCAGAAAGCCCCAGATGAACGCCGGCACCACCACGGCCATCCAGCGCAACCGGAACAGCTTCTGGAACAGCGGTATCGCCAGCAGCCGGAACCAGAACTCTTCTGCGCTCGACGCCATCATCGCCGTCGCCACTGGGTACAACAGCGGCAGCGGCGTCGCCAGCAGATCGGAATAATCCACATCCTGCGGGCTCCAAACGCCCCATTTCTGTCCCACCAGATAAAACGCCGTCAGAAACGCCATGTGCCCAGCGGCCATCGCCAGGCCCGCCAACGCCGCCCGGAAGAATGACCGCGTCCCGAGCGACGGCCACGTGAACAGCCGCGGCAGATCCGTATGCTGTGGGAACGCCCGAGCCCACAACGTCGATGCGGCCGCCGCCGGCATCGCCACATAC
The DNA here is from genome assembly GCA_016789745.1 of Bryobacterales bacterium. GTDB lineage: Bacteria > Acidobacteriota > Terriglobia > Bryobacterales > Bryobacteraceae > CADEFT01. The sequence continues at coordinate 3,558 of JAEUQF010000028.1, forward strand.
AACAGAATCCCGCACGCCGAGCCCAACGCCTGCAACGTCGCCAGCAGCACCATCTCCGGATACCGCGACGACGTCGGCATCCCGTCGATCGTGAACGCAATCGTGTTCAGCTCATTGGCCAGGTTCAACGTCGCCACCGTACCCGCCAGCAGCATCACCGATCGCCACGGCACCTCATGCCGGCGCACCGCCACGAACAACACCACCAGCGCCCCCGCTCCAATCAGCGCATACAAGGTATTCGCAATCGAAGAAAACAGCTGGTTGCTCGACCGCAGCTTGTTGAAGTCACGTTCCCATTGCTCCGGCACATGCAGGCCTACCTGGTACCCGCCGACCTTATCCCCCTGGATGGTCACCGTCCGTCGCAGCGTACCTTCGGCAGCCCGGAACCCCTCCTGCTCAAACGTGAACACATGGTCATCGCGATTCGGCCGCGCTTCCTTATCCGCCGAAATCAGCCGGTGCCGCTCACTGGTCTGTGAGTCCAAGAAAGCCTGCGCCAGCAGGCGTGCCGATTCGCTATCCAACCGACGCCCGGGCACCGTCTCCAGAACGCGATGCTCAAAGCCTGTCAACCGCCCATCCGGCGACAGCCACACCAGCATCTCTTCCTTCTGCGGAGGCTGGAACCAGCGCGCCCGCCACTGCCACACGGGCACCGCCCCGCGCATCAACGCATTGGCCTTCTCCAGCCCCACCTCGCGCTCCAGGTACAGCCGCGCCTGGTGGTCCGGGTCGAACAGGGTCAGGTTCCGAAACCCATCGGTACGTAGTCCGCGTGTGCGTAAAAATGCCGAGGCTTTTTCAGTAATTTGATCGCGGCTCAGTGGCAGTTCTAATGAGGCTTGTGGGAATGCCGCGCCATAATTCGCGCTTACATACACCACGCTCAGGGCCGCAATCAGCAGCGTGATGGCAAAAAGAGACCAGTCGCCGCGATTCAGGCGATTCGAGGAAGAAGCGGCGTCAGGCAAACCGATGGGGGTCTTACGGTCGGCCCAGTCCCAGCAGGTTCGCTAAACAAAACGAAGCCAGTGCCAGGCCGGCGAAGCGCACAAAACTACGTGTGCGTGCCGTGTCGGGAGCGGGATCCTGAGAAGAAAACAAAGGATCTTGGATAAGTTGCTCGATTTCCAGCGCAGCCTGTGACAAAAACTTAAGACAATCCGATGGATTGCGAATCATCAGTAAGGCGGCTACCAGCAAAGGAGCAAAGACGAGCACGCGCGCCGCGAGCTCGGCGAAGGATTGTACTGCTTGGTCCAAGCCGCTATCGTATCACAGCCCCCCTGTTACGCAAGAGCGCGCTCCAGGTCCGCCTGCAAGTCCTCCACACTCTCAATTCCTATGGAAGCCCTTAGTAAATTCTGCGGTGTTTTGCTCTTCGGCCCCTCCACCGACGCCCGGTGTTCTATCAAACTGTGGGTCCCGCCCAGACTCGTCGCCCGCGTGAACACCTTCAGCTTCGCGGCCACGCCCATCGCCTCCGCCCGGCCGCCCTTCACATGAAAGCTGAGCATGCCGCCGAACCCGCCCGCCATCTGCTCTGCCGCCAACTCGTGACGCGGATGCACCGCCAGGCCCGGATAGTTCACCTGCTCCACCCGCGGATGCGTGCTTAGAAATCGCGCCAAGTGTAGCGCATTCGCCGATTGCTGCCGCACGCGCAGCGGCAGTGTATCGATGCCCCGCCGCGTCAGCCAGCAATCGAATGGCGACGGAATCGCCCCACCGTACTTCTGAAACTTCCGCGCCCGCTCAAACAGGTAGTTGTCGTGCCGGGTCAGCAACACCCCGCCCACCACATCGCTATGCCCCGACAGGAACTTCGTCGTCGAGTGCATCACCAGGTCGATGCCGAAATCCAGCGGCCGCTGCAGCACGGGCGTGGCAAACGTCCCGTCACAAACGCTGATCGCATTCGCCTTGCGCGCAATCGCCGCAATGCCCGCCAGGTCGGTGATCCGCAGCATCGGGTTCGACGGGGATTCACACCAGATCAGCCGCGTGTTCGGCCGCACCGCCGCCTGCACCGCATCGAGATCGGTCATGTCGATGAACTCCGTCTGCAACTGCGCCTTCTGGAAGACCTCCAACACCACCTTCCGCAGCCCATAGTAAAGATCGTCGGGAAACAGCAGGTGATCGCCCGGCTCCATGGCCTGCACCGACGCCGTCACCGCCGCCAGGCCGCTGGCGAATACCAGCGCTTCCTTGGCCCCTTCCAACGCCGCCAAACACTTCTCCAACGTATTGCGGTTCGGGTTCTCCTCCCGCGAGTAGGAGAAGCCCCGCGGGTACTTCCCATCGGCACCTCGCTCAAACGTCGTCGTCAGGTGGATCGGCGCAGCCACCGCGCCCGTCGCCGGATCAATCTGCCGGCCCGCATGTACTGCCAATGTCTCAATCTTCATCCTCTGCCAGTGTAGCTAGGTCGATTAAACTAAGTATTTCAACCATGAGCACACCTTTTCGTTTAGACGGACGCGTCGCCCTCGTAACCGGCGGCGCCAGCGGCATTGGGGAACAGACCAGCCGCGTCTTTGCTGAAGCCGGGGCCAGCGTCATCATCCTCGACATGAATAAAGCCGCCGGCGAAGCCCTCGCCGCCCAACTGCCGAACAACGCCCGGGCGATCCAGTGCGACATCACCGATGCGGCCTCGGTCAGCGCCGCGTTCGCAACCATCGAGAAGCTCGATGTGCTGGTGAACAACGCCGGCATCGGCCTGGTCGGCAATATCGAAGAGACCAACCTCCCCGACTTTCAGCGCCTGTTCCGGGTCAATTGCGAAGGCCTCTTTCTGGTCACCCAGGCCGCCGTACCGCTCCTCATCCAGTCGCACGGCAACATCGTGAACATCGGCTCGGTGGCCGGCCTGATTGGGGTAAAGCGACGCTTTGCCTACTGCGCCACCAAGGGCGCCGTCGTCGCCATGACCCGCCAGCTTGCCGTTGATTACCCGACCCAGTTCCGGGTCAACTGCATTGCCCCGGGCACCGTCGAAACGCCGTTCGTCGAAGGATATCTCGACAAGTACCACAGCCACGAAAAGGAAGAGATGCGCGCCACCCTGCACGCCCGCCAGCCCATCGGCCGCATGGGACGCCCCCAGGAGATCGCCTACCTGGCCTTATACCTGGCGTCCGATGAATCCGGCTTCATGCACGGCAGCGTTATCCCGATTGACGGAGGCTGGACGGCCGCCTAGTCCGTTAGGGGGCAGTCGTTCGGCGGCTGCCCTACCGCATCCCCCAACTCAACAGCAGATTCAGCCCCAAAGCAAACAGCCCCGCCCCCATCGTCACGCAGACCGGCAACGTCAGCACCCACGCCAGCAGCAGGTTGCGCAGCGTCTTCATCTGCAGCCCACTGCGATTTGCTGCCATCGTCCCGGCCACGCCTGACGACAACACGTGCGTCGTACTCACGGGCAATCCAAACACATCGGCCAGCCCGATCGTGGTCATCGCCACCAGTTCCGCCGACGCCCCCTGCGCGTAGCTCAGGTGTTCCTTGCCGATCTTCTCTCCCACCGTTACGACGATTCGCTTCCAGCCGATCATCGTCCCGATACCCAGCGACAACGCCACAGCCAGCTTCACCCACATCGGAATGAACTTCGTAAACAGATCCAAGTGTCCCCGGTACGCCTTCCAATCGAAGCCCTCCGGCAGTTGCCCTCCGGCTTTCGACAGCTTCCCCAGCGACTCCGAGACCAGATAAATCTCGCTCCGCAACTCCCGCCGCTTTTCACTCGGCAGCGTGTTCACTTCACTACGCCCGGCCAAGTGCGACTCCAGCGATCCGCTCAGCGCCAGCAGCGCCGCATACGTCCGCTCATTCGCCGCGCCGCCCGGCTTCAGAAACGCCGATAGTTCCCGCTCCGCATCCGCCTGCTCCAGGCGCATCCCGCCATACCGGGCTTCCAGCGCCCCACGAGCCTTACCCGCCTGTGTCTGCAGCGCTGTCACATCCTGCGAATTCAGATTGCTGTTGATCGCATAGGCCCCCGGCAGCAGACCCACCAGGATCAGCATCACCAGCCCCATGCCCTTCTGCCCGTCATTCGATCCGTGCGCGAAGCTCACGCCCGTGCAGGTCATGATCAACGTGCCGCGAATCCACCCCGGGGGCAGCTTGTCCGGATGCGCCGGCTGATACAACTCCGGATGCTTGATCAGCATCCGCGCCGTCAATAGCAGCAGCCCCGCCGCGCAGAATCCGAACATTGGCGAAACCAGCAGGGACAAGCCCACTTCCTTCGCCTTCGCCCAGTTGACTCCCTCGCCGAACATGCGCCCCTGCACCAGCCACGAATTGGCCAGACCAACGCCCATGATCGACCCGATCAGCGTATGCGAACTCGACGCTGGTAGCCCGAAAAACCACGTCCCCAGGTTCCACAGAATTGCCGATATCAACATCGCGAACACCATCGCAAAGCCCGCCGCCGAGCCGATATTCAGAATCAGCTCGGTCGGCAGCAGCGCGATGATGCCGAACGCCACGGCGCCGCTCGACACCAGCGCCCCACACAAGTTGCAAAAACCCGACCAGACAACGGCGGTGGTCGGCTTCAAAGAGTTCGTATAAATAACAGTGGCCACCGCGTTTGCCGTATCGTGGAAGCCGTTGACAAATTCAAACGCCAATGCGAGCCCGATCGCCAAGGCCAGCGCGAACGCAGCGCCGGTGCTGACCGGGTCACCGAATAGAACCATAGCCTTCGAATGATAGCGGAAGTGGTCGAGCCCTGTGTTTCGATTTGGTTACGAGCGACACGCCCACCCCTGACAGATTCCACGCCCGCTTTGCGCCTGTCCGGGTGTGCAACTCCACATCCCCGACCCCGATCCCACCGCCCAGCCCTCGCCCACCACACTCCGCGTCACCGGCTGGGTCCTGGCTGCCTGCGGAGTCTCCCTCATCTGGATGATGACGGGCCTGCTGGTGGGCTTTACCTATATCCTTCTGTACCAGGATCAACCCGGGGTGACCGTAAGTTTCACCGGCGGGCCCCTGATTGCCCTGTTCGTCTACGCACTACTGAGCTCAATCTTAGTTTTCGGCTTCGCCGCGGCGCGGGGCGGCATATACCAGGTGCGCCACGGCCAGCGGCCGCCGAACCTGCTCGGCTGGGTGCGCTTTATCGTGGCCGCCATGAGCTTTGCGGGTGTAGCGGTTCAGATTCTCGATCTGATTCTGGATTGACGGCAGTTGCCGGATCCGGCGGCGCACCGTGGCAAGCTCATCGCCCTCCAGTAGCAGGCCCAATTCCCACTGTAATTGATGCATCTGTTCGTTGGTACGTGCGGATTGGGCCCGCAAAAGCCAATAGGCGACTTGCTCAGGTGACAGCATACATCGATATAGTTACATCGCCTCCCGCATTTTCTCGCGTCGAATTTTTGCGCCTTGTGCGTTTCCACACCGATGAAAATCCTGACAAAAAGAGCCGATGAGCCAATTGAAAGGACATCACTGCGCTCATGCGGAACTCGCAACCTCTCCTTGCGCTGCTTGCCCTGCCGTCACTGGGCTTAGGGCTTTGTCTGGCCGCCGACACCCATGCACCCGCCACCCAGACCATGAAGCTGGTCAGCGTGGCCGACCGCGCTATCCTCACCAACGACGGCGTCGCCATCCTCGTTCGTGCCGGCTACAGTGACCAATTCATTCTGGAACTGATTTACCAGAAGCAGACGCGCTTCGACACCAGCCCCGAGGCCCTCGCCGCACTGGCCGAAAGCGGCCTGTCCCCCCGCCTGGTCCGCTACATGATCGCTAACCCCCAGAAAGAGGCTCTGCCGGAACCCGTCCATCCCCAAGCCCCCGTCTACACCGCACCGCTCCGCGCCGAGCGCCACGGCGGCGCCGTCGTGGTCACCGGCGCGTCCCGCATCGGCGGCGTCTATCCGGCGATGGGCGGCGGAGCCTCCTTCCGTGCGGTTAGCACCGGCCAGGGCCTGCACACCGTCGTCCCGGGTCCCCCTGGCGGCAACGGCTTCATTTTCCAGACGCCGGCCATCTACGCCGCTCCAGCCGTTGCGCCGGTCCTGGTTAAGCCCCGCTGGTGGCAGTTCTTCTCGCCCTATTGGACGTATCAGAGTGCCGGCCTGACAACTCCCGGCTATTACCTGCCGTGATAGATTTCGCCCACGGTCTGCGCCTGTCCGGATAGTGGGGGCCAAAGCAGGCCCCCACAAAACGAGATCAGGAGTTAGATGACATCATGGGCATTCGCGACCGGGCAAGAGATATTCTCAGCGTTGTTCCCCCTATCGGCCAGCAGATCAATTCCGTCGGCTCGACGGCACAACTATTCACCCAACTCACCGGCACCTCCCAGGCCACGCTCGAACAGAATTGGGCAGGCGGCGGCAAAATGACCACCTGCAACGGCTTCACCGGCTGGTTCGGCAACCAGCTTGGCTCCAAGCTCTATCTCGGCCGCTTCGACCTCGACACCTACCTCCCCAAACAGGGCAAGGGCGACGCCTGGATCAAGTCCACGCCCGACAACCGCCCCAAATACGGCGACATCTGCCGATTTTCCAAGTTCCACGTCGGCGTCTCGCTCGACTTTGAAGGCGACATCTGGACCCACGCCGATTCCGGGCAGGGCGGACGCACCGCCGGCTTCGACATCATCAAGCGCATCCGCGACAAGGAGCCTTACTCCTACCAGAAGCTGCTCGGCTGGGTGGACATCGAGATCTATTTCGGTGAATCGTCGGGCACCGGCGCCGCTACTGGCACCACCGCCACGCCCGATCAGCCCGCCAATCCCGTCCCCGACTGGCTCCAGGGCTGGTGGGATGTTCGCTGGCGCGGGCAGTCCTTCTATTACTACTTCGACCGCAGCCGGGAAGTGGGCTGGACGCAGATCGCGCCGCTCGATCGCTCGCGCCCCGCCATGTTCTATAACGACAAGGGCAAGCTGGCGATCGGCGTGCCGAACGCCCTCAGCATCGTCTGGAATAAGACGGGATCTGTGGAGAAGTTCGAAAATCCGCTCAACACCCCGAAGATGAACGGCATCTGGAACGACAAGGAACCGCTGGCTGCTACGAAGATGTAGGACCGGCCGCTTCCAGCGAGACAGCGCCGCGGGCGACGGCAAATCGGGGTTTTCGTCCCACTCGGCATGTCCGGTCGCCCGGTCGGCTACGGCCCGCGCATCTGCCGTAGGCGGCCGGTAGGTTCGCAGCTTGTGCCGGTCCAACTAACCCTAACTGCACCCGCCCGGCCGGTTCCGGGCGGATCCGGAACGTCCCGATGCCGGTCTTGCATTCGACAGGGTGGTCTTCATGGCGCACCCGTTGGAGACCGGCGCCCGGCAGGCAGTTTCGCACCTGTGATACCGTACGTTGCGTAGCGCCTGATGTTACCAACGTTTGCCTTTATCCATACCAGTCATGTTCTGATCCCCACCTTCGCCCAGCTGGCCAAGGAGCATCTGCCGGGATACGAAGTCTTTCACATGACGGACGAATCGCTGATCAAGAACACCATCCGCGCGGGGCACCTGACGCCGGACACCCGGCGCCGCGTCTGCGGCATGGTCGGGCTTGCCCACGAGGGCGGTGCCGATGCCGTAATGGTCACGTGCTCGTCGATCGGCCCCAGCGTGGAAAACGCACGGGCCATCTACGACTTCCCTATCTTCCGTATCGACGAGGCGATGGCCGAAAGAGCCGTCACGATGGCGGAACGGGTAGGCGTGGCGGCTACTCTGCGCACCACGTTGGATCCAACCCTGGCGCTGCTGGAGCAGACGGCGGCCCGCGCGGGACGCAACGTAACCTTCGTCCCGCGGTTGAGTGATGGAGCCTTCCAGGCCGTCATCGAAGGCAAGACCGAACTGCACGACAATATGGTTACCGAGATGCTGCAGCAGTTGATGCAGGAAGTGGATGTCGTGGTTTGCGCCCAGGCGTCGATGGCCCGCGTGCTGCCGCGTATCGACACCAGTAAAGTCCCGGTGCTCACCAGCCCCGAACTGGCTTTGCAAAGAGTTCGGGAACGGCTGCTCGGCTAAGTCTGGGTGATGTGCCGGACGCTCTCGGCAATCGCCTCTGGCTCGAACACCTTCTTCCAATCCGGGTTGAATAACACCGGCATCGCCCGCGCGATCGCCTTCAACGCCCCGTCGGAAAACACGGCGCCTTCCTTCTCCTGGAAGCAGATCGCCAGTTCCACCCGCATATGACCGAGGATGAAATCGCGAGCCGCCGCCGGCGGCACACCGCGGCGTACTGCCTCGTCAGTGGCTTCTTTCAACATCGTCAGACAGGTGCCCAGAATCGTTTCCGAAAGCACAGGCTCCAGAATCGCCATCTGCTCGACGTTGCAGCGATGCGAATTCATCACCGGTTTGTAGATGACCCTTGCCAACGCCTCACCCGGCGCATAGTGTTCCTCCGGCCCCTGTGCCAGACAGCAGACAATGTGCTGCTTCGCAAACTCTCCGCCAAAGAAATCGGTGTGCGCCTTCGGATCTGTTTCATATGACAGCACCGGCGGATGGCAGGGATGCGTGATGAAGTACGTCAGGTCGGGGCGGTTCGGCAGCACACCCGCATACTGCGCCGCCACATCCAGCATCACTACCATGGTCCCCGGCGCGATCTTGCTCTCGATCGCTCCGAAAATCGGCCCAATCCGGTTGTCCGGCAGCGCCAGAATCAGCGCATCGGCGCCATCCAAAGCCTGCTCCAACGGCACGGCCGTCACGCCCCGTTCCTTTAACGCAGCCACACCTCGCTCGCTGATCTCCACGTGGCGCACATCATAGCCGCTGCCTTGCAGATTCGCCGTCAACCGCAGGCCCATCTTGCCACCCGCGCCCAATAACGCTACGTTCTTCACGTTCGGTCTCCTCTCACTTGCAGGAAAAATTCGGGCGCGCCGCACTGGCCGCCCTTAAAGACAATCTCGATGCCATCGCGTTGCGCGTCGTTGGACCAAGCCCGGCACAACGGCGCTCCGGGCGCCAGCGAACAAACAAACGTCAATGCCTGCACGCCCAGCAGACTTCCGGCCCAACTGGACGTATCGCCGCCCGCCACCACCACTCGCCTCACCTCAGGGCAAGCATCCAGTACCGCGCACAACGCCCTGCCCGATAGTTCGCCCAGGCTTTCCCGGAAGCCCGGCCGTCCCGAGATATCCCGATCCAACTGCACCGCATCATGGCCCGCCGAGTACATGACGACGCTGCGGCCGGCACGCCACGCCGCAATGGCCTCCGCCACCGCGCGCTGCATGGCATCGCGATCCCCGTTGCCCAACGCCACCGGATCCAACCGCACCGCCGCAAACCCGTTCGCAACCGCCGTCGCAATCTGCGCGCTTGTCATCGGTGAGCAACTACCGGACAGCACCAGCACCTGCGACACCGGCACGTTGGCCGGATTCGGCATGGCCTGCGCGCCCCACCCCGCCGCCAGCGCATGCTCCACGCCCGACGACCCGACGACAAACAGCGGCGCCTGCTGTGCCTGGTCCCAGAGCAGCCGCCCGGTGCCCGCCAGTGTTGCCGCGTCGATCACGTCGAACAGCACGGCATCGTGGTTCTGGGACGCCTGCGACAAACGCTCCGCCGCATCGGCAGCGACGACGTCGCGAAAGCTCATCAACCCGATCCGCCGCGCGGTCTGCTTCGCCAGATGCACCCGCAGATCGGCTTCGTCCATCGGCGTCACCGGATGGCGGCTCATCGTCGGATGCCGGTCAATGCGAAACACCTCCCCGGCATTGGCGGCAAACAGATGCCCGAAGAAGGTAAAGCGAGACATCGCCGGCGCCCCGGCCACGATGGGCACCCAGCGAGAACCCGTTACCCGCTGCCCTATCTCCATCGCCCGCCCGATGCTGCCCACCTGCGGCGAACTATCAAATGTGGAACAGACCTTATAGTGAAGCAGCGGCGTACCCAGAGCCTTCAGAAACCCGAACGCCAAGGGCAACTCCGCATCCATCCACTCGGGACTGCGGCTGCGGCTGCTCCCCGCCAAGCCAAACGCCTGGTAGCTGGCAAACCGTGCCAGCAGCCGCGCATCGGGCCGCTCCAGAAACAACACGGCCGATCGCCCGTGCAGCGACAGCATCTCCATCACGTCGGTGGAGCCGGTGAAATCATCGCCGTACCACGCCAGAACCGGCGCCGCGGGCCCGCGGGTGCAGCTGTTTCCTTCCCTACTCGTGTGCCCCTCCAACGCCGTTACTCCAGATTGCGCAGCCAGATATTCCGAAACTTCATCACCGTGTGGGGCGCGTCCTTAAACCCGCTGTGATCCTGCAGGCGAAGCGGGCCGCGTTCGCAAATCGACTTGGCCTGGCACCCCGGGCCTTTCTTGTCGATTTGGACGTGATCCAGCACCAGCACCCCGTTCAGCATCACTGTCGCCGAACCCGGCGCGGTCAGGTTGCCCCCGGCATCGCAGCGCGGCGCTCTGAACACGATATCGTAGGCCTGCCACTGTTCGGAGGGGCGCGCTGCGTTCACCAGCGGCGCCGAGAAACCGTAGAGTGCCCCGATCGCCCCGTTGGCATAGGTGGGGTTGTCGATGCCGTCCAGGATCTGCAACTCATAACAACTATGCAGATAAACGCCGCTATTGCCCTTGAGCTGGCCCTTCTGGTTCGGCATGTTGGGCACGGCGAACTCGATGTGGATCTGGGCATCGCCGAACACCGTCTCGGTCAGGATGTCGCCAACACCGGTGGGGCAGCTCATCTCGCCATTCTGGACATTGCACCTGCCTGGGCCGCCGTCGCGCGTGCGCCAGCCGGTCATGTCCTTTCCATTGAAGAGCACGGTGGCGTCCGACGGGGGCTGCCCGGGGGCCGCCGGCGGGGTGACCGCACGAGGCTGCGGGCCGTCTTTCGATTGCGCGGCCAATACAAGCGCCGCTGCAAACAGTATGGCGAGTGGTCTCATCGGGTACAGTATGCCTCCCATTTCCCATTGGTGAACACTTCCTCCTGAAATGGGCCGGGGAAGTGGCGGCAGTCGATCTTGTTGGCGATCCTCGCCTCCCACAAGCGGTCGATCAAATCCGTAGGCATTCCAGGGTTGCCCAGGATATCGATCTTGTCCCAGTGTCGCGATCGCAGCAGCGTTTCGAGATTGTCCAGTCGGAAGGGCCACGCCAACTGGAGGGTGTCCAGGTGCGGACAAGCTGCCAGCAGCGGGGCCAGATCGAGTTTCGCGGATTCGATGCGGAGTTCCTGCAACGACGCCCAGCTGTCGTCTGGGGTCACGGTGAGGTGATCCAGGCTCAGGCTGGTAACCTTGCCGCTGAGGTGCAGCGTAATGTGGCCTGGCGATTCCAGGTGCACTTTGCGCACCTTGCGGAACCCCGAAAGGTCCAGGGTGGTCCGGCTCTTCGGGATGTGGTGAAACCAGAGCGACTCGGTGGGGGCATCATAGGCCTGCGGCCATTGCGTCGGAATCATCGAGCCGGGCAGGATCACCTCCCGCAACGGCGGATCGCCCTGCAGCCACGGCCAGAAGCCCTTGCCCGGCTTCAGCAGGTAGAGGGTCTCCAGGCGCTGGCCAACGGCCTGCATGAGGGCATCGAGGGCGGCGGTGCTTTCCCAGCTTTCATGCAATGTCAGGTAGATGCGGTGCGGGTAGTCCGTCGCGAGTTGCCGGGCGGCGGCAACCGTGAGAGGCTGCTGCACGCTGACAAACTGAACGATGTCCTGCACTTTGGGTTTTGCCATCAGCGTCCTTCCACCTGATTGTATACGTCGCGTTTCGGCAGACCCCGCTCGCGGGCCACCCGCTTAATGGCGTCCATCCGGGAGAGCCCCTGCTTCTCGAGATCGCCAACGGCTTCGGGGATCGGCCGGGTGTCGGACGGGGCTTCCGGCTCTACGGGCTTGCCCAGCAGAATCGTGAACTCGCCCTTGATGGCCGGGCGGGCGGCGAGGGTGGTCCGGAGTGCGGCGGCCGACCCGCGGAGAAACTCCTCGTGCAGTTTGGTCAACTCGCGGGCCAGCACCACCGGGCGATGCGGGCAGATCGCCTCGATTTCTTCCAGGGTTTCCAGGATCCGGTGCGGCGCCTCGTAGAAGATGAGGGTGGCGGCGAGTGGCGCGGCCTGTTCCAACTGGCGGCGGCGTTGGCCCTCTTTGGGTGCCAGGAAACCGCCGAAGTAGAAGGCATCCGTGGGAAGTCCGGAGGCAGAAAGGGCTGTGATTGCGGCATTAGGGCCGGGAATCGGCACCACGGCCGCTCCCGCATCCAGAGCTGCGTCCACCAATCGATATCCGGGATCTGAAATCAGCGGCGTGCCCGCGTCGGAGACTAAGGCTAGCGACTCACCGGAGGTAAGTCGGAGGGCGAGTTCGGCCGCGCGGTCCCGCTCATTATGGTCGTGGTAGGAGACCAGGTGTGTGTTGATGCCGAAGTGGTCCAACAACTTACGGGTATGGCGGGTGTCTTCGCAGGCGATCAGCGCCACTTCGCTAAGGATGCGTACGGCGCGCGGGGAGCAGTCTTCCAGGTTACCGATGGGAGTAGCGACTACGTACAGAGTGCCGGGCATGGGCTAAGGCTTATCATCAATCATCTTCGGGTACTGTGTGTAGCTTTTCGGGAAACCTGCCGATAGAGAAGTTGAGTTGGCGTAGTGCCGCAGTCTACCATGGGCTGTGTAGCGCATGTACCAACTGGCGGTGCCAGCCCGCAATCCTTGGCAGGACGCTACCGATGGACACACTAGTGAAACCCGAGCAGGGCTCGTCGACCTCAACCTATTATGTTTGGGAAGTTCCCGACAAGAATACCGTAATCCATCTCGACTTCGGCGTCGTCGACCGTCTGCTGATCGAGGTGATGCGCGGATTCGGCGCCATCCCGCGCCGCGGTGCCGAGGTCGGCGGCATTCTGCTGGGCAGTGCGGAGAAGTCCGGCGGCAAGACGATTGTGCGGGTAGAGGATTTTGAGGTGGTGTCCTGCGAGCACCGCCGCGGGCCTTCCTACCTTCTCTCGGAAGCCGACGTTAACCGCTACGAAGAAACGCTGCAGCGTCACCGGCATACGCCGGAAAAACGCCTCTATGCCATCGGCGGGTATCGGAGCCATACTCGCGAAGGTATGGGGATGTCTGCCGAGGATCTGAAGGTATTCGACGGCTACTTCCCTGAACCGCACAGCATCTACCTTCTTGTGAAGCCCTATGCGACGCGCGTCAGTGTCGCTGGCTTCTTCTTCCGCGAAGGCGATCTGGTCCACACCGAATCCACTTATCTCGAGTTTCCGTTCCGCCGCCGGGAGTTGGGTGGCGGGGCATCCCCGGCCGGGCGCTATCGCGAGTCCCCCGGCACGGCGGCAGGTGTAGCCTCACCAACCACCGGCTTCACGGCTCCGGCGGCGGGCCCGGCAAGTCCGGCCGGCGGGCTGGATACACCGCCGGTGGAATACGCCGATTACGATGAGCGGCCGTATTACCCCAGCACCGTCGAAGAAGAGTACGCGGGGGATTCGGCTGAGCCGGTCGCGGAGGAGACCTCGGTCACCCGCTTCCGCAAGACCAACGTCTGGATTCCGCTGTCGTTCATTTTCCTGCTGTTAGGGGTGCTGGTCGGCTTCCAGGCGGCGCTCTCCTATAAACCGGCAAAAGCCGGCGGCGTTTTGAGCGATCCGTTCTCCATGACCCTGGCGGTCAGCCGTTCGGGCGACTACCTGCATATCCGGTGGGACCGGCATAGTCAGGCCGTGCGCACCGCGCAGCGCGGCGTTCTCACCATCAGCGAAAGCGGCTATGAAAAGAAGGTCGACCTGGACACCATCCAACTCCAGAACCCCACCGTCTACTACCGCAACGTGTCCGACGCGGTGAAGTTCCGACTGGAGGTTTTCACCAAGGAGCGGGTGGCTGTTTCAGAAACCTTCGAGTGGCACCGGTAGCGCGCTGCCGCTACTTAGGCGCCATCCTTAGCGCGCCGTCCAGGCGAATCACTTCGCCGTTCAGCATCGGGTTCTCGATGATATCCCGAACCAGACGCGCGTACTCGGCCGGATTGCCCAGTCGCGGCGGAAACGGCACTTGTGCCCCCAGCGAGGCTCGCACCTCGTTGCTCAATTCCGCCAGCATGGGCGTATCGAATATGCCCGGGGCAATGGTCATCACGCGTATCGCGTGACGGGCCAGGTCGCGAGCCAGCGGCAGTGTCATCCCCGCAATCCCGCCCTTCGACGCGGAATAGGACACTTGGCCGATCTGCCCGTCAAAGGCCGCGATGGACGCGGTATTGACGATGACGCCCCGTTCTCCGGTGGCTTCCGGCTGGTTCTTGCTCATGGCCCAGGCCGCCAGCCGGATCGCATTGAAACTGCCGATGAGGTTCACCTGCACCACCCGCGCAAAGCGCTCGAGGGAGGCAGGGCCTTCCTTGCCCAGCACACGCATCGGATCGCCGATGCCCGCACAGTTCACCAGAACGTGGACCGGGCCGGCGGATTGTACGGCCGCCTCCATCTGTTCGGCACTGGTCACATCAGCGACAGCGACACGGCAGCCGGAGCCGATGGACTCCGCAACGCGTTGGGCCGCTTCCTCACTGCGGTCCAGCAGTGTCACCCCCGCCCCATGCTCCACCAACATGCGCGCCGTGGCCGCGCCTAATCCTGACGCCGCGCCCGTGACAATGGCCGACTTCCCTTCGAGTTGCATCGGTCAAAGGATACCGTATTTGGCGAAGGCCTCCTTGGCCGGCATGCCGTTCTCGATTTCCGTCCGCACGTGCTTCTCGCCACGGGCTTTCTCGAGCGCGGCATGAAACACGTCGTGTTCGGCGGCCTGCGGGACCACGCAGACGCCATCGCAATCGCCGAACAGAATATCGCCGGGGTGGATGATCGATTCGCCGATATGGACCGTGCAGCGGAAATCCGACACCCGCCCGCGCGGTGCCTGGTCCTGCGCGTAGGAGCCGTAGCAGAACACCGGGAAGCCCAGCGAGAGAATGCCCTTCAGATCGCGCGTGTAGCCGTTCAGAATCGCCCCCACGGCACCGCAGCGCATCGCGCGGGTGGACATCAGTTCGCCCCAAACCGCATAGTGCGGGGTACCTCCGGTGCACAGGTAAATCTCATTCGCCTTGAGATCGTCCAGGGCATCCATCATCAGGCCGAACGGAGCGTCGGTGGGGCCGCAATCCTCCTCCAGCACCGGCATGGCGCGCCCGATGGTCACCATATCGCGCGTCAGCGGCTGGATCTGCGGCGGCAGAAACTGGCGCTGCAGGCCGAGCGTGTCCATCACGTCGCCCACAACGGCGACAAACAGTTCGCGCTTGGCTAAGGCGAACAATTCCTGGTCATTGGTCCAAAGCATATAGGGTTCGCTACACTCGTACACGATGAAAGTGGCTCTCGATGCCACCCCGCTGGTCGAGCCCGCCGGAGGCATTCGCCGTTACACCGTGGAACTGGCGCAAGCCCTGGCGCGCAACTATCCCGAGGATGAGGTGCGGCTCGTCTCCGATCAAGCTTACCAGCCCTTGCGCGATGCCGGCATCCGGCAGGAACGGGTGTCGGCCGGACGCTGGTGGTCCCTCGGCTTGCCGCGGTGGCTGCGCCAGGAGCGTATCGACCTGTTCCACGGCACCGATTTTGCCGTTCCCTACCTCCCCGTTCGCCCGGCCGTCATGACCGTCCATGATCTGTCCCCGTGGCGGTTTCGGGAAGGCTCGGAGCGGGTGCGGCGGCGCGTCCCGTGGCTGCTGCGCTTCGGGCTGGCCACCATGATCATCACTCCCAGCGAAGCCATCCGTCGGGAGTTGCTCGCCACCTTCCCCGTCTCGCCCGAAGAGGTGCGCGCGGTACCGCTGGCGGCCGCCTCCCATCTGAAGCCGACCCTCCCCACCGCCGGACAACAGCCCTATTTTCTATACGTTGGCGCGCTCGAGCCGCGCAAGAACCTGGAGACCCTGGTCGAGGCCTGGTCAGGGCTCGAAGGCATCGACCTGATTCTGGCCGGACGCCCGCGGCCCGGTTTTTCCGTCGCCGCCAGGCCCGGCCTGCGTATCCTGGGTGAGGTGGCCGAACACGAACTTGCCAGTTGGTACAGCGGAGCTCTGGCCGCCGTATATCCCTCCCAATACGAAGGCTTTGGCATCCCCGTGCTGGAGGCGATGCAATGCGGGGCCCCGGTCATCACCTCGCTCGACCCGGCTATCCGCGAAACCGCGGGCGATGCGGCCCTCTCGGTTGCCGACGCCGGTCTGCGCCATGCCCTGCGGCGCGTGGCCTCGGATCCCGCCCTGCGTGCGGAGCTGCGTGCCAACGGTCTCCGCCGTGCCGCGCAGTTCTCATGGGACCGCACGGCGCAGCTGACCCACGACGTGTATCGAACCGCACTCCGGCGGTACAGCGGATGAGGGCCCTGTTGGTGTCACCCGAGCCACCCTATCCGCTGGCAGGGGGTGGAGCATTACGTACAGCAAGCATATTAGGATGGCTGGCGAAACGGTATTCCGTGGATGTGGCTCTATTCGCTGTGCAGGGTGCCA
The DNA here is from genome assembly GCA_016789745.1 of Bryobacterales bacterium. Classification (GTDB taxonomy): domain Bacteria; phylum Acidobacteriota; class Terriglobia; order Bryobacterales; family Bryobacteraceae; genus CADEFT01. The sequence goes on from JAEUQF010000028.1 coordinate 20,094, forward strand.
GCGATCCGGCTGCGGCTATCCCGGCCGGGCTCGTCGGCTCGGTGGCGAAACTGCCCCTGCCTGCCCACTCCAAGGGGCTGGCGGCACGAGTCATCCGCAATACCCTGCGGCTGGTGCGCCGCGTCCCGCCCCTGCTCGATCGATTCTCCGGCAGCGAACGCCCGCTCGAAACCGCCCTCGCCGGGAAGACGTACGATCTGGCCATCCTCGAGCATTTCTGGACGGCGCCTTATCTCCCGGTCATCCGCCCCCGCGCCCGACAGGTCTGGCTGGACCTGCACAATATCGAATCGGAGTGGCACCGCCGCCTGGGAGACGCAGGATCCCCGATCCTGCGAGCCGGTCATCGCCGTTTCGAACAGGCTTACCGCGATCAGGAAGATCGCTGGATCCCGCAATTCGATGGAGCTCTGGTTCCGTCCACGCGGGAAGCCGCCATGATCCACCCACGACGTGTCGTGGTATATCCGAACGCAGTGCCGCGGCAGGCCGTCCCGCCAGTGGAGAAAGACTGTTCCATCGCGTTCTCGGGCAACCTCGAATATGCCCCCAACCAGCAGGCGGTGGCGTTCTTCGCCCGCCACGTCTGGCCGCTTCTGCGCAGCCGCCATTCGGATTTGGTGTGGCGCATCGTTGGCAAGAACACCCAAGCCATCACGCATCTGCTGCCGGATGACAGACGGATCGAATGCACCGGACAAGTAGAGGATGCCGTAAAAGTGTTGGCTCGCTCGCAGATTGCGATTGTGCCTGTACTCGCCGGCAGCGGCACGCGCGTTAAAATACTAGAAGCTTGGGCGGCTGAACTCCCCGTGGTCGCTACGGCGCTCGGCGCGGAGGGATTGGATGCCGAACCCGGCAAACATCTGATCCTGGCGGACACCCCCGCCGATTTTTCCGCGTCCATTACTCGATTGCTGGCGTCGCCCGATATCGCAAGGCGGCTGGCGCTGGCCGGGAGGAGCCTGTATGAGAACAGCTACACATGGGACGCGGCGTGGCGCCAATTAGACAGAGAGTTCCAGCATCCATGAACGTCTATACTGAAGAGACGCGGATGCGCTTTGCTATAGATGCTCACGCGATCGGGCAGCATCTAACGGGGAACGAAGTATATATTCGGAATCTGCTGCGGCTGTTTTGCGGGATTGACTCCGATGCCGAGTTCTTTGCTTATTTGGCGACGCCTGGAGCGGAATTCGACGTTCCCGAACGAGTGACCACGCGGTGGGTATCCTCCAGTCCCTGGGCTCGCCTCGGCTGGGAGTTGTCGGCGCACATGCGTCGCGATCAGCCCAGCCTGCTGCACGTGCAGTACACGGCACCGCTGGCCTGCCCCGTGCCGGTGGTGGTCACGGTACATGATGTCAGCTTCCTGGAGCATCCCGAATTCTTCTCCCGCGCCCGGGTCATGCAGCTGCGCCGCACCGTGGCCCACACGGTTCGCCATGCCGCACGCATCCTTACCCCCAGCGAGTTTTCCCAGAAGCGCATCGAGCAACACTACCCCGAATCGCGCGGCAAAGTAACGGTAGTGCACAATGCCGTGTCTCCTCACCTTCGTGCGATGGACGGCAACCAGGCTCGCCAGCGCGTTCGGGCGGAGTTCGGCATCGGCTCACCCTTCCTGCTGAACGTGGGCGACCTCCAACCGCGCAAGAACCAAGTGGGCCTGATCCGCGCCTTCGAGGATCTGCTGCGGAATAATCCGAAGCTGCCGCACCGGCTGGTGCTGGTGGGGCAAAGCAAGTGGGAGGCGCCGCTGGTCCGTCAGGCTGCTGAAGCCAGCGCGGTCGCCGATCGCATCCACTTCACCGGCTACGTCACCGACGAGCAGTTGCGCCTGCTCTACAACGCCTGCGAGATGTTCGTGTTTCCTTCTTTCTACGAAGGTTTCGGCATTCCTATTCTCGAGGCGATGGCCTGTGGGTGTCCGGTGGCGTGTTCGGACCGCTCGGCGATGCCCGAAGTCGCCGACGGCGCGGCGATCTTCTTCGACCCGCATTCGACGGCGTCAATGACACGAGCGTTGCAGGATTTAGTAGGCGATCCGGAACTGCGCGGGCGGTTGTCGCGTCTAGGACAGGCACGGGCGGCAGCGTTCAGTTGGGACCGCGCGGCCCGCAATACGTTGGACGTTTACTACGAAGTGGCGGGCGCCAAGGCTCGCCGCTCGGAAAGAAGTATCGTGAAAGCCGCGCGATGAAACTGACTCTGCTGTTCGTTCTAGGGGCGTGCGCTGTGTGCGCGGCCGACGTGGTGCCTTCCGGCGAGAACCTGCGTTATAGCATCAACTGGCCGAGCGGGTTGAGTTTAGGGGAAGGCCGTATGTCGGCTACGCGTGACAACCAGAGTTGGACCTACGAGTTGCAGTTCGAAGCTGGCGTGCCTGCCTTCGCCATCGTTGACAAGTTCACCTCCGCGGTTTCCGGCGCGGGCTGTTCCACCACGTTCGTGAAGGAAATGCAGCACGGCCGCCGGAAGACGAAGGAGACCCTCGAATTCAAGGACGGCACGCTCACCCGTCAGACCGACAAAGGCGGCAAGAGCCAGCGCGAGGTGAGCGGCTGCGCCCGCGATGCCCTGGCGTTCGTCTATTTCGTTCGCCGCGAACTGGCGCAGGGGCGCATCCCCGGGTCGCAGGATGTGCACTATGGATCGGCCTATCGCGTGAAGATGGAGTTCAAGGGCACCCAGAAGGTGCGGGTGGGGGAAGACATTCAGGATGCGGATCGGGTGATGACTTATATCAAGGGTCCGGCTTCGGATTTGACGGTGGAGTTGTACTTCGGCAAGGATGCGGCACGCACGCCGCTGATGGCGAAAATCCCGCTCGGCTTGGCCACTTTCTCGGTTGAGTTGGTGCGCTAGCGCGATGCGAATTGCGTTCTTTTCGCCCATGCCTCCCGCCAAGAGCGGGATCGCCGACTACAGCGCGGCGCTGGTTCCGGAACTGCAGAAACTGACATCGGTGACCGTGTTGGAAGACGGCGCCTATGACCCGTCGCGCTTCGACCTGCCGCTCTACCAGATCGGCAACAACCAATATCATCTGTATGCTTATGAGACCGCGCTGCGGCATCCGGGTGTTGTGGTGCTGCATGAGGCGAATCTGCATCACCTGCTTTGCGACCTGACTATCCGGCGCAAGGATTGGGATGCCTATGTCGCCGAGTGTGAGTACAACGGCGGTGCGGCGGCGCGGGAGTATGCGGTGCGCGTGCGGGCGCTGGAGGTCGGGCCGGATTACGAAGGCCTGCCCATGCTGCGGCGCGTGTTGGAATCGGCCAAAGGCGTTGTGGTGCATAGCCGCTTTGTGGCGGACGAAGTGCGCCAAGCGGGGTACAAAGGGCCGGTCGCGGTGATTCCGCACGGGGCGTGGCTGCCGGAGTCCACCGGGCGCATGCCATACCGGCAGCGTCTGGGGTTGGATGAGACTACGCCGCTGGTGGGCACGTTCGGCTTTTTGAAGCCGTATAAGCGCATTGCGGAATCCCTGCGGGCGTTTCGGCGATTGGTGCGCGTGGTGCCGGACGCGAAGATGATCCTGGTGGGCGAACCGCACCCGGAGTTCGCTTTGAGCGCGCTCATACGGAGCCTTGGTTTGGAGCCGCATGTTCGCGTGCTGGGTTTTACGCCCATCGACGATTTCATGGGCTATCTGGATGCCTGCGACGTGGTGCTGAACCTCCGCTATCCCACGGTGGGCGAGAGTTCGGGGACGCTGCTGCGCGCGCTGGGGCTGGGGAAGAGCGTGCTGGTGTCGGATGTTGGATCTTTCCGTGAGTATCCCGACGATGTGGTGCTGAAGGTGCCCGTGGATGCGCACGAAGAGGATCTGATCTTCGAGTATCTGAACGCGCTGGTGTCGCGGCCGGAGATGGCTCGGAGCCTGGGAGCGCGGGCGCGGGAGTGGGTGAAGGCGGAATGTAGTTGGGATCGCGTCGCCGCGCAGTACCTGACGTTTGCGAAGGCTGTGAGTGAGGGTGGCGCCTGGGAGGAGAGCAGGGAGGCGCCCGTGATTACTGCTGCGCCTGAGCAGGGCGACGTGGGCGTCGCCCGGGGGGCTGGGAACCCGCCCTCCAACGAACCGGAACCGCGGGTGGTGGAGTCCGAGACGTACTTGAAGACCTGGGCTACTACGAAAGGGTCGGAGGAATACCTAGACATCCATCTGACCCGGCTGCGCCGCACTTTGGAGATTACGCCGGCAGGCGGGCCTGAAGACCGAATTCTGGAGATGGGCGCCTACATGCAGATCACGCCGGCGTTGCAGTCGAAGCTGGGCTATGGCGAGGTCCGCGGCTGCTATCTTGGGCCTCTCGGCACTACCGAGTCGAAAACCGTTACCTCCAACGATGGGGAAACCTTCACCTGCTCCATTGATTTGTTCAATGCAGAGAAGGATCGCTTCCCCTATCCCGATGACCACTTCTCCACGGTCCTCTGCTGTGAGCTAATTGAACATCTGGCCGAGGATCCGATGTTCCTCATGAGTGAGGTTAATCGCATCCTCAAGCCCGGCGGCCACCTCGTCCTCACCACGCCGAACATCGCCTCCATGCGCGCCATCGGTGCCATCCTGCAGGGCTATCATCCGGGCTTCTTTCAGGCGTATCTGAAGCCCGAAAACAGCGATGAGGCACGGCATGCGCGCGAGTACACGCCGAAAGAGATTGTGCTGCTCATGCTGGATGCCGGCTTTGAAATGACCCTACTCGAAACCGGCCCTTTCCGCGACGTCCCGAAGCCGGAGGAACACTGGGTGCTCCACTTGCTGGAGCGCTATCTGTGTCCGACCGATCTGCGCGGCGACGGCATCTATGCGGTGGGTCGCAAGACGGGCCCGGTCAAGGAACGCTACCCCGGATGGTTGTATAGCTAGAGTTATGGTGCGCTACCTGGAGCCGTCGGCCAAGTCGGTTGCTGCCGGTGGGGCTCTGCGCCTTTCCTGCACGCTCGAAAATCAGGGCGAGCCGTTTCATGTCATCGGCTACCAGATCTACGATCCGGAGACCGGCCTCTTCATCCAGGAAGGCGATTGGCTCGACCTTGGCCGTGAGGTGGGCCGTGGCAGTTCGACAACGCTAGACTTGGCATTGCAACTGCCTGAAGCCGATGGCGTTTACCGCGTCTACGTCTCGCCTCGCAGTGCCGATGGCCGCTGGCTATATGTCGACGGCGGACCGCTGCTGCTGGTCGACGCGGAAGTAAGCGGCGGGCAGGTGCACAGTCGCTGCACGCAGATCACGACGCTCCGCCGCCTGCGATGGGCGGGCGTGGGGCCGGGTTTGCGGCGCCTACTGACCGAGCCTTTCGCTCTCACTATCCGTCACGCAGCCCTGGTGCGCAGCATGGTCCGCCGCGAGGTGCTGGCGCGCTACCGCGGATCCTTCGGCGACGTTGCGTGGACTGTGCTCCATCCTCTGCTGCTGATGGCGACGTACTTCTTCGTCTTCGGTGTGGTGCTGCAGAGCCGCTTCGGCAATGACCCCAGCCAGACAGGCTTCGCGTTGTACTTCCTGGCGGGCATGATCCCGTGGCTCGCGTTTAGCGAGCCGGTGGGGCGGTCGCCTTACGTCATCCTGGAGCATCGCAACTTCGTAAAGAAGCTGGTGTTCCCGGTGACCATCCTGCCGGTGAACCTGGTGGCCTCCGGGCTGGTGACGGGCGCCATCGCATTGGGGCTGTATCTGATCGCGCTGGCGGGACTGCGCGGGCTGCCCGTGACGGCGCTGGCATTGCCCTTGCTGGTGGTGCCGCAAGTGCTGTTCACCCTCGGACTCTGTTGGTTCCTCGCCTGTCTCGGCATCTTTCTGCGAGACTTGGCGCAGATCATCGGCTTCCTGCTGACGTTGTGGTTCTTTCTGACCCCGATCTGCTATCCCGAGACCAGCATTCCCGCGCAGTTGATGCCGGTGCTCATCCAGAACCCGATGTACATCGTGGTACGCGGCTATCGCGCCCTGCTGCTCGAAGGCCAATTACTGACCCCCTATGTGTTTGCCAAGTTGTGGGCAATGGCACTGCTGATATTCTTCGCCGGCTATGGATGGTTCGCCCGGCTGCGCAAGGGCTTCGCCGATCTAGTGTGAAGTGAGAGAGAATAGTCGGCGATAGCGCGAGGGAGGTGCCGTTCATGGATACAAGAAGAGAGTTCCTGCTTACCGCGGCTGCGGCCGCCATTGCTGAAGACGTCGTTGCCCAGACCCGCAGCGCGTCGGCCACCGGAATGCCCACACGGCCGCTCGGCAAGTCCGGGCAGCAGGTTTCGATACTGGCCCTGGGCGGCTGGCACATCGGCGCCGTGAAGGATGAGGCCGAAGCCATTCGTATCATGCATACGGCCATCGACGAAGGCCTGACGTTCTTCGATAATGCCTGGGATTATCATGATGGCGGGTCGGAGGAACGCATGGGCCGCGCGCTGACGGGCGGCAAGCGCAACAAGGTCTTCCTCATGACCAAGAACTGCGAGCGGGACTATGCCGGGTCCATGAAGGACCTGGAGGACAGCCTGCGTCGCATGAAGACAGACCACATCGACCTCTGGCAGTTCCATGAAATGGTCTACGACAATGATCCGGATTGGGTCTTCGAAAAGGGTGGACTGAAGGCTGCGCTGGAGGCGAAGAAGGCCGGCAAAGTGCGGTTCATCGGCTTTACCGGCCACAAGGATCCGGTGATTCATTTGAAGATGCTGGCCAAGCCGCACCCCTGGGACAGCGCGCAGATGCCCATCAACGTCTGCGACTACTTCTACCGTAGCTTCCAGAAGCAGGTAGTGCCGGTGGCGCAGCAGAAGGGCGTCGGCGTCATTGGCATGAAGGGACTGGCCGGCGGTACCGGGCGGCTCATCGAGAAGATGGGGCTCACCGCGGACCAGTGCTTCCGCTATTGCCTGAGTCTGCCGATTGCGTCGCAGGTGGTGGGCATTACGACCATGGCGCAGTTGAAGGCGGATATTGCGATGGCTCGCAGCTTCAAGCCGATGGCGGAGGCCGAGAAGAATGCGCTGCTCGCGAAGGTGAAGGATGAGGCGAGCGACGGGCGCCACGAGCTGTTCAAGTCGACCAAGACGTTTGACGGCCCGCACCACCGCAAGCAGCACGGCTTCGAACTGCAGTCCGGTCTGTGAGTTCGCCGGTCACCATGAATCTTCTGCGTTCGCTAACGGCTATTTGAGGTAGTCTTTCGGAAAGGGCTTGTTCACAGTTTGGTTGATGTAGGGGTTGGTCAGTCCGCACCCTGCCTTTGCCAGGTCGCTGTCATGTGGATGGCAGATCCGGTATGCCCACGTGCCCTGCGCGGTGCCCAGAGCGGATGCGAGGCTAATCGTCTTGGTGCCGACGTTTATTGCCTCCAGCCGTATCCTGGAGTTGGGCGCCGCGGGGAACGACTTGATCGTCCAGATCCATGGGTTGTGAGTATCCTGCTGGAGTGGTGTGTTGTTCGCGGTGGTTGCCACCCAGATCGTCCCCGCGTTTGCGTCTGTCTGCTGGGCGAGCGAGACCGTCTCGGTGACGGCGGGCGCCCCACTTGCGTCCAGCGCGCTCAACTGGAACTGAATCGGAGTCTGGGCATTGACTTCAGTCGAAATGTCGAGAGTGGCGGAACTGACGGCCTGCCCGCTGGTATTCCAAGCAGCGCCATACAGCAACCAGCTGCCAGTTGTACTGCTGACGTGACTGCAGGTGCTTACCTTGCCGGCAACGAGGTTGGTGGGCTTCCCGAAGTTGATTTCGAAGGAGCCTTCCAGCCCGCCGATCGGTGGTTCGTGGTCTTGCAGTGTCTTTAAGGCGTCCTTGCACGAGGTGGCCACAGAGCCGATCTTGTAGGCAAACAACGGAAGCGGCGGCACCACGACAGGGGGCTGCGGGCATCCCGTGAGACTGATCAGCGCCGCCCCAGCGACGACAGCAAGGCCGATACGTCCGGCCGTGCGAGGTAGTCCCGCAATACTTCTTTGTCCCATTGTTTCTCCAGTTCTGATTTCTTTGCTAGGACAGCATTCTGGTCCCCGAGCCACGCGTTGGCACGTAGAGTCAGGTCGGGGTTGGTACGAGTCAGTGGGTCGGTCAGAATCTGCGGGATGACGCCCTTTTCCCCACACAGCAGCGCCAGCGGCGCCCACACGCCGGACCTGGATTTGCGGGCCTGCGCGACCGCCCTGCCGCACTTTGCCCCGGAGCGTTCGGCGAACGCCTCCAACGCCAGCAGCCGGGCTTCTCCGGTGACACTTTGCTCGGGCGCGAGCCGGCGCGCTTCTTTCACATGCCGGACCACAGCGACACGGTCACCCCGGCTCGCCGCCATCTCGGCCCGCGTGATCTCAATACGGCCTCGTACGCGCTGATCTCCCGCGGCCGCCGAGGAGGCTTCGTTTAGCCGGTCGGCAGCGTCACCATACCGGCCCATCTGCCACAGTTGGTCGGCCTGGTTCATCAGCGCGTAGGCCAGATCGGACTTGCGGCCGATCCGGCGATGAATGGAGGCACTGGCGCCGTAGTGGTTGCGGGCTCGCGGGTAGTCGCCCCGCAGGCTGCTCACGGTCGCCAACCCCTCTTCGGCCAGCGTCTGCAGCTTGTCATCCCGCAGGTCCAGGGCGAGTTGGCGTACCTCTCCCCATTGCCTCGCCGCGCTGTCGTATTGGCCCTTGCCCACGGCGATGCGCGCCAGCAGCGCCCGCACCTGGCCTAAGTTCGACCTCATGCCTGCGTTGTCGTAGAACGGCAGAATCTCCGTGGCGAGGCGTTCCGCCTCGTCGGCGCGGGCCGAATAGTAAGCGACGGTAGACATCAACAGTTTCCCGCGGGCCTCGGCCTGGCGATTGCGCGCCGCGCGCGCCAGATCGAGAGCCTCCCGCAACAGCGGCTCGGCCTCCTTCCACTTAAATTGCGTAATCCACGAGAAAGCGAGGTCATTCAATCCGGAAGCCGACAGCCATTCCAGACGTTTCTCCCGGGCGATGGCCACTCCCTGCGCCGAAAGCGTGCCGGCTGCCTCCATGTCGCCCTGCGCCTGCCGCAGCGCACTCAGCCCGAACAACACCCGCACCTGGCGGCTGGCATCGTCATTCGATTCGGCCCGCCGGGCGGCGCGTTGGTAGGCGGCGTCGGCATCAGCAAACCGGCTGGCATTCCGCAGTGCCTCGCCGCGTTGCAGTTCCACCTCCGTCAGCCCTTCGAAGCGGCCCAGCGTTTCGTAGAAACCATACGCGGCATCGAAGGAGCGCCAGGCTGCCTCAATCCGCCGATCTTGCGCGTGCAGCATGCCCGCGCGCAGGTGCGCCGCCGGATGATCGTTGCGTAAGGCGAGCACGCGTTCGGTGGCCTGCAACGCATCGGCGGGCCTGCCAGCTTTCCGGAAGTAATGACCAGCGTCGAGCAGTGCGCCCAGCCGTTCCTCTCCATTGGTGACATCGGCCAATGCCATGTATTGACTGGCAGCCTCGCCGAAGTCGCGGCTGACGGCGTGTTGCGCCGCAGCCAGCGCAAGCCGCTGCGCAACCGGCAGGTTGTCGCGGTTGGGCACGGCGGCGTTCACCTGCAACATCGCATCGCGGGCGCCGTCAAGGTCGTCATTTTCGACTAACGTTTGCGCCCGGCGGGCCTGCGCCAGGACGAAGCGGTTGTCCTTGTCGATCGCGGTCTGGAACTGGCGTCCCGCGGCAAGGTAGGAGCCGTCGTGGAACGCCTCCAGGCCCTGTCGATACCAGCGCTGCGCCTCCACGGCCGGTTTCGGAAGGCCGCGGTGCTGGTAGGCCCACCACATCGCGCCGGCAATCACCACGGCCAGGAGCGCCGCCGCAACCCATCTGGTCCGGATATTCAGGTGTGGAACATGGAACCTGCGGCGTTGCGCAATCGCCTCCATCACCTCCGTGGCTGAGGCGAAGCGCTCCTCCGGGTTGGTGCGCAGGCAGCGGAGAATGGCGGCTTCCCAGGAGGGGGGCAGCGACGCGCGGAACTGGCGAGGGGAGGGCGGCGCGTCCTTCACCTTGCGTGCGGCCTGTGCCAGCGGCGACTTATCGGTGAACGGCACGCGCCCGGTCACCATCTCGAACAGCACCACGCCGAACGCATAGATGTCGGTGCGCGGGCTGACCGTCCCATTCTCGATCTGCTCCGGCGCCATGTAGGACGGCGTGCCGATGGCGTGATGCGAAGCCGAAAGCGTGTCGTGGCCTTCCTGGCCGGGTGGGGCCTTGGCGAGTCCGAAGTCCAGGATCACGGCACGTGGCGGCCCCTGCGGCGTTGGCGCCAGCATGACGTTGCCCGGCTTGAGATCGCGATGGACGATACCGCTGGCGTGCGCGGCGGCGAGACCGGCAGCAATCTGGCGGGCGATGTCGGCGCCTTCCCCCAATGCGAGCGCACCGGTGCGGGCCAAGCGGGCGGCCAGCGTCTCGCCCTCAATCCGCTCCATGGTCAGGAACGTGAAACTGGCAGCGCTGTCCGGATCCTGGTGGCGGAAGACGTCGTAGACGCGGCAGACATTCGGGTGGCTGACGCGCCGGGCCATCTGCACTTCCCGTTTGAACCGCCCCTGCGCTTGCGGTTCGCTGCTGAAGATGTCGCCGATCAGTTTGAGGGCGACCGTCGTGTCGAGTTCCTCATCGAAGGCTTCGTAGACTTCGCCCATGCCTCCCGCGCCCAGAAGACGCGTGACCTGGAAGCGGCCGGCCAGCCGGGTACCGGGCGTAAGGCGCACCGGCGGCTTGTCGTCGCGATGCAGGCCGCCGATCGCCGAGCGCAACTGGTCGATGGCATTGCCGGTCTGGTCATGGCGGCGAAGCAGCGACTCCACTTCGGCCCGTAGGGTGGCGTCGGCGGCGCACTGTTGCTCCAGGATGCGTTCCCGGTCGGCCGGAGCAGCATCGCAGGCTGCGGAAAACGCATCGCTGATCCGTTGCCAACGCGCTGCGTCCATAGTGGTTCGAAGGAACCACCAAGTCTACACGAAGGGTGGGGTGGAACGCTGGAGAAGGTTAGCGGCCGAACAGCCGTGCCAGCAGTGGCTTTCTTTCTTCCGGCAGGTTCAGCAGTTTGCGGAAGCGGGCCACTTCTTCGTCCCCCAGCGGGCTCACCGCATGCAGCGCATAGTCAGCTTCCCGAATGCGGCAGAAGTGATCCACGCAATACCAGCATTTCATCAGGTGGAACTCGATATCTTTCTTGCGATTCCAGGTGATGCGGCCGTCGATCATTTCGAGAAAGGCAAGGTGCGGGAGGCAGGCATCGGTCCTGGCGCCGCGCGCCGCATGGCCTAGTGCCCACCCGTGCTTGCGCAAGAGGCCGCGCGACCAGTTGTCCATGTTGCTCCGCAGCATCTCGTCTCCCCGTTGGCGCGCCCCTTCCACCGTGTTTGGCTCCACGTTCATGACGATGGCCGTCTTGCCGGTGTCGTACGCCATCGTGTCGAACCAAACAAATTGACGTTCAATGGCCGTGAGCGGCTCAAAGGCCCGGGTCAGAATCTCCAGGTCCAGCGGATTGTCCGCCACGTTCGGATCGGGGATGATCTGTAGGCGCAGTTGCACCACGAAGTCGCGTTCCGTCGCCGGTCCGGGCGCTGCCCACAGAGGCAACTTCGGATCCTGCAACTGCTGCACCACCGTCTCCAGCGGCCTCTGCTGCTGGTAATGCTCCAGAAGCCAGCGAGTGACGGGCAGATACGTGCGAACCAGGTAGGACCAGCCGGCGGCAGCATTGGCGCGGCAGTCCCTGATCATGTCCAAACAAGTATAGATAGCCAAGCGACCCTACTCTTATAGCTCGAACAGGATACCTTGCGCTAGAGGCAGATCGTCGGAGTAGTTCACCGTGACCGTCTGCCGGCGCATATATGCCTTCCAGGCGTCGGAGCCCGACTCGCGCCCGCCGCCGGTCTCCTTCTCGCCTCCGAACGCGCCGCCGATCTCGGCGCCGCTGGTTCCGATGTTGACGTTGGCGATGCCGCAATCGCTGCCGCGCGGGCCCAGGAACTGTTCGGCGTGCCTGAGATTGTTGGTGAAGATGGCCGAACTGAGGCCCTGCGGAACGTTGTTGTGGTAGGCGATGACCTCGTCCAGGTTTTCGAAGTCCATCACATAGAGGATGGGCGCGAAGATCTCCTCTTTCAGGATGCCCATGTGGGGACTGCCGCGGACGATGGTGGGTTCGACGAAGTGGCCGGGCGTGTTCAGGCGCTGGCCGCCGCAAAGGATCTCGCCGCCGTGGTCTTCGACGCGGGAGAGGCCGTATTTAAAGGCATCGACGGCCTTTTCATCGATCAGCGGGCCCATGAGGGTGGTGGGGTCGGAAGGGTCTCCGACGCGCACCTGGCGGTAAGCCTGCAGCAGGCGGTCGGTGAACTTCTCAGCGATGCCCTGCTGCAGGAACAGGCGGCGCACGGTGGTGCAGCGCTGGCCGGCGGTGCCGACGGCCCCGAACACCACGGCGCGCAGGGCGAGGTCGAGGTTGGCGTCATCCATCACGATGACGGCGTTGTTGCCGCCGAGTTCCAGCAGCGTCTTTCCGAAGCGTGCCTGAACGACTTGGGCGACGTGGCGGCCCATGGCGGTGGATCCGGTGGCGCTGATCAGCGACAGGCGTTTGTCTTCCAGCAGGCGGGTGCCGATGGTGTCGTCGGGGCCGATGATCAGGTTGAAGACGCCGCGCCAGCCGTGCTTGTCGAGCACTTTGTTGACGATATTCTGGACGGCGATTGCAGTGAGCGGCGTCTTAGGGGACGGCTTCCAGATGACCGTGTCGCCGCAGACGGCGGCGAGGAGCGCATTCCAGGCCCACACGGCTACGGGGAAGTTGAAGGCCGTGATCACGCCGATCAGGCCCAGCGGATGCCACTGTTCATACATGCGGTGGCCGGGGCGTTCACTTGGCATGGTCAGGCCGTAGAGTTGGCGCGAGAGGCCGACGGCGAAGTCGGCGATATCGATCATTTCCTGGACTTCGCCCCGGCCTTCGGCCAGGATTTTGCCGGCTTCGAGAGTGACCAGTGCTCCCAGGTCATCCTTATGCTCCCGCAAGGCATCCCCGATCTCCCGCACAATCTGCCCGCGCAACGGGGCAGGATGCATCTTCCAGCGTTCGGCGACTTTGGCGGCGTCATACGTGACTTCGTCGTAATCCTCTTCAATCGCCATGCGGACCGCGGCGATCGGCGCGGCATCTGCGGGATTGTGAGACACCAGATCATCGCCGCCTGGTTCCTTGATCCATTTGACGCCGCAGGCGCCGGAGTTTACCGGGCGAATGCCGAGCCGTTCGAGCAGGGACGACGTGTGGGTGGAGCTAGCCATGTATAAGCCTCCGGGCCTGGGGGATGCGGCAAGGGTTGCCAATCTGGCCCTGTCTATTCATTGTGTGCCTGATGAGGGTGCGAAGTCAGCCGGGTGGGGAAAGAAGAAGCGCCGCGTTTGCGGGAAACGCGGCGCGAAAGGTTGTCCGTAGGGCCTAGGGTACTAAATGTAGGCGATGACGTCGATTTCCACCAGCGAGTCGCCGGGGATGCCGCCAGCGGCCGCGATGGTGGTGCGCACGGGCGGTTCGGAGCCGAAGCGGCCTAAGAAAGCCTCGTTCATCTCCTTGTAGTCCTTCAGGTCATTGAGATAAACGTTGCACTTCAGCACTTTGTCCATTGAGGATCCCGCGGCTTCCAGCCGCTTCTGGATTTCATCGAGGACGTGCTTGGTGTGGGCTTTGATGTCGCCCTTGAAGTGGGCGCCGATGCCGGCAATGAACAGCAGGTTGCCGTAGGAGACTGACCCGCTGAAGAGCGGCGTCTTTTCGGGCTTCTTGCCGTTGGCGTAGTGCACCTTCTTCACGGGCTTTTCCTGGGCCTGTGCGGCGGCAGGCGCAGCAGCGGCCAGCGTACCGGCAGCGGCGGCAGGCGCCGCTTTGGACAGAAACTTACGACGATTGGTTGCCATAGTAGTTAGACTTTCTCCGGAACAACGAACGGTGCGCGGTAGTTGCGCTTGATCATCTTGTTCGCTTCGCCATCGCTAACGAAGCGTTCCGTCTTCGGGTCGAAATCGAGTTGACGGCCGAGGCGGTAGGAAATGTTACCCAGGTGCGCCAGCGAACTGGCGAGGTGCGCGGTCTCTACCGGGCCGTTCTGATCGGTGGTTTTGCGGCTGCGGATGGCTTTGATCCAATTGGCGTAGTGATCGCCGCCGGCTTTGCGGGTAGGGCCCTTCTCGCGCTTCTGGCCAAGGTAGATCTGGTAGTGGTCGTAGCCTTTCACTACCATGTAGCCTTCGCTGCCGTAGAAGATGTTGCCGACGCCGGCGCCGTCTTCTTCGTTGGTGCACCAGTGGCGCACTTCGAACTGGATCATCTTGTTGATGCCGGAGTAGTGGTAGATGCTGGTTTGCACT
>JAEUQF010000123.1 GCA_016789745.1 Bryobacterales bacterium
CTGTGGGATGCGATCGGCAAGATTGCGAAGCAGCCCGTGCACCGGTTGTTGGGCGGCGGCGGCACGCGCGTGAAGGCTTATGTGACGTGCGTGTGGAAGGGCAAGGCCGATCAGCAGCACGTGAGCTATCAGGAACAGGCCGATCAGGCGGTGCGGTTGAAGAAGGCCGGCTATGTGGGGATGAAGATTCGGGCGTGGCGTCCGAATCCGATTGATGATGCCGATGCGTGCGCGGAGATCCGGCATGCGACGGATGCGAACTTCGCGATTATGTTTGACCGCACGGCGCATCAGCCGGTGTCGATCGGGCAGACGGTGTGGAGTTTTGAGACGGGATTGAAGGTGGCTCGGGCATTGGAGCGGGCGGGGGCGTATTGGCTGGAGGAGCCGTTCGCGCGGGACGATTTCGAAGGGCCGGCGCGGTTGGCTTCGATGGTGGACCTGCCGATTACGGGTGGGGAAGGCTATGTGGGGGTGCGCGATTTCCAGAAGTGCCTGGTGAACCGGACGTATGACATTGTGCAGCCGGAGGGTCGCGGGAGTGGTGGGATCCTGACGTGCCGGAAGGTGGCGATGATGGCCGATGGGTATCATGTGCCGTGTATTCTGCATGGGACGATGGGGCTGATGCTGGCGGGATGGCTGCAGGCGACCTTTGCAATTGGGGCGGAGTGGCAGGAGGTGGCTCTGGTGACGCCGCCACTGCTGCCGCAACAGCAATGGGCGCCGGGGCTGAAGGTGATTCGCAACAAGGAGATGTACCGGGTGGAGGAGGGGCAGATTCTGGCGCCGGAGTTGCCGGGGTTGGGATTCGACGTGGTGGAGGAGGCGCTGCGAGAGTATCGGCAGGGATAGGCCTCGTACAACGTTAGGGTAGTACCGCCGGTATTGGTGCGAATGCGAAGATGGGGAGAAGCCATGAGGCCCTCCGCTCTTTGTCAATGTACGCGCCGTATGTTCGCCGCCACCGTGCTGGGGATGGCAGGCGGGTGCGGCACACCCGAGCAGGAAAAAGTGCGGGTGCTTGGCAAGCAGACGAACGCGCGGTTCGGGTTGACGTGCGAGTTTATCGGGCAATCGGTGAACGCCGAGAGCCGCTACTCTTCGGTGGATCTGCTGCGGTTTCGGAATGACAAGACGGGGGACTGGCAGGAGTTGGTGCCGTCGGATCCAGACACGCTGCGGGTACCGAACAGCAATTTCTTTCCGTTGTGGTCGCCGGATGAGACGCTGTTCGTGTTACCTCTGGGGCGGTTGGACGGCTTCCGGTTTATCCGGTGCGACCGGCTGCTGCAGGCGCTGCGGGACGGGGCGTCGGCTGATTTGATCCGGGTGCAGTTTTCCACGGGCTCGCGGTTGTTCCATGACTTCGTGGGTTGGAAGAACGTGCACATTTTCCAGTTCACGGCGGGACGGCCAGGGACGACGATTCCGTTCGACTATGATCTGCGGAGCGGCGAGTTGTCGTGTCCGAAGTCGGCGTTCGAGGCTGATCTCCGGGGGTTCAACGCGAAGGGCGAGATTCAGCCGGAGATCACCGGCTGAGGCGGGCGGCGCGTTCGGTGAGCGATTCCGATTGCAGGCGCTGGCAGAGAGTGGAGAAGGCAGGGGTGGGGCCTTGCCAGCGGAGTTCGTCCAGCGATTGGAAGACGGGGATATCGGTGCGCAGGGTGGCTAGGGTGCGGAACAGCAGCGCGTCGTCCCATTTGGATTGGAGGACGCCGGCGAGGCGTTGTGCACCGCGAATGCCTTGCGGCCACTGGCGGATGTCTTTCGGGATGTCTTCCAGGTGAGGATGCGCGGCGAACATGGCGGAGGCGGCCTTTTCGCCCCAGCCGGGCAGGCCCGGGAAGCCATCGGCGGTGTCGCCTACGACGGCCAGCCAGTCGGGAATAGATTGCGGCTGGATGCCCCATTTTTCGCGGACACCGGCTTCATCGCGGAGGATGTTGCGGCGGCGATCGAATTGGACGACGCGGGTGCCGCGCACGCATTGGGCAAGGTCTTTGTCGGGGGAGCAGACGAGCACTCGTTCGACGTTGGGGAGTGGGGCGGCGAGTGCGGCGGCGGCGGCGAGGGCATCGTCGGCTTCGAACTCGACCATGGCCCAGACTTTCACGCCCATGGCTTCCAGGGCTTCTTCGAGCAGCGGGAACTGGGCCCAGAGTTTGGGATCGATGCCGTCGCTGGTCTTGTAGCCGGCGTAGAGGTTGTTGCGGAAGGATTCGATGACGTGGTCCGTAGCGACGCCGATGTGGGTGGCGCCGGATTCGAGCAGTTGGAGGACACTGCCGAGGACGCCGCGGACGGCGCCGACTTCCATGCCGTTGGTGTCGGGTGTGGGCGGCACGGCGTAGAAGTAGCGGAACAGCTCGTAGGTGCCGTCAATGAGATGGATGTGCACCTTACTGGTTTACCGCGAGAGGAAGGCTCGGGACAAAAAGGTGGCCATTTGGCTGCGCGTGGTGGTCTGGTCGACGCAGAAGGTGGTGGCGGTGCAGCCGTTGGTGATGCCCCAATCGAAGAGTTTTTGCACGTGGCTGAAGAAGGTGTTGGTGGTGGCGACGTCGGTGAAGGCGGGCGCGGTGCGGAAGGGGAAGGCTTCCGTCGCGGTGATGCCGCCGCGGGCCCGGACTAAGAAGGCGGCCATCTGGCCACGGGTGACGGGGGCATCGGGGCAGAAGGTGGTGGCGGTGCAGCCGTTGGTGATGCCGAGTTCGGCGAGTTTCTGGATCCACTTGAAGTTGGGATGCGTGGTGGGGACATCGGTGAAGGTGGCGGGGCCGGGGGTGAAGTCGGTGGTGCCGAGGACAGCGAGT
>JAEUQF010000149.1 GCA_016789745.1 Bryobacterales bacterium
GACTACGGCGGGCAGATTGCCGATGCACTCGCCGCCGCCCACCGCGCCGGGCTCATCCATCGCGACCTGAAACCCGGCAACATCATGATCACCCCGGAGGGCCGCGTGAAGGTCGTCGACTTCGGCCTCGCCAAACTCGCCGCTGGCACCGACTCGTCCGAAGACCCGGCCGCCACCCGCAAAGCCCTTACTGCCCGCGGCGCCGTCATCGGCACCGTAGCCTACATGTCGCCCGAGCAGGCCGAGGGCAAACCCCTCGACGCCCGCACCGACATCTTCAGCTACGGCGCGGTGCTTTATGAAATGCTGACCGGCCGCCGGGCGTTCGCTGGTGACTCCGGCGCCTCCACAATGGCTTCGGTCCTTAAAGAAGACCCCCTCCCGCTCAACGTATCGAGAGACGTGAATCTCCTGGTCACCACCTGCCTCAGGAAAGACCCCAACAAGCGGCTGCAGAACATTGGCGACGCAAAGCTTCTGCTGGAACTGTGGGGTGGGCCTCAAGGCCTGCCGACGGCGGCCACGTCGCGCCCAAAGCCAGTACCCGCAGTGCTTGCCGCTATCTTCCTAACCGCGCTAGCCACCGCCACCGGCACCTATCTCCTCACCACCCGGATCAAATCCACCCCCGCCACCCCGATTCCCACTCTGTCCCGCTTAACTTCCGGTGTTCCCGCCCTAACCCCCGCCGTCTCCCCAGACGGCAACCTTGTTGTGTACGCGAGATTCACCGGCCAGAAGGCCCTTTCAAGTGCCGACGCCGGCGTGACAACCCAACTCTGGCTGCAACCAACCCGCGGCGGTGCGGAAGTCCGGTTGGCCGAAGGCGCCTATCCCCAGTTCCACGCCGACAACTCCAAGGTTTACTTCAGCGTCACACGGGATCCCGCCGGCATCTACGAGGTGCCGATTACGGGTGGCGAGCCGCGCCTGGTGATCCCCAGCGCCAGCCGTGTCTTTCCCTCTCCTGACGGTAGATGGCTGGCCTACACGCTAGACGGTAAAGTCATGCTACGTCCGGTCGATGGTGGCGAGGCGCGGCCCCTCTCGCCGACCGCGGGGCATATGGTCGTATGGTCTCCCGACGGCCGGCGCACAATGATATTCGGCACCGTGCCCGGAGCCGCGCCGCCCTTCGATTTCAAACTGGTGCCCATAGATGGCGGCGAACCCCAAAACACAGGATTGTTCGCCAATCTCATTGCGCGGAAGTTGGCAGTGAGCGGTGTCACCGAGTTGACGGCCTGGCTGCCCGGCGACGACATCGTCCTTTGCATTCCCATGGGCGCTGCCTACAACTTGGCACGCTTGCCTTTGTCCCGCCTGCGCGACGGCAACCCCACACCGCTGATGACCGGGGTAGGAGCGAACTGCCAGGCATCCTTCGGGCGCGAGAAGCTGGTATTCGCAAATCGCCAGTCCTGGAGCGGCATCTGGCGGCTACCCGTCGATTGGGCCAGCGGCAGGGTAACCGGCCCGCCCGTCCGAATTACCCAACAGGGAGTCCCGGCTTCCTACCCGGACGTTCGTCCCGATGGCTCCGCGCTGACGTTTGTCGGCCTGAATAGTGCCGCGGCCGCCGTTTTCCTGACAGACCTGCGGCGTGGCGCCACGCGGTTGCTGGCGAGTCCGGCCTTGAGTGCCGCCTATTCCACGTTCAGCCCGGATGGCTCTAGGGTAGCTTTCGGAACTGGTGGGGCGGATTGGCCGGCCTACATCGTCTCGGCCGCCGGCGGTCCTGTGGAGCGTGCAGGCAACGCCTTGGGCCGCGTGCGTGGCTGGTCGCCGGATGGACGTTTCCTGCTCATCTGGCGTGGCAGCTTTGCCCAGCGGAAATCCGCCATCGGCATTGTTGACGTGAACACTCACGAATCCAAAGAGGTCCTGGCTAGCGCGAAGTACGAAATCGGCGGCCCCCGCCTTTCCGCCGACGGTCAGTGGGTGTTGTTTTCGGCCGCCGAAAATGGCGATGCTCGGCCGGATCTTTATGCGGCTCCCTTTCGCGGCGCACAGACGGTAGCCGAATCGGAGTGGCAACTTATTGCTCGCGATGCTTCGAATCCGGTTTGGTCGCCCGATCAGAAGTCGCTGCTGTTTATCAACGTGGTGGATGGCGTCAGCCGTCTGATGCGCATTCCGCTGGTTGCACCCCACAAGCCCGCCAGTGCCGCCACCGAGATGTATCGCTTCGAAGGACAACTGCTGCAGGGGCTGCTGCAAAATACGCTGAGCGCCAGTCGCGACGGGCTCTACGTAACCATGGTGGACGGCCCGTCCGATATCTGGATGATGGATCTGCCCCAGCGGGAGGCGAAATGATCGGCACTACAATCGGCCAGTACCAGATCCTTGAGAAGCTCGGTGAGGGCGGCATGGGTGTCGTGTACAAAGCGCGCGACACCAAACTCAATCGCTTCGTCGCCCTCAAGCTTCTGCCGCCCGGAACCGCTGGCCATCGCGAAACCCGCGAACGGTTCCTGAACGAAGCCCGCACGGCGTCATCCTTGGGCCATCCGAACATCGTCACCATACACGATATCCTCGACCACGATGGCAGCGATGTCCTTGTCATGGAATACATTCCGGGCCAAACCCTGGAGCAGATTCTTCACACGGCAGGCCCACTGAAAGCCCCCGAAGTCATCGACTACGGCGGGCAGATTGCCGATGCACTCGCCGCCGCCCACCGCGCCGGGCTCATCCATCGCGACCTGAAACCCGGCAACATCATGATCACCCCGGAGGGCCGCGTGAAGGTCGTCGACTTCGGCCTC
>JAEUQF010000150.1 GCA_016789745.1 Bryobacterales bacterium
GACTACGGCGGGCAGATTGCCGATGCACTCGCCGCCGCCCACCGCGCCGGGCTCATCCATCGCGACCTGAAACCCGGCAACATCATGATCACCCCGGAGGGCCGCGTGAAGGTCGTCGACTTCGGCCTCGCCAAACTCGCCACCGGTTCCGACTCCAGCGAAGACCAGGCCGCCACCCGAAAAGCACTGACCGCCAAGGGTGCCATCATCGGCACCGTCGCCTACATGTCCCCGGAGCAAGCCGAAGGCAAGCCCCTGGACGCCCGCTCCGACATCTTCAGCTATGGCGCCGTGGTCTACGAAATGCTCACCGCCCGCCGGGCGTTTGTGGGCGACTCCGGCGCGTCCACCATGGCCGCCGTACTCCGCGAAGATCCCCTCCCTCTCGACATCCCTAAGAACCTCGATCTGCTGGTCGCCGCCTGCCTGAAGAAAGACCCCAATAAACGCCTGCAAAGCATAGCCGATGCAAGACTTCTGCTGGGAATATCCACCCCGTCCTCCTCTCCGGCAAAGCCCGCCTCCAGGCCGCTACTCGCCCTCGCCGCCGTAGCCGTTGCCGCTGCTCTGCTAACCAGCGCCATCACGTACCTGCTGTGGGGCCGCAAACCCCAACTCCCCGAACCTCGTCCGATCCGTCTCTCCCGGTTGACCTCCGGCCTCCAAGCCTCCTTCCCGGCCCTCTCCCCAGACGGGAACCTCGTGGCCTACGCCCGAGTTACAGGGCAGCAGGCTATCTCCACCGCGTATAGCACCCGCGCCGCTGATCTGTATCTCCAACCTGTTCGCGGCGGCGCCGAGGTTCGCCTAACCAATGCCGGTACGGTAATTCTCCATCCGGTTTTCTCCGCCGACGGTACACGTGTCTACTACACCTCGCTTGGCCCTCCCCGAGGTGCCTATGAGGTGTCGGTCACGGGCGGGGAATCCCGCCTGCTCGTCAGAGATGCCTTTCGCATTGCGCCCTCGCCGGACGGCAAGTGGCTGGCCTACATCGTTGGGGGCCGGCTCCTGCTGCGTCCCACCGACGGCGGGCCCGAAAAGCAGCTTTCCGGCCAGGTAGGTGGTGCCGTGGTGTGGTCTCCCGACAGCACGGAACTCATGACCAGCGTTGCTCTTGCAAAGGAAACGTGGGACATTGCGCGAATTCCCGTCCACGGTGGCGAGTCCCGTCCCACAGGTCTGGGGCCCAACCTCCGCGCCCGCAAACTCGTCGCCACCAGTATCACCGAACTGAAAGCATGGCTCTCGAACGGCGATATCGTCTTTTGCGCCCCTATGGGAGTCGCGGCCAACCTGCATTACCTCCCGCTCCACCGCCTGAAGGATGGCGCACCGATTCCTCTCACGAACGGGGTCGGCAACAATTGTTCCGCCGCCATGGCAAAGGATCGCCTGGTATTTGCGAATCAACAGCTTACCAGTACCATCTTTCGCTTGCCCGTGAGTCTGGATGCCGGCAGAGTGAACGGCGACCTCCAGCGGGTAACGCCAGAAGGCGTGGAATCGCAATTTCCAGATGTGCGTCCAGACGGTTCCGCCATGGCGTTTATCAGCCGCACGGGGACCGGTCAGTTCGCGTATCTAATGGACTTGGCGCGCGCCGCGATCCGGCCGCTGCTCAACACCGAGCCCAACCTGGCTTACACCACCTTCAGCCCGGACGGTTCCAAAGTCGCCGTTGGTCAAGGCGGCAGCGAATGGCCTGCCTTGGTGGTCCCCACGGTGGGTGGCGATCCAGTTTCGGCAGGCGGCGCCTACGGCCGCATCCGTGGCTGGTCCCCGGACGGACGCTACCTTCTGACATGGCGACAGAACGCACGCACGTCCATTGGCGTACTCGATCTGACCACCAAAACCGCCGCCGAGACCCACCGTAGCGACACCCTGCAGCCAGTCGCCCCACGGCTTTCGCCCGACGGCCGCTGGGTGGTCTTCTCCGCTTCACCTACCGCAGCCGATGTGCCCGATCTCTATGTTGCCCCGTTCCGCGGCGCGCAACCTGTGCCGGAATCCGAATGGAAGCTGCTGGCGAAAAGCGCCTTCACCCCCGTTTGGTCCCCCGACCGCCGCTGGCTCCATTTCCTGCGTACCAGCGCCGGAGTCACCCGTCTGCTGCGCGTCGCCATCGACGAACAGAACCGCTTCAAGAGTGAGCCGGTTGAGTTTTACAGCCTGGAGGGCCGGAACCCGGCTGGCCTGCTGCTCAATTCCATGACCGCCAGCCGCGAGCATCTCTATATGGTCCTGCTGGACGGGCCATCGGACATCTGGTCGATGGATCTTCCCCGCTAAGCGCCCTCTAAATTCACCCTATTCCCTCGCTATCTACCAACCAGGGAGAGTCTATGGGCATAGGAAGCAACTTCGCCACCATCGCGCGCCAACGCTACCAGGCCGTGAACACCGCCGCGCAGCCGCTATTGCAAAAGCCGGCTCGCGACCTGACCCTTCGCGAGGCCTGGATCCTCATCGAGCACCACGTCTACGGCGGCCAGATGAAACTCACCGGGGGCTTCGGGAACGGAAATGACACCCGCGTCCGGGTGGATACTCTTCTCGCCGGCGTGCAATATATGCAGCAGAACGACCGTGGCCACACCACTCGTTGGGGCACCGGCACCCCCGCGAAAACCCCTTCCTTCTATCCCACCCCACAATCTGCGATAGTCCTCTACCGGTTGGCCGTGTGGCTGAACACGCGATGGGGCGCTTCCACCATCGTCTGGGGCGGCATTGGCGCAGCCAGGGATACCGGCAACTGCCACGTCGCCGGCCACTGCGTGGATTTCTACGGTGCCACCACAGCGCGCAGCGGTGTCTTCGACGTCGCCCGCGACTGGTCCTCGCGGCCGGTGTACAAAAAGGACGGCGCGCTGCAACCGGCCGTCGGTACCGACCCTTGGGGAGCGGCCACCATAACGTCCTACAGGCTTCTGCACACCAGGGACGTCGAGGAAAGGTTGAAGAGCGACCGCCTATACTGGAACCCGCGTTCCCGCGATTTCTTCCTCGACGTCTTTCAATTCATCGCCGCCGAGTGCACGCCGGCGACAGCTCACCGGCGGAAATGAGAGGTGGCTCCTCCATTAAGCCCGGCGTTACCAAGCACCCCGATTATCCGCAACCGGAAGGCTGGGGCGGTCGCCGGGCACATTGGGATCACCTCCACTTTCAACTCGGTGAGGCATTCTACTAAAGCGCCTCACGCTCGCAGCAACTCAAAGCCTGCCTCTTCAAAATGCTTGTCGAACGCAAATGCCGTTCGGCAACCTTCCGCGCGCATGGCGGCGAAGCTGCAACAATCTACCAGACTCAGCTTCCGTCGCCGGGCGGCGAACAGCCCGTCAGAATCTCAAAACCAAAACGGTTCTGCACGAGCGCACTCGCTTCCAAAACAACATAATTGGTGGTGAACAGGCTGCTTCCCCCGCGTGGCAGCCGACTGAAGATCGACTTGGCCGCAGGGTGGCTCGAATCATCCCGATCAACCAGGGCGTGGAGGGCGGAAGTATCAACGAAAGTCATGGCTCCACGACCGTCGCCGCGAAGTAGTCATCGTGGTTCCGGCTAACGTCGGACCTCCCTGAACCCTTGGCGCCCAACCGCAGCCAGGGCTGCCGATACCAGCGCCTCCCGGTCCCGTCCTCGATTCCGCGTCACAAACTCATCCACGCTCCGCCGGATCAGGTCCGCGACAGACGTCCCCTGTTCCGCCGACATTCTTCCGCAGCGTAGCCGATTGCTCCGTCGTAAGCTGAATCTGGGTACGCACCATCACGCTTACAGCATAGCAGTATGTGATTACACGCTCTGGCTAATGATTATGGCCCCTGCTATTTGCTTGGCTAATTGGTAGCGCCCGCGCTTATCCTGCTTGTCAAAACTATAAATTTGCCAAATCTTAAGCCGTACTGCATAATCCTATGTATCTCACCCTTAGGCAGAGTCACTGGCTGCCTCGGGTTCGAGCTATCTACTGGAGTCTAGCGAACGGAGACCATGATGTCGCAAAGCACTCGCGTCTATATCTTTGACACGACCTTACGCGATGGCGAGCAATCGCCGGGATGCAGCATGACGGTGAGCGAAAAGTTGCGCCTCGCGCACAAGCTTACCGAGCTGGGAGTGGATACGTTGGAGGCCGGCTTCCCCATCGCCTCCGAAGGAGATTGGGAAGCGGTCCAGGCCGTCAGCCGGGAATTCCGCGACGTCCAGGTGGCGGCCCTTGCCCGCGCCAACAAGCTCGACATTGAGCGGGCGGCTTCGGCGCTCCAGCCGGCCAAGGATCCCCGCATCCATACCTTCATCGCCACAAGCGACATTCACCTCAAGTACAAGTTGAAGAAATCGCGCCAGCAGGTTCTCGAAGAAGCTGCTGCCGCCGTTCGCCTCGCCCGCCAATACGCCGACGACGTGGAGTTTTCCGCCGAAGACGCCACCCGCACGGACTGGGATTATCTCGAACAGGTCTGCCACGCCGTCGTCGAAGCCGGTGCCCGCTGCGTCAACCTGCCTGACACCGTCGGCTTCTCGGTTCCCACCGAATACGCCGAACTGATCCGCCGCATGGTAAAGGCCCTGGGACCGGAAGTGATCCTCAGCGTACACTGCCACGACGACCTCGGCCTTGCTGTAGCCAACTCCATCGCCGCCGTCGAAGCCGGCGCCCGCCAGATCGAGTGCACCATCAACGGCATCGGCGAGAGGGCAGGGAACTGCTCGCTGGAAGAGGTGGTCATGGCCATGCGCGTCCGTCAGGACCGCCTTCCTTACCAGACCGCCATCGTCCCGGAACACATCTACGCCACCAGCCGCCTGCTGTCGTCCACCATCACCTTTGGGCCGCAGCCAAACAAAGCCATCGTGGGCGACAACGCCTTCGCCCATGAGGCGGGGATTCACCAGGACGGATATCTGAAAGAGAAGTCGACCTACGAGATTATCGATCCGAAATCCGTCGGCGTTCCCGAAGCCAAGCTCGTCCTCGGCAAGCACTCCGGCCGCCACGCCCTCAAGCAGCGCTGCGAAGACCTGGGCTATCCGCTCACCAACGATGAGTTGAACCTGGTCTATAAGAAGTTCACCGAACTGGCCGACACCAAGAAAGGGTTGACCAACGACGAGATCGCCGGCGTGGTTCGCCGCACCGTCGAACGCCTGGCCCTGGCCGCTGCCAACAAATAGGCGCTGCCCCTACAATATAAAGACCACATGCAACTGAACATCCTTACGCTGCCCGGCGACGGCATCGGCGTCGAAGTAACGCGCGAAGCCGTCCGGGTCCTGAATGCTGTGTGCGACAAGTTCGGACACACGGCCAAGTTGAGCGAAGCCCTGCTGGGCGGTATCGCCATTCATAAGACCGGCACCCCGTTCCCCGACGACACGGCCAAGGCGTCCGTGGAAGCCGACGCGGTGCTCATGGGCGCCGTGGGCCTGCCCGAGTTCGACAACGTCGCCCCGGAACTGCGTCCGGAAAAAGGCCTCCTCGGCATCCGCAAGACCATGGGCGTGTTCGCCAACCTGCGCCCGGTGCGCAGCTACAAGGCGCTGCTCAATTCCAGCCCGCTCAAGAATGACCGCATCGACGGCACCGATCTTATCATCGTCCGCGAACTGAACGGCGGCATCTACTATGGCCAGCCGCGCGGCATCTCCGGCTCCGGCGACGAAGAGCGCGGCACCAATACCATGACCTACACCCGCGCCGAGATCGCCCGCGTTACCCGCGTCGCCTTCAACCTCGCCCGCCAGCGCCGCAAAAAGCTCACCAGCGTCGACAAGTCGAACGTACTCGAGACCTCACAGTTGTGGCGCAAGGTCGTTGTCGAAGTCGCGGCCGAATTCCCCGACGTGGAACTCGATCATCTGCTGGTCGACAACTGCGCCATGCAGCTTGTGCTCAACCCCAAGCGCTTCGACGTCGTCGTCATGGAAAACATGTTCGGCGACATCCTCAGTGACGAAGGCGCGGT
>JAEUQF010000192.1 GCA_016789745.1 Bryobacterales bacterium
GGGGTACTTGAGGCCGAACGGGCAGCGGTAGCAGTAGGCGTTGTGGGCATGCACGATGCCGGGTTGTGTGACTGGACCAAGGCGCCAGGTGGATTGGGCGGTGAGGGCCATGGCCATGGCGGAGCGGCCGTGGTAGGAGTGTCGGAGGGCGATGATCTCGGTGGCACCCGTGTAGCAGCGGGCGGCCAGGATGGCGGTCTCGTTGGCTTCGGTGCCGCTATTGGTGAAGAAGGATTTCGTCAACTGCTGTCCGGGTGTGATGCCGGCGATCTTCTTGGCCAGTTCGACCTGCGGGCCATTCACGAAGACCGTGGAAACATGCTGCAGCTTGTCGATCTGGGCATGGACCTTGGCGTTTACAGTCTCATTGCAATGGCCGACGCTGATGGTAACGATGCCGCCGAAGAAGTCCAGGTATTGGTTGCCGTGGGCATCCCAGACATACTGATCCTTGGCTCGTTCGAGGATGAGGGGTTCCTTGAAGTAATGGAAAACCGACGGGAACAGATGTTCTTTTTGTGCGAGGAGAATGTCGTCTTTTGTCACGGGATGCAGCCTTGCCTAGCACTTCATGGTAACGCGGGGCTCAGAGGGTACGGAGCAGTTCCAGCGGACGTTGGCGCAAGGAACTGAGCAGCGGTAGCCAGCCGGCGATGGTGCTGAGCGCGGCGGCCAGTGGTGCGGAAAGAAGTAACGCGGCGGGGGAAGGCAGCAGTAGCATCGGGCTTCGCAGAACCACGCTGAGCGTGAGGCTGAGGAGGCCAGCGGTGAGGATGGCGGCGATCATCGCTGCCAGAATGCCGGTGGTCGCGAACTCGATGGTCAGCAGGCTGCACCGCGTTCTTGGGGAGGCGCCGAGTGCCGCGAGTATGGCGAGTTCGCGCAGGCGTTCGTGCCGGAGGGAGGTAACAATGGCGGCGAGCACGCAGAGGCTGGCGAGGATGGCGTAGCCGGCCAGCAGGCGGGTGAGCGAGAGGGCATCGCGGCTGACGCGGAAGACAGACTCCGACAGGTCGTCGGCCGTGAAGACGGCGGTCATGGGGAACTGTGCGGCGAGCGAGCGTTGCGCGGTGGCTTGTTGGGAAGGAGGGATGCGGATGGCGGCCATGTGGAAAAGACTGCTTTCGGGCAGGCCGCGGCAATCGAGAGTGAGGCTGGTGTAGCGGAAGCGTTCGACGCGGGTGCGATTGACGACCGCCGCGACGTAGGCCGGGACGGAGCCATGGGCGCCGGTGAAGAGCAGCGGGTCGCCGGGATTCAGGCGTAGTTCGCGGGCGGTGTCGGTATGGACGGCTGCGGCGATAGCTCCGTTCCGTGGCGGTGGGGGGTGGGGCAGGCAGCCGGCCTCGCGCCAGCCGCCGTTTACGGGGGTGCCTTTGGCCTCGGTGAGCCGGAGCCTGGCCTGGGTGACCAGGTCTGGGGGGCCTGCGATTCCGGGCTGTGCCGCTAGGGCCTGGAGGATGGATTCTCGCAGCGGTGGCTCGAAGCCGGCGACGAAGAGGTTGGCGTCGGGGAAGGGCAGGCCGTTGACGATGGTGCGCGCCACGGCGCGGTGCAGCAGGAAGGTAGTGTCGGCCAGCAGCAGGCCGAAGGAGAGTGCGACGAGCAGCGTGCGCGAGCGCAGCGTGGCGCGGCTTAGGTTGGCCATCGCCTGACGGAGAATAACGAAGGGAGTTGCGCGATGCAGGCGGGCCAGCAGAGAGAGCGAGGCGCCCGACAGCAGTACGGTGAGCAGCACGCAGAGCAGCAGGGATACCAGCAGCAGAAGGCCGGCGGTGAAGGAGCCGGCCAGGCGTACGGCGAGCAGACAGAGGATAGCGGCCGCCGCTGTGGTGGTCTGCCATCGCGGATACGCGGGAAGCGTGCTGCCGGGCGCTGTGGCGCGCAGGACGTCGGAGGGCCGCACCGTGCGGATGAGGCTGATGGCGTAGGGTAAGGCGATGGCCACGGCGGCGATGATCAGCAGCAGCGTTTCGGCGGCGAGTTTCGCCGGATGCAGCGGGGCGGGTGGGAGCGGGTCGGCGAACATGGCCAGGACGGCGGATCGCACCAGCAGGCCGAGGGGCAGGCCGAACAGGCAGCTTGCGGCGAGCAATGCCGCCAGTTGTGTTGTGAAGATCACCGCGATCTGGGATGGGCGCGCGCCGAGCATTTTGCAGGTGGCGATGAGCGGCATCTGCTCGTGGACATGTTGGCGTAGTGCGGCGAGCAGGGCGGCGAGGCTCACGGCCAGCATGAGCACCGCGGTGACGCCGAGGAAGGCGATGGACCCTTGGATAACGTTGACGGCGGTGGGGCTGGCGTTACGGTAATCGCTGAGTGCGGCGGCGGGCAGGATCTGTCGAAGGGCGGTACGCGTTTGGTCCATAATCGCGCCGCTCTTCAGCCGCAGCAGTGCGAAGTTTTTAGAGGCGTTGCCGGGACGGGCGAGACCGGCGCCCTGGTAGGCCTGGCGGGAAAGCATGAGGCGAAGCGGCACGCCGGGGAAGCCTTGGAAGCGATCGGCCTCGGCGGCGAGCACCGCGGCGATGGTGAAGGGCTTGCCGGCTACTGTGAGTTTGTCGCCAGGTTCGACGCGCATCTCGGCCAGCACTTCGCGTGACACGGCGATGTGGCCGGGTTGAAGGATGTGTTCCAGTTTGGATGGCGGGTCGAGGACCAGGCCCGGGTAGAGGGGATAGGAGGCAGGATCCACTATCTTGAGACCGGCGGGCCGGATGTCGGGCGAATTGCCGGAGCGGATCATGACCATGGTGAAGCTGACGATGGTCCAATCGGCGGAAGGGCGGAGGGTGTCGAGGGCGGCACGGGCTTCCTGATCAATGGGGTCGCCGGTGGAGGCGGCGATGTCGGCGCCGAGCCAGCGGCGCAGGTCGGCGGAAAGCGCGGCTTCGGCTTGTTGCTGCGCGGCGCGGATGCCGGTGAAGGAGGCGATGGCGAGGGTGAAGGCGGCCAGCAGGAGTAGGGGGCGCGAGCGCGCCTGGCGCAGGTCACGCCAGGCGAGACGAAGCAGCGGCCATGCGTGTGACTTATCTTGGGCGGCCATAGCGAAGCGCGTCCCGCCAGCCGAGGCCGGATCCGCGATCGAAGCGGTACTCAATCTTAAGATCCATACTGCCGCTGCGCAACAGTGTGTTGCCGACGCGGTTGCGATAGAAGAAGACGGTGTAGGTTGGCTTTAAGTTGAGGCTG
Source organism: Bryobacterales bacterium (assembly GCA_016789745.1). Classification (GTDB taxonomy): domain Bacteria; phylum Acidobacteriota; class Terriglobia; order Bryobacterales; family Bryobacteraceae; genus CADEFT01. Next base: position 3,193 of record JAEUQF010000192.1, read on the forward strand.
CGGGTGAGCGGCAGGGTGGGGCCGACGCGCAGGGATTCGGAGAACAGCGGGTCAATGAACGTTTTGCCGTTGGCATCCAGGAAGTACTGGCCGCGATTTTCAATGGCGATCTCACTGAAGAGGAATCCGGCGGGCAGGCGCAGGCGCCAGTTGAAGTTCAGGAACAGGCCGCCATCGAGCACGGTGCCTCGCGCGTAGCCGAGTTCGGCGAGGCGGTCCGGCGATTGGGCAAGGCGGAGTGCCTCTTCGTTGGAGAGGTTGAAGCGGAAGTTGCCGGCCAGGCATTCGGAGAGTGTGGTGTAGCCGGCGCTGGCACCGGCGGGACCAAAGTCGGCGAAGGAGCAGGGACCCGGTTGCGCGCCGGGGCGGGCGGGTGTGCGGAGGGCAAGGTCTCTGCCTTCGAACTGGGGTGTGAAGCGGACAGGGCGCACCGCGCCGCCGAGGAACACGCCAGCTTCTATCCAACTGACGGTGCCTTCGCCGCGGATGCCGAACTTGCCGTGGTAGCGGGTGTTGCGGCCGATGTCGGAGCGGAACGTAACGGCGTCGCGGGGACCGCTGTTGTCGGGCCGGGGCGGACAAGGCCCATCGGTGCAGGCAAGACCGATGCGGTAGTAACGCTGTGGGGTTTGCGGTTGGGCCTGGAAGTTTGCCGAGAGCAGGACACCCAGGCGCGGGGTTTGGCGGAAGGTGGTGAAGGCGCGGCGGAGACCGGCCTCGACGGTGAGGCGGTTCTGCGGGTAATTGAGGGCGTAGCCTTCGGCGTTCTGGATGGATTCGCGGGTGAGGTCGACTTCGTTGCGGAGGAACCATTGTGTGGTTCTGGCTTCGCGGCGCAGTTCAGCCTGGAGGCTGAAGGCGAGGTTGAATTTGTTCTGGCTGCCGAGGGCGGCTTCGGGGCTGTCGCCGAATTTAGTGGCGGGATTTGGGCCGAGGTTGTGGCGATAGCGTGAGCCGCCGATTTCGCCTTTGTCGATGAAGAAGCGCCAGTAGGTGCGCGATTGGCCCAGCCGATCGATCACGTCTGTTTGATTGGGTTTTCCTTTGAGAGCGATCCGGAACTGGGCGACCAGTTGATCCAGGCGGGAGGCTGGCGGCAGGGTGGGGAAGGGCCGATGATTGGTGTGGTCGTAGTAGACCTCCGGTTCCAGCGAGCGCTTGGGCCCACCGAAGGATTCGGCGACAAGTTCGGCGATACGCGGTGTGGTGCGCAGGGTGCGCAGCCGCGGGGGTGGGGCGATGGAGCTATCTTTGAGGTCGGGGTAGCCTGTGTCGCCGAAGGCGAGGTAGTCGCTCATGGCGATGGTGTAGGAGGCGCCGGCCTCGACGGGCTTGCCGTTGACGAACCAGGAGGAGCCTTCCTTCTTGAGGCCGTAGGTTTGCAGCCAGCGGCCCTTTTCGGCCTCGAGGTTATAGATGTCGCCTTCGAGCCGCTGCAGCCGTTCGGACTCGCGCAGCACGGCAAGGAGGCTGGCGCCGGTGATGGGCCGCGAGATGACGAAATCTCCCTTCCAGAGGATGTGCTCGATGGTGGCGATGCGCTCATGGTTCTGGTTGGGCCGGGTGCGGCAGCCTTTCAAAGACGCGGCGGGCTGAAAGAAGTCGCGATCCTGGAGCAGGGCGATATCGGCTCTGGCGAACTCGCGCATGCGATGGAGGGTGAGCCAGCGGAACCGCTCGGCGTCTGACTTGTTGGTAAGTTCGGTAGTGGCCGCAAGAAGGTCTTTGCGAAGGCAAGGGTTATCGGGATCTTCAAACGGGACGATGTTGAGGCTATCAGCGGGCAGGCCGGAGGTAACCACCTGGAAGCTGCGGCTGGACTGTCTGGTGAGGGTCGCCTGCTGTAAGCCGAACTGGATGCTGCCGCTTTTCACCAGGCCAGCGGGCACGACTACGACGGGGCGGTGGCCGGGGTCATAGGTGACCTTGGCGCGTTCGGTGGCCAGTTCGCTATCGGCCTCGGCGACGACCAAGGCGAAGCGGTTCCTGAGGCGCGCGTTGAGTACCTGGGCCGCATCGCGAGGCATCTGGGCAAGCAGCAGAAGCGTGGAATCCTCTTTGCAGACATCCTGCTCCTGGCAGTAGGCGAGCATCTGGGTGAGTGCCTCGGCCGGGTCGGACGTGGCGACGAAGGTCTCGATGCCGGGCTGCTCATTCCACCAGCGCAGATTCAACATGCCGATGCCGGATTCGAGTCCCGGGGCGACGACGCCGAAGATAATCACGCCGTCTTTCGTGATGTGCCAGAGGGGGATGGGCGTGGCCGGCGGTGGGGTGGGGTTGGCGATTCTGTCTCCGAGCGCGGAGCGTTGCCGCGGGTTCTTTTGCTGGCCGCCGGCGTATTGTTGGTCGGCCATTTCGGGGTACTGCAGCATGGGCGTGGCGACATCGAAGGGTTGGCAAACGGGACGTTGGTCCTGGGGATCGGCGACTTGGTCGACGCAGATGGCGTAGGTGCGCTCGGAGGGCAGCGGCTGGCGGTGGAGGCAGAGGCCGTCACGGCCGCCGAGTCGCACGATGCCGTCAGTAGCATTGCTCTTTTCGATGACGAGGTTCTGGCAGGCGCGCACGGGTTGAGTGGGGAGAGCGTCGCGGTCGGGCTGAGCGTAGCGGAGCGAGGCGTTGCCTTTGAAGCGCGGCTGCCCGTTCGCATCCCAGGCATTGCGGATGCCGACGGTACGCATCCAGGGCAGGGGGGTGAGCGGCAGATCCCACCGCATGTTGGCGATGGCGGTGACGTACTTGGGATTGCGGAGGATGTCCGGCTTCGGTACTGGCGGGTTGGCGTAGCTGGACCGGATGAGGAGGTTCGCACCCAGCAGCGCGGTGTTGCGTTTTGCCAACAGGCGGCCGATCTGGCGTAGGCGCTCCGGTCCGAAGTAGAAGTCATGCTTGCCCGGAACCAGAGCGGCATAATGCATGTCGGCGAAGAAGGCGGCGACGTTATCGAAGTCGATTTCGGATTTGCCGCTGATCTGGTCTTCGAGGAAGGCGGCGAGGGTATTCTTTTCGAGGCCCTCGGTGTGAATGGCCATCAGACCGCCGGCGCCTTTCGGGTAGAACCAGGAGAGCTCGTCCTTAGGGACATAGCCTTTGCCCTCGAGTTGCGCCAGACGGGCCATCAGTTCGACGCCGAAGTTATCGCCGGTGCCGACGAGGATCTGGTTGGTGGCCGGGTCACGAACCGATTCCAGTTGTTTTCGGAAGGCATCGGCGAAGGGATTGAGGGCGCCCTGCGGTTGGCTGCGGTAAAGCTGAACGCAGCGGTTGCCGGCCTGATCCTGGGTGCAGTCGGCAGGTTGCACGCGGGCGGTGCCGAGGTTTTGGGCGTCGTCCTGAAACAGCAGACTGAAGCCTGCTTTTCGCAATTGCTGGATTTCCGGAGAGCGCGGATAGCCGAGTAACTTTCCTGTGTAAATGACCTGAAGCTGGGACTGTGCGGGAAGAAGCGAAACCGACACAGCCAGCCCAAGAAGAGACCATCGCATCTCCGTATTATGGAGGGCTACGGGCTGTTTGTCGGCGCGGAACGGCGGTTATTTCGGATACTGACCCACGAGTTGGGCGAGGAAACCATGGGCGCGGTGGACCCATCCTGCGGAGGGAAGGAACATGAGCGGGCATTCTCCGCTGATGACGTTGGCATCGTTCACGCGGGCAGCCGCGGCGGCGCGGGTGGTTTCCGAACCGGGCGTCTCTTTGTGGCGGAACCAGAGATGGTGGACGCCGGCGCGCAGGCAGTCCCGGGTGGCTTCGGCCAATTGGTCCTCAGGAACCAGCAGGACGGCGGCGGCGGGTGCCGGTTTGATGTCGAGCACGGAGTGGAAGCAGGGAATGCCTTCGATGTCGGTGGCGTTCGGATTGATGGGAAGGGCCTGGTATTCCTCCTTGAGGAAGGCGCTGAGGACAGCCTGACTGTAAGCGTTCGGGTTTCGGGAAACGCCGAGGATTGCGACCCGCGGATTGGCAAGAAACTGCTGGATGGCAGTGAGCGACGTCACGGCGGACATGACGAAACGGGCCTCCTGGTTCAGGATTGGCGCGCCGGTGAGTGGGTGTCAAGGGCTGGGCGCCGTCAGGCTTGCTTGCGCGGGTAGTTCGCGCTGTACAGCATGCTTTGCGGGCGTGTTGCGGGTTTGCCGCTGGTGACCCAACGGTCTCCGCGGGGCGCAAGGTGGTCGGTCATGCGCGTGCGCCATTGGCGGAGTGTGGCGGTGTGTTCGATGGCACCGGACAAGTCGGCGGTCTCGTGAGGATCTTTCTGAAGGTCGAAGAGCTGCTCGCTGCCGTCATAGGCGTGGAAGATGTATTTCCAGCGGCCGTCGGTCAATGCGGTCCAATGGTTGACCTTGTCGTAGCAGACGTCGTGTTCCAGGTCGATCCATTCGCGGTGGACGGTGCGCAGGCTCTGGCCATCGCAGGACTGGGGCAGGGAACGGCCGGCAGCGTCGGCGAAGGTTGGCAGGACATCGCGGATTTCCACGGGCGTGTGGCTGACCTGGCCGCGCGCGAAGCCGGGCCCGCGAACGAGCATGGGGATTCTGGCGGAGGCTTCGTAGGCATAGGACTTGCGCCACAGATGATGGTCGCCGGTCATGTCGCCATGGTCGGAGAGGAAGAGGATGAGCGTTTCGTCGGTGAGGCGGCGTTTGTCCAGGGATTCCAGGATGCGTCCCACCTGTTCGTCGACGAAGGAGACCGAGCCGGAGTAGCCGATGCGGGCACGGCGCACCGCTTCGGCGCCGACGTCGCCATGCCAGATATCGTCGCGATCGGAGTTGCGCGGCGCGTATTTATCCTTGGCCCAAGTGCCCACCTGGGCTTGTGGGTGTTGCTGGTCTTTGTAGCGATCCCACCAGCGCTGTGGCGGATCGAAGGGGCTGTGCGGGCGGGCGAAGCTGACCTTCAGGAAGAAGGGCGAGGCTTGGTCGTAGGTGTCGAGGAAGCGTGTGGCCACGTCGGCGGTCCACTTGGTGGGGTGCAGTCTTTCGGGCAGGATGTAGGGCTTGGCGGTATAGTCATTGAAGCCGATGCCGGTGGCGTCGGGGTTCAGGTTCGGGGCTTCGGTTGCGAACCAGGCGCGGTAATCGGAAATGAAGTCGGGAGATTCGCGGCGGCCGCTTTCGTCGAGGATGGTTTTGTGGAAGCCATGCAGATGGCGCTGCGGTGTCCAGTGCATTTTGCCGATGCCGGTGGTGTGGTAGCCGGCGTCGCGGAGGACGCGCGGCATTTCGGCGGGATAGGAGTCGGCCACGCGTCCGTAGCCGAGCATGCCGTGCTGCCAGGGGGACATGCCGGTGAGCAGGCCAGCGCGGGCGGGGGTGCAGGTGGGGGTGGAGGAGTAGGCGCGATGGAAGCGCACGCCTTCCGATGCGAGGCGATCGAGGTTCGGGGTGCTCATGCCGCGATGGCCGTAACAGCCCAGCCAGTCGGCACGGAGCTGGTCGGCCATCAACAGCAGCACATTGGGTTTGGAGCGGCTGAGGGTTTGGAGGAAGGCCGGCGCGGCGGTGAACTGGCGGCGAGTGAGCATAGAAGGTATTGTCTGACGGGCGGAGGGAAGGAACAAGGGGCGGTTTCGCCAGCGCGGGCGGCGCGTCGCGGGGCCATGGTTTCCTGAATCTTTGTCCGGGCTGTTACATCACAGTGGGTGATCACAACCAGTCGCAACGAGACAGGAGGGCAATCCATGTTCATTACAGCGCTGTGCGGCCTGGCAGGAGGGCTCGTGGGAACCCTGCTGTATCAGTGGCTAGTGGGCCACGAACTCGACTGGGTGCGCGGCGTTTTCGTCGGATCGGCGATTGGTGCGGTCATGGCTGCGCGGAAGTTCCAGCGCAGCCGATGAACTTTACTGCAACGCCTGATAGACCGATGTCAGGAACTTGGTCTGGACGTCGGTGGTATTCGGCATGAGTTGTTCCATGAAGACCACGACGAGGTGGCTTTCCGGGTCGACCTGGTAGCTGGTGCCGTAGGCGCCGCCCCAGCCGAAGGCGCCGACGCCGGCCAGTCCCTTGGCGCCCGGGCGCTCGGCGACATCGAAGCCGTAGCCGAAACCGACGCCGTTGGTGGAGTGCAGGGTGCCGGATTGGTTGGTGCGCATGAGCGCGACGGTGCGGGGCGATAGCAGGCGGACGCCGTCGATCTCGCCGCCGCGGCGGAGGCATTCGAGGAAACGGGCGTAGTCCGCGGCGGTGGAGGTTAGGCCGGCGCCACCCGCGAAGCTCTTGCGCGGGCCATCGACATAGGAGCCCTGGCCTTTGGAGCCGTCCACGGCGCGCTTGTAGTTCATGGGGCCATCGCTGGCGTATACCGCGGCCAGGCGGTCTTTATCCTGCGGCTTGAGGAAGAAGCGCGTGTCCTTCATGCCGAGTGGGCCGGTGATGCGGGTTTCGACGAACTTGTCGAGCGGCATGCCGGAGGCCTTTTCGACGACGCAGCCGAGGATGTCGGTGTTGTAGCCATAGACGTACTTCTCGCCGGGCTGGGAGACGAAGGGAAGCGTGCCGAGGCGCTCCATGGAGACGCAGATGGGCTCGTCCTTATCGGCGGTGTACCAGCCGTTGCCGGCGGCCGGGCCAAGGCCCTTTTCGCGATAGGCGGCGGCGACCTGTGGATCGTTGCCGTAGGAGATGCCGGCGGTGTGGGTGAGCAGGTCGTGGATGGTGATGGGACGTTTGGCGGGGGTGATCTGGCCATCGGGGCCGGCGACGGTGGTTTTCTTGAAGGTGGGGATGAAGTTGCCGACCGGTTCGGTGATGCCGATTTTGCCTTCTTCCACCAGCATGAGGATGGCGGTGCTGGTGATGGCCTTGGTCTGGGAGGCGATGCGGAAGATGGTGTCGTGGGTCATCTTGCGGCCTGCTTCCTTGTCGGCCCAACCGATGGCCTTTTGATAGACGGGCGAGCCGTCGCGCAGGACCAGGGCTACGGCACCCGGGATGCGGTTCTCCTGGACGTAGCGGTCCAGCAGGGCATCGATGCGGGAGAGGCGCTGGGAGGAGATGGTGAGGGCGGCGGGTTGGGCCGACAGCAGCACGGAGCCGAGGGCGAAAAGGAGGAAGGTTTTACGGGTCACGTCAGGGGAGGATTTTACCATGCCGTGCCGATAAGTATGGAGCGATGACCATACGAATCCTGATTGTGTGCATCACGGTGGCAATGCTGCCGTCTTCCTTCGGCCAAGGCCGGAAAGGGGGAACGAAGTCGTTTCAGAAGAGCCGTCCGACGGGGGGCTCCACCAGTGGGGTGGGCACGGCGGGCAAGGGCAAGTACACTTACAACAGCGGCACTACAACGGCAACCGGCGGCACGATCAGCAGCCAGGGGAGCGGTACGTATGGCCCGACAGGGGCATCGGGGAGTAGGACGACGACGGGGCCGAAGGGCAATACGGCGCAGCATACGGGGTCGGTCAGCACAAAGGGGGATACCGCTGTGTATAACGGGTCGGCGTCGGGGCCGAAGGGGAACTCGGTGTCGACACAAGGCACAGCCACTCATCAGAACGGCTCAGGAAGCATTTCGGGAACGGTGACGGGGCCGCAAGGGGAAACGGGCTCTTACAATGCCTCTGGTGCGAAGACGGACGCTGGGGTGGACTATAGCGTGTCGGGTAGTGGGCCGCAGGGGAAGTCGGGGGCAAAGAGTGGGACGGCAGCGGGAAAGGGATCGGGCAAGCAGTGACAAGATGCAAAAGCCGCGGCCAGACACCTTTGGTGAGGTGTCCAGCCGCGGCGAATGCTGGCGAATCGCAAGCGCGCGATCGAGGGAAACTACTTCACTTCGACGGTCGCGCCGGCGTCGGCAAACTTCTTCTTGATGGACTCGGCTTCGTCCTTGTTCACGCCTTCCTTGATGGGCTTGGGCGCGCCGTCGACGAGGTCCTTGGCTTCTTTCAGGCCGAGGCTGGTGACTTCGCGAACGACCTTGATGACGTTGATCTTGTTGGCGCCAACCGCGGTGAGCACGACCGTGAACTCGGTCTTCTCTTCGACGGCCGGGGCAGCGGCAGCAGCGCCACCGCCAGCGGCAGGAGCGGCGACAGCTACCGCAGCCGCGGCAGCCGACACGCCCAGACGCTCTTCGAGCAACTTAACCAGCTGCGACGCTTCGAGCAGCGACAGCCCTTGAATCTGATCAGCAATTGCGTTGATATCCGCCATGTTCGATTACTCCCTTAAAGTCTTTCTGTTGAAAACCGTTTTGCAGGACTTGCAGCGAGCCGGGCAGCATTTCGCGCTCCGGAAGCGGGCTGCAAGCGGCTGCCGCTAGCTCTGGAACTTACCTTCCTTCACGCCCTGATCGACGACGACCGCGAGGTTACGGCCGGTGCCGTTCAACGCAGTTACCAGGCGCGTGGCCGGAGCGTTGATCAGGTACAACAACTTGGCGTAGATGGCCTCCTTGGGAGGCATGTTGGCCAAATCCTGGATGGCGGCCACGTTGATGGCACGGCCTTCCACAACACCCGATTTAAACGTGAAGTTCGGATTCGCCTTGGCATAGGCAAGCAGCGCTTTGGCTAGCGCCACCGGGTCATCCTTGGTGAAGGCGACCGAGGTCATGCCGCGCAACCCCTTCATGACATCTTCCGCCGGGGTGCCCGCCGAGGACTTTTCGGCGATGGTGTTTTTCACAACCTGGTAGTCGCCGCCAGCACCACGGATGGTCTTGCGAAGTTCGTAATCCTGGGCGACGGTTTGCTTCTCGAATCCGGCCACGAACAGGTGAGGAGATTGCATGATCTCCTCGCGCATTTTCGCGCCGTCTTTGATTTTGTCGGCTTTCTTTTTCATCGCAGTTCTCCGTCCGGCTTAAACTTGCTTGGCGTTGTACCTGGTGGTGTCAATCTTAACGCCCGGGCCCATGGTGGAGCACAGCGTCACGCTCTTGACGTACTTGCCCTTGGCCGCCGCGGGTTTGGCACGCACGACCGCGCCGATGAGCGTGGCGGCGTTTTCCAGCAGGCTGGGCGTGGCGAAGCTGACTTTGCCGACCGGGGCGTGGATGACGCCCGTCTTGTCGACACGGAACTCCACCTTACCGGCCTTCACTTCCTGAACGGCTTTGGTGATGTCGGTGGTGACGGTTCCGGTCTTGGGGTTCGGCATGAGACCGCGGGGACCCAGGATCTTACCCAAGCGGCCAACGGAACGCATCATGTCCGGCGTGGCGACCACGGCGTCATAATCCATCCAGTTTTCCGACTGGATCTTGTTGACCATTTCCTCGCCGCCGAAGAAATCGGCGCCGGCGGCTTCGGCTTCCTTGATCTTGTCGCCGGAGGCGATTACGAGTACTTTCTTAGACTTGCCCAGGCCGTTCGGCAGCACGATGGTGCCGCGGACCATCTGGTCAGCGTGCTTCGGATCAACGCCAAGGCGCATATGCACCTCGACGGTCTCGTCGAATTTCGTGAACTTGATTTTCTGAACGAGAGGAACGGCGTCTTCGAGGCTATATTCCCGCGGCTCGATCTTAGCGACCGCGGCAAGATACTTCTTACCCTGTTTTGCCATGATGTGATTGGTCCAAACGGCCAGACGCGGAATCAAATTCCCGCCCAGCCTCCCAAGAGATAGCGCCGTGTGCACGACGCAATTTCTGAGTATACAGGCTGGGCCGGAGGTTTGCAACCGCACCTGCGGACGAGACAGCTTTACACTGAACTCTATGCCAGAAGCGGGCCTCTGCGAGCGCTGTGCGCACTGCCGCCTGATCCGCTCCGACCGGGATTCCCTATTCTACCAGTGCCGCCTGTCGTTCACCGATTCCCGGTACGCGAAGTACCCGCGATTGCCGGTCCGGCAATGTGCGGGATTCCAGCCCGTGACCGAGAGAACGGCCGATCCCTGATTTCCGGTACTGATTGCATGGGTATGGCTCGCTACGATGGAAAATAGACGGCGGAGGGCGGTTGCGTGTCCTTGTGATCTAAGGAGGACGATTTGCCGGCTGATCTGGGAAGGTGGTTTGCGGACTGGCAGAACTGGGCAGTACCTGCGGCGATTTTCGGCGTCACGCTGCTGTTGGGTATGGTGGCCCGCAGTTGGCTGTTTCGCTGGGCAGGCGCCTGGAGCAAGCGCACCGGGACCACGATTGACGACATTCTGATCGAGTCGCTGCGCCAGCCGTTTCTGGTGTGGATCCTGATCCTGGCACTGCACATGGCCTCGCAGGCATCGGTGCTGCCGCCGCGATACACGGTTCTGCTGGGCAAGACGCTGCTGGTGTTGTGGACGGTCTCGTTCACGCTGGTGCTGGCGCGGATGGCGAGCGCGGTGGTCAGGCACTATGGGGCGGCCGGGCGGCAAGGGTTTCAGGTCACCAGCCTCACGGATAACATCGCGCGCATTGCGGTGATGGTTCTGGGCGCGCTGCTGGTGTTGAATGCGCTGGGTGTTTCGATCACGCCGATGCTCACCGCACTGGGCGTTGGCGGCCTGGCGGTGGCGCTGGCGCTGCAGGATACGTTGTCGAACTTCTTTGCTGGCTTCTACATCATGATGGCGGGGCAGATCCGGGTGGGGGACTACATCAAGCTGGATAGCGGGGAAGAAGGCTACGTGGCCGATATCAGCTGGCGCAGCCTGACCATCCGCACGCTGCCGAACAACTGGGTGCTGGTGCCGAATGCGAAAGTGGCGCAAGCGAACGTTACGAACTTTTCGCTGCCGGAAAAGCGCATGTCGCTGCTGATCCCCATTGGCGTCAGCTATGACTGCGACCCGGATCATATTGAACGCATCCTGCTGGACGAGGCCGCGGCCGCTACGCCTAACTTACCGGGCCTGCTGGCCGACCCGCCGCCGGCGGTGCGCTTCATCCCGGGATTTGGGGAGTCCAGCCTCAACTTCACTCTCATTCTGCAGGTGGCCGAGTTCGTCGACCAATACCTGGTGCAGCATGAGATGCGAAAGCGCATCCTGCGGCGGTTCCGGCGGGAGAACATCACCATTCCCTATCCGATTCGCACGGTGCATGTGGTGCCCGCCGAGGGGCCGCGACCGTAGCGGCTTCGGTGCACCAGAGGAAATCCGGGATTTCTTAGATGGCTACCTGACGTGCGTTGCCGCCGGCAACCCAGCGATCCTCAATCGCTGCGCCCACCCGCAGCAGCAGCGCCTCGGTGAAGGGTCCGCCGATAATCTGCGCCCCGTAGGGCCGGGAATCCTCGGCATAGCCGCACGGTAGAGCCAGCGCCGGCAGCCCCAGCGAGTTCACGCCGCGCTGGAAGCGCGTGGTGGCGATGCGTACCTCTTCCTCCACGCCGTCTATGATGACGGCATTTTGCCCGATGGGCGGGGCGGGGAAGGGAGTGGATGGCACCAGCAGGGCGTCGCATTCGGCCAGAACCTGCGCAGCGAAACGCTCGCGGAACTGTGTAATGAAATCGAGCGCGTTCCTGTACTCCACCGCGGTCACCGTCAGGCCGCGTTCCAGCAACGGGCGAACCACCGGACCCACCTCCGCCTCCCAGCGGTCGCGGTAGGGGGCAAAGGTGTGGCAACTCTCCGCAAGTTGCACGACGAGCGTGGCGTTGTTCAAGGCGAGAATATCCGGCACGGTGATGCGTAGGATTCGCGCACCGGCCTTTTCCGCCAAACGGGCGAGCGTCTCGACGCCGGCCAGGACTCCCGCATCGACGCGCTCGTTGAAGAAGTTGTTCGCCAAGCCGATGCGCATTCCATCCAGACGGCCGTCCGGCTCCAGTTGGGGTACGTCCACAGGCTTGCGGCGCGTGGTGGGGTCGCGTTCGTCATAGCCGGCCATGGCGGCGTAGGTCAGGGCCGCGCAACGGACGCTGCGCACCAGCGGACCCATGGTGTCGAAGCTGGGAGCCAGGGCGTAGCAGCCATAGCGGCTCACCCGCCCGAAGGTAGTTTTCAATCCCACTGTGCCGCAATAAGAGGATGGGATGCGGACGCTGCCGCCCGTGTCGGTGCCGGTGCCGCAGAAGATGATCCCGGTTGCCACTGCCGCGCCGGAGCCGCCGCTGGATCCGCCTGGAATGCAATCGGTACGCCAGGGGTTCTTCACGCCACCGTAGTGCACGTTCTGCGATGTGATGCCGTAGGCGAGTTCGTGCATGTTCAGCTTGCCGATGGTCACCATGCCGGCGGTATCCAACTTCTCCACGACCGCGGCGTCGTAGTCCGGCACGAAATCGGCGAATAGTCTGCAGCCGTCGGTGGACGGCACGCCCTTGGTGTAGAAGCAATCCTTGTGGCCGACCGGTAGGCCATGCAGGGGGCCGCGGTCATTGCCCTTGGCGAGTTCATCGTCAAGGGCCGCGGCGCGGGCGAGCGCGCTCTCTTCGAGGAACGTGATGAAGGTGTTTAGTTTCGGCTGCAATTCCCGCGCCCGGCTAAGGGCGGCGACAGTGAGCTCATGCGAGGAGATCTTGCGGGCGCGGAGCGCGGCGGCGGCTTCGAGAATGGTCATCATGGGCGAACGTTTATCTTATCGCGGGAGGCTTATTCGGGAAGCGGCTGGACGAGGGTGTTGAAGAACAGGGTTTCGCTCTCCCGGCAGGCGGTGTCCTTCGAATCGTTCACGGCAGCCATACGCAACTGACTGGCTCGCTCGCCTGCGATGCGGAAGAATTGCCTGGCTGCGGTTTCACGGCTTCGCACTTCTATTTCCCAACTCGCTGGACTGCCGCCACACTCGGAGACCACGCCCCACTCGATCCCTTTCTCGAAGCCTGGAAGCGCCTCCGGGTTCTTGCGGAGCCATTCCGCCAGAAAGCCCGCCCTAGTCATCGCGATGGGAGGCTCCCGGGTGACGGTGTCGCCGGTGACGCGATAGTTGGCGACTATCTCCGTGCTCAGGATGTCGCCGTCCCCTACTGCCCCGTTATACAGAAACCGGACCTGGCCTTCTTTCACCACGACTTTCTCGTTCTCCTGCAATTGCGCCTCCAGGTCGCGTTCCAGCAATAGTCTGCTTCCACCGCTGCCGATACGATCCATACGCAAACGCTGTCCATTCCACGTCGACGTGCAGTTGGAAACCGCCCACAGGCTGCCGACCACCAACTCCCCGGAAGCCTGCCGCTTTGCGTCCAAGGCCAGTACGGAGTAGGGCTCGGTTCGCACATCGGCGACCGCACGTAGCGTTGCCACGCGCCGGCGCGTGTTCCGGTCATACAGCAGCACCGATACGTCCCAGTTGCACGCCATCGCTCGATGGATGGTCACTTCCACCGCCAGCAACTCCGGTGCCTGCGCCACCTGTCTGGCTCGAAGCGGCTCGATCACGCCGGGACGCCGGTCATCCTCACTGTTCACTACCACGAACAGTGCCGCCCCACGCGACTCGCTGTTCATCTGGGAGGTGGATCGCCTGTCCTGCACGCGGGTGTCGATCCAGGCGAAGTATTCCTGGCGTAACTGGGCGTAGGGCAG
>JAEUQF010000210.1 GCA_016789745.1 Bryobacterales bacterium
TGCTTGCCAGCGCCGGTCCGCCCACCAATCCGCACGTCGGATCGATCAGGCCAGGCCGATTGCGCGTGGCATTCTGGCCACCCACGGTCGCCGCGCCCTGCGCTACATCAGTAGCGAGGCCGAAGCACACCGCAGCAGCCAAGGGCAACACACTTGACCACCAAAGACGTCCTTTCATTTACCCTCTCCAATTCGAACTGATTCCCCTAAAGGGGCTTCTTTTACAACCACACAAAAGATCCGGACCCTGTCCGACCGCATCGAAACGGGGGCGTTTCGGGTCACAGAATATCGACACAGGGCCGATGGTAATGAAGTATACACAATTCTTCACCTTAGCGGGAGCCCCCCTCTCTTGCAGCCATTCGATTGGTGCAAGGGCCAGGGGCTGTACCATCCTCCCCGAATTCATCGGCAGTTTCCCGGCGAAGCTGATGCAGTCTCATTTTTAATGTTTCCAGCTGCGGCCGGTGCTGTGGATTCTCGGCCAGATTGCGGGTCTCGCCCGGATCCGCAGGCAGGTGGAACATCTCGAAAGTCTGCGGTTGCTGGATGTAGTGGATCAGCTTCCATTCGGCGGTGCGAATGCCACGCGCCTTGGGAGCGCAATGGGGTCCAGGATATTCAAAATTCTCGTAGAGCCAGTCGGCGCGCCAGGGAACGGCGGCGGCGCCATCGAACAGCGGGCGCCAGCTTCGGCCGTGCGAGCTCGCATAGGGCGGAAGCGAACCGCCGCAGTAGTCGACGATGGTGTGCGCAACATCGTTGTTCAGAACCATATGCTCGCGGTCGACGCCCGGCTTAATAGCCGCCGGGTAACGGACCAGCATGGGCACACGGATGGAAGGCTCGTACATGAGGCGCTTATCAAACATCCCATATTCGCCCAGGAAGAAACCATTGTCGCCCGTATAAATCACGATGGTATTTTCAGCGAGCCCCTGTTTGTCGAGATAGTCCAGGATGCGGCCGAGGTTTTCGTCGACGCCGAGAATCGTCCGGTAGTAGTTCTTCAGGAATAGCTGGTAATTGCGTTTCTTGCGCTCGTCACGGGGCAGATTGCGATCGACGCCGCGTTCAAAGAAATCCGGCATGTCAGCGATCTGCATATCGGTGCCGCGAATGGCAGCCGGCCGTTCGTTCAAATCCTGGTGGAACAACGCCGGCTCCAGGATGGTGATGTCGTCGTAAGTGTTGGCGAAGCGCGGGGCGGGGCGCCAGTCGCGATGAGGAGCCTTGAAATTGCAGATCAGGCTGAAGGGCTTGTTGCGGGGGCGGCTCTCGAGTACGGCAAGCACCTGGTCAGCAATCACGTCGTCGACATACCCGCGGAACTTGACCCGGCCGCTCGCTGTGACCATTTGCGGATCGAAGTAGGCGCCCTGGCCAGGCAGGATGCACCAATGATCAAAGCCCGGCGGCGTGGAGGCGATGTGCCACTTGCCGATCATGGCCGTGTAGTAGCCCTGGTTGCGGAGCACTTCGGGAAAGCCGCGGGTATCACCCTTGAGGTAGTGCGTACGCCCGCCGTTGGTGGTCACGCCGTGGGCATGCGAGTACAGGCCGGTAAGAATCGTCCCGCGGCTGGGAGAGCAGAGCGGGTTGGTGGCGAAGGCGTTGGCGAAGCGAACACCGCCGGCGGCCAGACGGTCCATGTTCGGCGTTTTGAGGATGGTGTTGCCCGCACAACTCATGGCATCCCAGCGCTGGTCATCCGTCATGACGAACAGCACGTTGGGGCGGCGGTTCTGGGCGGAAGAAAGCGATGGGAAGGACAGGGATCCCGCAAGGGCGCTCAAAGCGGCGCGTCGAGTGGGATAGAGGGACATCGCCGCCTATTATAGCCCTGCCAGAAATCGCATTCACAGATTTTTGGAAAAAATAATTCACGCAGAATGAACATCTTGGCTTTCGGAAGGGGCTGCAGCCCCGAGTGCCGTGTATAGGCTTAGGTCAGATAAGGCGCGTCGCCGAAACCGATCAGAGAACGGCGGCGGGCCGGTTGGTGATTGCGGACATGGCAGGGCGCGAATCGGAATCTACCGGTTCGCGCCCATTCTTTTGCGAGGCGAGACTCTGATCCACTTGAAAGGACGAACATGAAATTTATTCCGATTCCCGATCCACGGCGAGGAGCGGTGACGAAAGAGCAACTCGCCGAACTGCGGTCGATGGCGGTGCTGCCGGGCACGCTGGGCGCGTTTGCCTCAGTGGCTCACTTTGCGGAAGTGGGCGGCATCGGCATGCCCGCGGAAGGTGCGACTGCAAAGTACTGGCGTGATAACGCAACCATTTGGAATCCGGCACAGGAGACGTATGAGTACGTCATGCTGGAGCGCGACGCCAACGGCAACTTCGTACAGGCGCCGCTGAACTTCAGCGACCCGGTGTGGGAGATTATGTCGTTCGGCTGCGC
>JAEUQF010000216.1 GCA_016789745.1 Bryobacterales bacterium
GCGCCGTGTTTTTCGTAGTGATCGGTGTACTGCCCGGCGCTGCGAAAGCCCGGTCCGCCCTGTGCCAAAAGCACAGCAGCGGCCAGCAGCAGCGCCAGCCAGAGTCTAGTAGCGGAACGCCACGCCTGCATTCTTTCCATAGGTAATTGCCACCTCGCGGCCACAGTTTTCAATCGACAGACGGCCGGCTTCGGTGACCAGTTCGTTGTAGCGCGAGTTGGCCGGCGTGGCGACGATGCCTTTGCTGTCGAGGTCAGCCAGATAGGCCTGGCGCTGGTCGAGCGAGCCCTGGCAGTTCAGGCAGGTCTTTACCAGATGCTCCACTGAACGGTAGCCATAGCCGACCGGAACTAGCCCCGGCCCGCCCAGGTCGACGTACTGCATGTAGTCCGGGCTGGGCTCGGCGAACTGCGTTGCGCCGTCGCCGCCGGGATTGCGCACATAGCTGTAGCGCAGGCCGCGGTATTGATCGGAGTGTTCCAGCCACGCGCCCGTGGATTCGGTGCCGCAGTAAAGCGTGATGCCCTGCGTGTTGGTGCCAGGCGCGGCGTCCGGGAAACTGAGCGAGTTCTGCACGTTCAGGCAGGCGCCGTTCTCCCAGATAACGCGGGCGTCGGTCCACAGATAGCCTTCATTGCCGTTCGGGTATTTGTCGATGATGCCGTAGACGCTCACCGAAGTGGGCAGCAGGCCGGTGATGAAGTGCACCAGGTCGACGTAGTGGCAGCCGATATAGGTGAAGGCATCGGAGTTCTCGGTGGTGCACCAGTTCTGGAAGTTGGAGTGGCGGTAGTACCACTTCTCCATCAGGCAGGCGGTGCCGAGTTTGAAGTTGCCGAACAGGCCGTCCTTGTAGCGGCGGCGCGCCATTTGGCTGCGGTCATCGAAGCGTTTGTGATACTCCACCGCGACCACGCGGCCGCGGGCGCGTGCTTCCTCCTCGATCAGCATCGACTCTGCCACCCGCAGCACCAGCGGTTTGACGCAGATGACGTTCTGGTCGGCCCGCAGGGCGGTCATGACAACGTCGAAGTGCAGTTGATCCGGCACCGCGGCGATGACGATCTGCCCAGGCGGCAGTGCGGCGATGGCCTGTTTGTAGAGATCCGGATGCGGACCGCTGGCGTCTTCCGGCAGGCAGCGGAACATCTGCCCGGGGAACGCGCGCTCGAACACAGGAGCCTTCTTCAGCGCCTGCACGCTGCGGCCGTTCTGCGATGCGACGGTGATCTCACCGACCACGCCATTGCGCTGCATCTGGAACAGCGAGGGAACAATCTGGTCATGCGCGATCATGCCCGCGCCGACGTGGAGGATCTGGGTCATCGGGCAACGGCCTCGCTACGGGCAGCCTTGTGTTCGGCCAGGATTTCCGCGAAGGCTTCTTCAAACACGTCCAGCGATTCGGCCAGCGCTTCTTCGTTGATGTTCAACGGCGGGCAGATCTTGATGGTGGCACCGCCGAAGCCTACCGGGCAGAACATGAGCACGCCTTTGTGCCAGCAGCGTTCCACGGTATCCCAGGCGAGATCCGCGACAGGCTCCTTGGTGCCGGGCTTCACCACGGACACGCCGGCTACCAGGCCCTTGCCGGCCACGGCACCGATTTCGGGATACTTCTTCGCCATGGCGTTCAGCCGCGCGTGGAGCACGTCGCCCATCTTGCGGGCGTTCTCCACCAGCCCCTCGGCAACGATGACTTCGAGCGACGCCAGCGCGGCGGCGCAGCACACCGGACTGCCGCTGTGGGTGGAACTCATACTGCCGGGCGGGTGCAGGTCCATCACGTCGGCGCGCCCGGCGCAGGCAGCCAGCGGGAGCGAACTGGAGATGCCTTTGCCCCAGGTGGACAGGTCCGGCACGATGCCGTAGTGTTCAAAGCCCCACATGGTGCCGGTGCGGCCGAAGCCGGCCTGGACTTCGTCGCAGATGAGCAGGGCCTTGTGCGCGTCGCACCATTGACGGAGAGCCTGCATGTACGGCTTGGGAGCGAAGGCCGCGCTGCCGCCCTGGTAGGTTTCGAGAATCACGGCGCAGACGTTGGGTGCTTCGACGCCCAGGTCGGTAAGGGTCTTCAGGAAGAAATCGAAGGACGTGTCAGGCGTGCGGAAGCCGTCAGGGAAGGGCACCTGGACGAAGCCGGGGTCGAGGTTGCCGATCCATTCCTTCAGGGCCGGAATGCCGCCGGCCTGTTGCGAGCCAAGCGTGCGCCCATGGAAGGCTTTTTCGAAGCTGACGACGATGTTCTTCTTGCGGCCGCCCACTTTGAGGCCGTGCGTGCGCGAGAGCTTGATGGCGCATTCCACGGCTTCGGAACCGGTGGACAGCAGGAAGATCTTGCGATGGCCTTCGGGCAGCAGTTCGGCAAAGCGCGCCGCGAAGCGTTCTCTTGGTGCGTTGGGGAACATGTAGCTGGCCAGCATCTTCGAGTTCACCTGATCGGTGATCGCCTTCATGACGGCCGGGTGGCTATGGCCGGCGTTGGTGATGAGGACGCCGCTAGACCAGTCGATCCAGCAGTTGCCGGCCGGGTCATAGACCTGGAAGCCTTCGGCATGATCCCAAACCAGCGGCGGCTGGCCCTGCATGGCGCGCAGTTCGCTGCGATGCAGCGATTCCAGCAGCGGCACCGTCACCGGTGCGGGGATGGAGGTCTGGATACGGCGGTACTTGGTTTCGACGGGGGGAACGGGCTTGGGGGTAAGGGAAAACTCTCTTGCCATGGGAATCTTCTATTGTCTCAGATCCGGCGGGCGGTACCCGATCCCGAGTCCAGGGGAGGGAACGTCACTTGGCCAGCAGGCCGCGCGAGACGAAGACGGCCATCTGTCCGCGCAGCGTCGGGTCGCCATCGCAGTAGGTGCTGGCCGTACAGCCGGAGGTGATGCCCAACTCGCGGAGTTTCTGGATGTAGGGGAACTGCGCGTGGGAAAACGGCACGTCGGTGAAGTAGGGCACCGGGTTGAAGGCGAAGGTCTGGGTGGCGGTGAGGCCCAGGCGCGAGCGCACGATGAAGACCGCCATCTGGCCGCGGGTGACAGCGTCCGCGGGGCAATAGGTGGAGGCGGTGCAGCCGGAGGTGATGCCAAGTTCCTTGAGCTTCTGGATGTACTTGAACTGCGGGTGCGTGGCCGGCACGTCCGAGAAATAGGGCGTCGACTGGTGGAGGAAAGTCTCTCCGATGAGGCTGCGGATGAGGAACGCCGCCATCTCGGCGCGGGTCATCACGTCGCCGGGGCAGTAGTTGGCGCCGCTGCAGGGCTGGGCGATGCCTTTGTCGCGGAGAACAGAGATCGCGTCGAAGAACGGGTCAACAGGCGGCACGTCATCGAAGAAGACCAGCGGATCGGCCGGCTTCTGTACCAGTTGCACCAAGTGGCCGCCAAGCGATACTGCTGACACCCTGGCCACACGGGCGGTGTGGGCCGAGGTCTGAAACTTGAGCGTGCCGGGGCCGGTGCCGAGAGCGCCGCTATCGAGCGAAAGCCATTTGTCGGTACTGCCGGCGATCCAGAAGCAGCCGGAGGCGACGGCCACCGCCACCTGTTGTTCGCCTCCCGCGGGCGGAACGGTGAGGCTGCGGACCCCCGGGACGGCGCCGCAAGCCGCGGCGGGCTGTTGGATGACCACGGCTTGCCCGGCCACCGTTATGGCTCCCGAACGCGGCACCGAGCCCGGGTTGGGGGTAATCTGCACCTGCGTCCAGCCGCTGCCGGTTCTTTCCTCCGGACTGACGATGGTGATCCAGGAGAGTGTGGTTGCGGCGGACCAGGAACAGGAGGCGCGGGTGCCGACGTCGATGCGGACGACGTCGCCCGCGGGCGATGCGGCGTAGCTGCCGGGACTGACCGTGAACTGGCACGGCTCGCTCGATTCACCGACGCTCATGGTGAATTCGCGCGAGCCGGTGCGTCCGGCGAAGTCCGTCACGCGGGCCAGGAACGTGTAGGTGCCGATGGCCGTTGCCGTGCCGGACAGAACTCCGGCTTCGGTCAGACTGAGGCCGGGCGGCAGAACACCCCCAGCCAGGCTCCAGCGATAGGGCGAGGCGCCGTCGGCTGCCTGTAGGGTGACGCTATAGGCGAAGTTCGGGACAGCGGCGGGCAGGGCCGCGGTCACCACGCGCGGTTCGGCCGAAGCAGGCATCACGGTGAGCTGATAGTTGCGCGCTACCGACCGGGACTGGGCGTCCATCACCTGGATGGTCACCGGCCACGCCCCGGCGCTTTGCGGTGTGCCGCTGATGACCCCGGTTTCGGCATGCAGCACCAGCCCCGGGGGCAAGGTGCCGCTGAGGAAGCTGAGCGGTTGGGTTCCGGCAGTCACAATGACCTGCGCGTTGTAAGGGGCGCCGGAAGTGGCCGGCGGCAGGAACGCGGTGTCGATGCGCGGCGGATCGGCCGGGGGCACCACCTGCAGCGTCAGCACCTTGAAGGCGGCGAAGCCGGCCTCGTCGACGGCTTTAAAGGTAGCCAGGAATTGCCCCGTCTGGGTAGGCGTGCCGGCCAGGGTGGCGTTTAGGGGATTGAAGGTGAGGCCGGTGGGAAAGACGCCACTTACCACGCTGAAGCCGATAACCGCCGAGAGGGCGCCGCCGCGAAACTGCAAGCGGCGGGAATAGGGGAGATTGATGGTGGTGATGCCCAACGTCTCGGTGGTGATGACGAGTTCGGGGTGCACCTTGATGACCGGGTTGTAGCTGGATTCCAGCCCATTGCTGTCGATGGCCGTGACCGTGGAGGCAGGCGTACAGCCGGTGGGGCACAAGTCCAGCGGGGTGCCGGTGACGATGCCGGTCGCGGTCTGCAGGCTCAGGCCGGGCGGCAGTTGCGCGGCGCGAAAGGTGTAGGGAGGGAAGCCGCCGGTGGCCGTGAGTTGGCGCGAGAAGGTACGGTTCTGCATGAGCTGCCAGGTGGGGACCACGTCGATCTTCAACTCCGAAGGGGCGATGCGCAGCAGGATGCTCTTCATGGCCTGGTAGCCGAAGTTGTCGGTGACCTTGAACTGCACCGCGAAGTCGCCCGATTGCGAAGGAACGGCGGTGCCGTTCAGCAGGCCAGGCAACGTCACGCCCACCGGCAGCGTACCGGCGATGAGCGCGGGCGTCATTGGATAGGTGCCGCCGCTGACGCGCAGGTCCTTGCCTTTGACCAGGCTGGCGCCGACAGCTCCGGCGATGACCGCTGGCCCCTCGATCCGGAGTTCGGGACCGACGGTGAGCGAGAAGCGGCAACTGATGCTGCTGGAGGGGCAGGACCCAACGGCGGCCACGGTGCCCTGACCGATGGAATCCTCCACCGAGACCCAGAACAGGAAGGGATCGGCGGCGGCCTCTACGGGAGTGCCGTTCAGGATGCCAGTGATGGGGTCAAGGCTCAGGCCGGCAGGCAGGGGCCCGAACAGGGAGTACCGTAAGGGGGGCGCGCCGCCCGACACCTGGAGGATGGGCTTGCCGTAAGGCCTGCCGACCATAGCCGGCGGCAGGGTATTGCCGGAGGCAACGGTGACGACCAGTTTGGGGTTGACGACGAGCGTGTAGGTTTTGGTGACTGTCTCCCGGAAGTCTTTCAATTGGATACGGATGTCATAGCGGCCGACGGTGGTGGGTGTGCCCTGCAGGATGAGGTATTCGCACCAGGTGCAATCGACGGTGATGCCCGGGGGCAAGGCGGACAGAATGGTCCACGTGCAGCAGGCGAGGCCCAGCCTGTTCTGTTCGATGCGGAACGGTGTGTAGGGAGTATTGCTGATGGCTTCCGGGAGCGCGGGTGTTACAAAGTCCAACCCCTGCCCCGCCGCCGGGACTACTGAGAGGGCGACAAACAGGATGAGAGAGAGCATCCACTGACACTCATCGGAAGGCCGGGCTCCGGCTACACTGAAGTTCGATGCCTTCTCCACAGATTTCCGCCGCCGCGGCCCGCCTGCAGGCCGCGCTGAACCTTCCGCTTGCTCCGGTGGCTGTTTCCTTTCACGAGCAGCCGCCGCAGACCGTGCCTGCGCCGTCCAAGCCGGTGCCGGCCGGGTGTGTTTTCTGGCAGCAGGGCGCCGAGGCTGCCGTGGTGACCACTGCCAAGGATCACGCGTTGTGCGCGATTGGCGTGCATACCCATAACTTGGCCGATCCGGTGCCTTCGCAAGGGGCCGAACTAGGGGCGGTGCTGGGCGTGCTCGGGCAGATGACGTATGTGCGGCCGGAGGATATCCCGGGGATTCCCACGCTGCGTACTCAGCCGCGCTACGTGGTGTACGAGCCGCTGGCCGGGGCCTCGTCTGCCGATGTAGTGCTGCTGCTGGCACGCAACCGGCAGAGCCTGGTGTTGACGGAGGCCACCAGCCAAGTGGACGGCGCCACGGCTCCTGCCATGGGGCGTCCGGCGTGCGCCGTGGTGCCGCAGGCGGTGGGCAGCGGAAACGCCGCGATGACGTTTGGCTGCTGTGGGGCGCGGGCGTACTTGGATGCGTTTGCCGATGACATTGCGATCTGGGCCCTGCCGGCAGGCAAGTTGGACGCCTATACCGAGCGGATTGAGAAGATTGCGGAGGCGAACCGCGTGTTGACGGAGTTCCACCGCTTGCGTGGGGCTGATGTGGCGGGTGGGGCTACACCGACGTATGCGGAATCGTTGACGCGGATGGGATAGGGCTCCGGGAGATCTCTCGCCAAGCTTTGGGACCAGAAGGGGGGGCTGGTCAACCATGGCGTGAACTGGGGTGGGGGTGAGGGGGATGGGCACACTTCGGGCTTGGGTGCGGGAGATGGGTTATGCGGCGACGGGGGGAAGGTTGCGGTTTGGCTCGGTCAGGCGGCCCGGGTGGGCTGCGTGCGGGCCTTGGGAGCGATGCCGGGCGGCTCCGGGTGGCTTCGATTGGTCAGGCGGACGATTTTGGGGATGTCGAGCAGGGCGGAGACGGAGCTGAGCGGCTGCTGGCCGGGGGTGCCGGTGACGTCGGCGGCGACGCGATTGGTCTGGAGCGAGGCCAGGAGGCGCATGTTGGTATGGAAGGCGCGCTGGTTGCGACCCTGGTAGCGGAGGAGCCGGTCGTAGCGGCGCTCGGCGTCTGGGGGGAGGTCGGGCAGGTTGAGGAGCTGCGGGACCTCTTCGCAGCCGAATTCGGCGGCGAGTTCATCGAGGGCGACGGCGATGAGGCGGAGGTTCCAGGCGGCGTGGACGATCTGGTCGAAGACGGTGGCTTCGACGGGGCCGTCGGGTTTGAGACGGGTGTAGTAGTCGTGGAAGAACTGGCGCTGGTCTTCGGTGAAGTCGGCGGGGGACCAGGCGGAGCGGGCGGTGAAGCCGTGTTTGCGGGCGTTCTGGGAGGAACGGGATTTGCCGGCCTCGGTTTTGGGGCCACTGGAATGTCGGGCGTTCTTGCGGTTGCGGTTGAGGATGTTCGGGTGGTCAGTCATCGCGTGGAAACTGTAGCATGGGTGGTTTGGGTTTTTGGGTTAAGTTGTTGATTTGATTGGGATGAAGCGTTGTGAACGGGTTTGGGGGGCGTCACATCTTGCAGTCGGCCAGGGCGTAGGAGAGGCGTCGGTCGGTGGGGTTGGCGCGGCGGGCCTCGTCGAGGTGGGCCCGGGCGGCGTCGCAGCCTTTTGCCGACCAGCGGAGCAGGGCGCGGCCGGTGAGGGCGTCGGTGGAGCGCGGGTTCAGGGCGAGGGCACGGTGGAAGGCGGTTTCGGCTTGGGCGAGCAGGTCCGCGCGGGTGCCCGCCTTTGCATACCCCGCTTCTTCCAGGATGGCCCAGCCGACCATGGCGTGGGCTTTGGGGGAGCGGGGATGGGCGGCGACGGTGTACTCCCAGAGCGACCGTTCGGTGCGCCACTGGTAGGTGACATGCCATGAGGCGGCCAGCGCGATTACGACAAGAAGCGCGATGACCACGGGCCTTGCGCGGGCGGCGAGCAGGGTAAGGCCCGCCACGGCCAGATAGAGGGATCTTTCGGCCACCAGCACACCGATGGGGACAATGTTAGCCACCGGCAGCAGGCAGAGGCTGAACCAGCCGAGGGCGACGGCCAAGTGCCGGCGGGGTTGGGTGAGCCAGAGGGCGGCGGCGATGAGGGCGCCTGTGGCGAGCCAGCTGAGTTCGGCGGAGGGGAAGCCGGCCAAGCTATCGCGGAGATGGCCGTAGTAGACCGTCTGCCCCGTGGGAAAGACGCAAAGCCGCAGGGCATGCGCGGTGGAGATGAGGATGGCCTTCATCCAGAGGGAGACGGGGGCGTTGGGGCCGATGACGGTGGCGTCGGCAGGCAGGGCGAGTGAGCCGAGGACGGCGAATCGGGCCGCGGCGGCGGCGAGGGTGACGGCGGCGCAGGGGGCCAGCGTGCGCCAGGGCGGCCGGACGACCAGCCAAAGAAGGCCCACACCCAGGAAGGCGGACTCTTTGACGAGCATGGCGGCTGCGAGGGCGAGGACGGCCGGCAGGTGGCGCTGGTGCTGTGCGGCGAGGATGGCTGCCAGAATCAGCAGCGACGCCAGCAGATCGAGTTGGCCGTAGATAGGGATGACGGCCTCGGCGTGGATGGGATGAACGGCGAACAGGAGGGCGGCGGCGAGGGCAGCCGGCGGGCCGGCCAGCGGCTGCAGAACCAGGTGGAGGAGGGAGGCGGCCGTGGCGTGCAGGGTGAGGGAGACGGCATGGTAGCCGGCGGGACTGCTGCCGATCGCCTGCCCTTGGAGCCAGAGCCAGGTGAGGCCGAGCGGACGGTACAGGCCGCTGACCGTATACCCGGCCCAGTAGTCTTCGGTCCAAAAAGACGCCAGTCCCATTGGGAGGCGTTCGGGGATGAGGTAGCGGTCGTCGGCCAGTAGTTCCGTGTAGAGGCTCGGGACGAACGTGAGGGCAGCGGCGAGCGCGACGGCTAGCGTGTGGAAGCGCGGCGACGCCATGCCAGCACCAGGCACCCGGCGCCCAGTCCGAGGAGGCCGAAGGAGGCAGGTTCGGGAACGCCGGTCGCTTCAAAGCGGAAGTCGTCGATGGTAGGGCTGAAACCGCTGCTCCCCTGCGGGGTCAGCAGCAAACGTACGGCCGCGAAGCTGCCGGCGCCCTGTTCGAGGCCGAAGAAGGTATCGCTGGAGGTGACGGAGAAAACCGTAGTGTAGGACTCGGTAACGCTCGTCATGGCCGTATCCGAATAGAACGTGACGCTGGCGATGTTAAAGTTCCTCGAGGTGAACACACTGGGGTTGGCGATAAAGCCGAAGCGATCCATCAAGGACGGGAAAATGACGTCCAGAGACGCCGAACCGCCGCCGATAAGGTCCGGGTCAAGGATGCCGCTATAGGTGTAGATGGTTTCCCCACTGGCGGTTTCGCGGAAAGAGGCACCGGCTTCCGTGTAGGCTGCCGGACTGGTGAAGTTTCCGCTCGAACTGAAAGTGACGACGGTGGGCGCACCGAAGTTGGCGGCGGGAATGAGGGTGGCAGCGGGCAGGGAAGCCGCAAGGGAGAGGAAGAGAATTAGACAAATGTACACAGTTTGCACTCCGAATAGAGACTGGGACGGTAGCATCAGTGTACTACATTCGTCTGGGACTCCTGCGCTCTAAGGCAATCCTTCTACAATCTATCCATGGTGCTCCTACTGCTTTTGGCGATGCTTGGTCCGTTGTGGGCGCAGGAGGAATCCGCGCGCGTCTTTAGTGCCCGCTGCTCCTTCTGTCATGGTGCCGATGGTCTGGGCGGCGAGCGGGGGCCGCGCATCCGGTCTGACCGCGGCGATTTGGCGAAGCTGATCCGGGAAGGCGCGGGTACGATGCCGCCGATGCAGCTGAGCGATGTCGAGATGGACCAGGTACGGCTGTTTGTGCGGCGGCTGCTGCGGTCAAACAGCATGGCCGATCTGCCGGCGGGGCCTATTGTGCCGAGCAAGGGGCCGAAGCAGGATTGGCCGTTCTATCACGGGCAGTTGAGCGGCAACCGCCACAGCACGCTGCGGCTGATCAACACTTCGAATGTGCAGCAATTGGCGCCGCGCTGGATGTTCAACGTGACGTCGCCGGGGCTGCATGAGGCGACGCCGATTGTGTCCGACGGGGTGATGTTCCTCGCTGCGGTGAACGAGGTGATTGCGGTGGATCCTCGCGACGGGCGGCAGATCTGGCGTTATCGCCGTTCGCGGACGGCGGGGTTGGTGGGGGACACGTCTTCGGGCATCAACCGCGGGGTGAGTCTGGATGCCACGCGGGTGTATACCGTGACGGATAACGCGCATGTGCTGGCGCTGGATCGCAAGACAGGCAAGTTGCTGTGGGATTCGACGATGGCGGACATCAAGGAGAATTACGGGTCGACTTCACCGCCGCTGGTGGTGGGCAACGTGGTGATCGCGGGGGTATCGGGCGGGGATGAAGGCGTGCGCGGGTTCCTGGATGCGTTTGAAGCTTCCAGCGGCAAGCATCTGTGGCGGTTCTGGACGGTGCCGGCGCCGGGGGAACCTGGGTCGGAGACTTGGCAGGGGCGCGACATCGCGCATGGGTGCGCGGCGACGTGGTTCACCGGCACCTATGATCCGGAGGCGAAGCTGGTGTACTGGCCGACGGGGAATCCTTGTCCGGATTACGACGGCGATGAGCGCAAGGGCGACAACCTGTATTCGAACTCGGTGGTGGCGCTGCATCCGGAGACCGGGAAGCTGGCATGGTATTTCCAGTACACCCCGCACGATCTGCATGACTGGGACTCGGTGCAGGTGCCGATGCTGGTGGATATGAACTGGAAAGGCAAGCCTCGGAAACTGCTGATGCAGGGGAACCGCAATGGGTACTTCTATGTGTTGGACCGGTTGACGGGCGAGTTTCTGCAGGGCACGCCGTTTGTGTCGAAGCTGAGTTGGAGTGATGGGATCGATGGCAAGGGGCGGCCGATGGTGCGTGCCGATGCGACGCCGACAAAAGAAGGGGTGCGGGCGTGCCCGGCGGTGGAAGGCGCGACGAACTGGTTTTCCACGGCGTGGCATCCGGGGACGCAGTTGTTCTACCTGATGGCGTTGGAGAAGTGCACGATTTTTACGAAGACGGGGGGCAAGTGGGAATCGGGGAAGTCGTTTTATAACGGCGATACGCGGAATGTGCCGAATGAGCCGGGGAAGAAGTTTCTGCGGGCGCTCGATCCGAACACCGGGAAGGTGGTGTGGGAGGTGCCGCAGACGGGGCAGGGACGGACGTGGGGCGGGGTGTTGTCGACCGATGGCGGGCTGGTGTTTTATGGGGCGGATAACGGGGACTTTGCGGCGGTAGATGCGAAGAGTGGAAAGCCGCTGTGGCGGTTTCCGGCGAATGCGAACTGGAAGGCGTCGCCGATGACGTACATGATTGATGGGAAGCAGTATGTGGCGGTGCAGGCGGGGCCTACGGTGCTGGTGTTTGGGCTGCCGTAGAGTGGAGAGATGGTGCGGAGCGTTCAGTCGATCCGGTTGAGGAATGTCCGGTGTTTTCGGGATGCCGAGATTCCGTTTGCGCCGGATATCACGGTGATTATTGGTGGGAACGGATCGGGGAAGACGACCGTGCTGGAGGCGTTGGCCTCGCTTGCTCCGGGCGAGGGAGAGGGGCTGGCGGAACTGCCACTGCGATGGAAGGCTCGTAGCGGTCAGGTTGCGCTGAAGGATAGTGCAGGTAAGCTTGCCGCTGGTTGGAGAAGCAATCCCGATCCCAAGGGCTATTGGAAGCATGAGCGGCGGCGGCTAGCCGCCGACCGGCACCTGTTCATCTACGGGCGGTACCGCCGGGTCTACACGGAGGTGGCGGATGAGGGCCGATCGACCCGGCCCTCGGATCTGCTGGACCAATTGGCTTCGCGGGCGCACCTGGATTGCACGGCCACGCTGAACGTGGCTCAAAACAATTTGGCGCGCGATGTTTCGGAGTATCTCTCGGCCTTACATGAGGGACGGCGGATTCTGCCGGGTCTTGCTGTCGTGTGGGACCGGCTGCGGGCATCCTTGCCCTTGTTGGATCCGGCGTTGGCAGACCTCGTCATGGAGGAGCGAGGCAGCCGCTTGGTGCCGATGATCGTGCGCAACGGCGTCCGGCTGCAGTTTCGTGAGCTTTCCGATGGCTACCAGGCGCTGCTGGTAATCGTCCTGGATCTGATGCTGCGGTACCCGTTCCTCTTCACGGATCTGGATGATCCCTTGCAAGGCGAGGCGATTGTCGGCATTGATGAGGTGGACTTGCACTTGCATCCGAAATGGCAGCGAACGGTGGTGGCGCAACTGGCGCATCTGTTCCCGAATACGCAGTTCATCCTGACGACGCATTCGCCACTGGTGGTGCAGGGGGCCATCGACACACGGCGGCATATTGTGCGGTTGGTGGAAGCCGATGGTGAGGTGCGGCCGGAGACGGTTTCCACGAACATGTTACGGAAGTTGGATGGGGCCGATGTGGCTTCGGTGCTGACATCGGAGAAGCTGTTCGATCTGCCTTCCCGCTATTCGCATCGCTACGGCAAGCTGGAGAAAGAGATCGACGATTTGCAAAGCCGCGTGCGTAGCGGGGACGGTTCTACCGGCGATATAGAAGCACTTGCGGCGAAGTCGGCGAAGTTGGAGGAACTGGTGGCGAAGGAGGACATTCGCCGTGCCGATGGTTCCAGCGTGTCTCACATGACTCGCATCCAGAAGGCGCTGATCGAGGATCTAGTGCGGGAGTTGAAGGCGGCGAAGCAATGAAGGCGGTCAAGCGGCAGGGTGTTGAGGTTCCGGCGGCATGGGCCGCAACGGTGGAACGCGCCTTTGCCGATTACCAGGCGTTCGTAGCCGAGGCGAAAGCGTTCGAGGCGCTGCCGATCGGGTCGGCGGAGCGGCGGGGTGGGTTCTGCGCCTATGTGAAGGCGCGGGGAATCGTCTGCTTTCGTGCCGGGCGCGGCGGCAAGATCGCGTTCAAGCCGTTGTGGGGTGTTTCGAAGGAGCAGATTGCCAGGCTGACTTCGCAGCTGTGTGCGTATTGCGAAGGGGAGATCAACTCGCCGCGAGCGGGGCAGGTGGAGCACTATAAGCCGAAGTCGCTGTTTCCTCTGTTGGCCTACGACTGGGAGAACTACTTTCTGAGTTGTGCGGGTTGTAATGGGGCGAAGTCGGATAAGTGGCCGGAGCAGGGCGCGTATCTGCGGCCGGATGTGGGGGATCCCGCGGCGGAGTTGGAGTTTGCCGAGGATGGGACGGTGAAGGCTATCCGCGGTGGGGACGCGGAGTGCACGATTGAGGATCTGGAGTTGAATCGGAGATGGCTGGTGAGGTTACGGCGGCGGCATATCGAGGCTGCGGTGGAGGCGCTTACGGAGTTGCTTTCGGTTTACGCCGCCGACGCGACGGTGGGGACGGCTTTGATTGAGAACCATTTGCGGAGGTTGGCTTCTCCGGAGACGGTTTATGCGACCGCGAAGTCGCAGTGTGCCAGGCGGCGATGGAATCCAACTCGCGGGTGAGCAGGTGAAGCTTCATTTCTTCTATAGCTGCTGGGACCGATACTGGTACTCCTCTAGCGTCAAGGACGCCATGCAGGAATGGATCGTAAGACTCTTTTAGAATCTTCACGAGTGCCGCCGTTGATGGCGCATAGTCCATCATTACCAAGCCGATGTATGTCAGCTTCCGTTGGAAAGGTGTAGCCTTTGGTAAGCCGGCGAGCAGGTGTGAAGCCACAAGCGGTCCGATTCTCGCAAGCTGGCGAGCCGTTGCTAAGTCTCTTGGGGGAACGAACTGCGCAAGACGCTCTTGTACCTTCTTGCGAATAGGCCCGGGAATATCTATTGCGGTATCGAGAACGCCCGCAGCTAAGAACACGGCTCGATTCGACCGTCGAGCGAGCAGTTCAAGAATCAGCTTTCCTGCCTCTGCATACGGTAAGCCTGCCGAGAGCATTATTACCTCTTCCCACCAAGGGTCCTCTACGTGATTCATCAACTCCAGACACCGTCCGGTAGCCACGAAGCCAATAGCTGCAAAATACTCCTGAAAGGTGACATGAGAGAATGCGTAATGTCCGGCGCGTCGTTCCACTAACAGCCCAGACCGGTCCCGAATCTCGTCCAAAATCTTTCCTGCATCTCCGGCAGTGCGGCCCAAAGAAGGGAGTACTGCTGCGAAGTGACGCTCCACATCCGCGCGGGAGATCTCGGCCTGATGGGCCTCATGCATGCGGCTTGCGATGTCCCGCAGCAATACACGCTTCTGCTGCGCATCCAGTTGCCCCACCGCGGCGCCTGCGGGGAACTTCGCGCGGTCCCACTCATACAGCAGGGCGTCCGTGCAGCGGTCATAGAGCGTCACGCGGTGTTCGGGGATGGTGCGGCCGAGGAAGCGGTGGACAATGCAGACGATGGTGCATAGCAGCGGATTTACCACGATTCGCTGTACGGCTCGTGTCCGCTCCACGCGCGAGATCAGATCCGTGGCCGCAGCCTTGCCCTGCTTCTCCGCTTCGGCGGCATCCACCTGGGCGCTACGCTCCGCTTCCAGACACCACTTTTCAATGAACTCGCGTATCTCTTCGCGGCGCAGGTCCGCCAACCGGAAGGCCTGGAAGAACTGCAGGCATTGCTCGATCTCGCCCGGCGCACTGGACGGACGGCTGGTCACGACGGCGCGCACACCGGACGCACGGCAGAACGCCACGATCCAGGCATACAGCTTCGTCCTCACCGCTTCCGGCGCTTCGTCTAACCCGTCAACCAGCAAGAGCGCCTTCTTGCTCCGGATGCTCCGTTTGAGGACTCTTGCGTCGACGCCGAAGTCAGGTTCGACAAACTCGCCGCCCGAGCGCCGTGCAATCACCACCAGCGGCAGCATCCCGTCCGCACGCCGGGCCTGCTCGCTGATGAGCCATTGGATCAGTGTCGACTTGCCGCTCCCCGGCGAGCCCACCACCAACAGCAGCCTGTCCCGTTCCAGTGCCTCGGTCACCGTGGTGCGGGGCTCAAGCAGCAGTTCCAGGCTGGTGCGTTCCAGATGCAACGGAACGTACACCTTCTCCAGGTCGAGCAGTACGCGGTGGCTCACTTGCACGCCGCGCAGTTCGATCCGTCCGAACTCTCCCACGAGTCTTTCCCGGTAGTCCCGTTCCAACAGATCCAGCAGTGCCGCTACATCTCCGCTCCGTTCGACCTGGGCCAGTTCTCGGTCGCGCGCGCACTGGATCTGGAACTGCTCCACTTCGCTATAGCCTGGGTCGAACGACCGCTTCGCCCAATCCGACAGCAGCCGCTCCAACTGCGTGGAGACGTGTTGCGGTACGTCCTCCGCGCCGCGCCATCGCAAAGCCTTCTCGATGCGGGCGTGGGCAAGATCGCGACGGTCTTCGAGAACGATGGAGGGCAGGGACGCATCCGGGCGGAAGTCCTTTTCCGCACGTCTCCAGATAGTCTTTAAGCGCTGCTGTATACGGTCGGTGGCTGCCATCCAGCCTTTAGGATATCGCTCGCAGGTAACGTTCGGCTGACCGCGCCACGGCACCCTTGGCGTCCTGGAGGACGTGGCGGCCGAAGGCGCCGTACAGCCGCTCGTAGGCGAACGGCTCCAGGCTGGCCGTGATCGCTTGGACTTGGCGGGCGTTGAAGGGGATCATGTTGGGGTAGCTGTAGAGAAAGCTGACCCAGCGGCGGTCGCCGCAGACTTGGGGTTGATCGCCGGCGAACAGCGCGCCGCGACCTTCGGCGCCGTCGGGCCAGTGAGCCACCTGGTAGCCGTCGAAGTGGCCGCCGCTGCGGATGAGCGTGATGCCGCCGGGGAGTTTATGCGTGTAACCGCTCCAGAACTGTACCTGCGGCGCGGGGCGGCAGATCCAGTCGCGCTCGGCTTCGTGGATCCAGATGGGGATGCCGCCGAAGGCGTTGCTCCATTCAATCATGGTGGAGTAGTAATGCGGGTGGGAGATGGCCATCGCGGTGATGCTGCCGCGGCGTTCGATACCGGCAATGGTGGCGTCATCCAGCAGCGTGATGCAATCCCACAGCAGGTTGCCTTCGCCGGTGTCGATGAGAAACGCGCGCTGGCCGATGGCGAAGGCGGGCTCGCTGTGGATGGAAACGACGCGCGGCTCGATATCGGTAAAGACATTGTGGTGCTTGCCGAGCAGGTCTTTGAGGGTGGTCCACTGCTGGCCGCCATAAGCGACGTACTGGCGCGAATCGGCGCAGATGGGGCAATCGCCTTCAGGCTTTTCAGCGTACTGCACGCCGCAGGTGACACAGACGGGAAAGCTCATTCAGGATAGCCCTCGGTGGCCTTGATTTCGTCGATTTGTTTGCAGTGCCGCAAGGTGTGGAACGAGATGTTCAGCAGCCACTGGTAGGCGCTGAGGGTGCCGAAGGTGGCGAAGCGGTGCTCGGCGGTGTAGCGGTGGAGGTCCTCTTCGGTGGTCTGGATCCAATCGGCGAAGACGCTGCGCTGGGTGGCGAAGCGGGCGAGGAGTTCGGAGCGGCGGAGCTCTCCTTTGGGAACGACGGGGGGCGGCGCGGGCACGCGGGTCTGGCGGCCAACCATGATGCGTTCGAGCAACTCGGCCTTGCCGGCGGTCCGCTCGGCGGCATCTTCTACGGCGCCCGCCGAGATGGCACTTTGGATGCGCGAAAACAGGAACGGCTCGACAACCACGATGTGCTCCACCGTCTCGCCGATGGACCAGCGGTCGGGTGCGGGCTTCCATTGCCACTGGGAGTCGTGGACGGCTTCGATCGCGGTATGCAGCGCCGTTGCGGATTCGGCCAATAGCGCGAGGGCTCTCTCGCGGTCTTGCTTCGTCATAAGGACATCGGCCAGTGGCGGCCGGCCGGTTCTCCTCTCCGTGGGAAGCAGGGCGGGAGATAGTCGCTGGTGTCGTGCATCCAGTCGCTCAACTGCTTCTTCAGCCGTTCGCCGATGCCCGCATGTTTCGGGTCTCCCGCCAGATTGTAGAACTCATGAGGATCCGTTTCGAGATCGTAGAGTTCGATCACCGGGCGAATGGGCTGCTGCAGCCGCATGTGCTCCGGCGAGAGCTGCGCGCGCCGGGCCAGCGCCAGATACGACGCCCACGTGGGCGAATCGCGCAGGTCGGCGATGGGCCGGTACGGCAGGTTCGGCTGCGCATTGAAGATGAGCTTGTAGCGGGCGGTGCGTACGGCCCGAATGGGGTCATAGTTGTCGTGCCAGTTGCGTTCGCTGAAGACGGCCTCGCGCGGGGTGTAGGCGCCGGTTCCCGTCAACAGCGGGAGGAAACTGCGGCCCTGCATCTTCTTTGGCTGGGGGATACCGGCGGCGTCGAGCCATGTCGAGGGCAGGTCGACGTGGGCGATGAGTTCCTTGCGCGTGCCGGGCTTGGTGCGGCCGGGCCACCAGGCCACCATGGGGACGCGGATACCGGGTTCATAGCAGGTGCCCTTGGCGCCGGGGAACGG
This sequence comes from Bryobacterales bacterium, assembly GCA_016789745.1. Lineage (GTDB taxonomy): Bacteria > Acidobacteriota > Terriglobia > Bryobacterales > Bryobacteraceae > CADEFT01. Next base: position 17,386 of record JAEUQF010000216.1, read on the forward strand.
CATGCCGTTATCGCCCGTGAAGATGACGAGTGTGTTGTCCAGCAGGTTGCGTTCCTTGAGCAGCGTCAGAACCTGGCCGGCATCGGCATCCATGCGGCTGATGGCGTCGTAGTAATCGGCGATGTCCTGGCGGATCTCCGGGCTATCGGGCAGCCACTTGGGCACGCTTACCTTGGCCGGATCATGCTTCACGGGGTAGTTGCCGCGCCGATAGGGCCGGTGCGGGTCCGTGAGGCCGATGTGCAGGTAGAAGGGCTTGCCTTTGGGGAGCTTGTCGAAGAACTCAGAGAAGGGAGTTTGGTGTGAGGCGCTGTAGTAGCTCCAGCGCTTGTCAAAGTTGGCCCCCTGGTGCACCTTGCGGAAGGCGCCGGTGAAGTAGCCGGCATCGCGGAGGTGATCGATGACGGTGACTTCGTGCTCCGGCATCGGCGTATGCAGGCGCGAAGTGGCCGTGGTGTGCGGCGAACAGCCGGTGAGGATGGAGGAGCGGTTCGGGCTGCACTGCGCCGAAGTGACAAAGCAGTTTTCGAAGACCGTGCCTTCCTTCACGAGCCGGTCCAGGTTCGGCGTCTGGACCGGAGCGCCGAGCGCGCCGAGATCGGGATAACTGTGGTCGTCGGAGATGATGAAGACCAGGTTGGGCCTGGTGTTGGCTTGTGCCTGCAGCAGCGGCGCGGCCGCTAGCGGCGAGCCTAGGACGTTCCTTCGCGATACTCTCATTTGCGGTTGATCCAGATAGGGGAGGACCAAGCCATCTGATCGTCGGCCTGGATCACCCGTACGTAATAATAGCTCTCTCCCTTGAGCGGCATGTTATCGCGGAAGGTGAAGTCCACTTCGCGTTGCATGGGGTTCTTGGTGTGCAGGAAGTTGTTGGAGCGGACAACGTCGATCTGGCGGACGGGCTGCGTCCCGATGATTTTGACGCTTAGTTCGAAATTGCCGTTGACGTCGACGATGTCGCCCTGGAGGTACTCCTTGCCGCCGGTGCGGAGGCGGTAGTCGAGGATGATGTTGTCGGTAGCGCCGTAGGAGTGGCGCTGCTTCATGGCATCGATGAGGCCCTGGCGGGTGAAGTCGGTGGCCAGCGTACAGGCGTAGCTGATGTGGGTGGAATAATGATCCGATGCAGCCTGGATGCCCAGTTTGTAACCTTTGGCCCAGGCGTTCCAGACATAGCCGGCGGGGCGGAAGCCGCCGGGTGCGGAGGCGGGGTTTCCGGCATGGGCGGCCTTTGGCGCGCCTTCGTATTCGGCCGAGACGCGGTCACCCTGGTAGATCTCGACCAGAGGTTCGACCTCCTTGTCGTTGTCGCGCCAGTCGGTGCCCATGCTGGATGCGGAGGTGTGGCTGATGGCGATGCCGCCGTTCTTCTTCAGGTACTCATACAGCATGGCGGCGCCGGTTTGGCCTTTCATTTCCGAGGCCGGGATGGGGAGAGTAGGGATACCGCGTTTGGTGAACAGGACGTTGCGATGGCCGTTGGGATACGGCAGGCTGCGCTCATAGCCGTAGAAAGGGGCAAACTTGCCGGCTACCGAGAAGATGTCCGCGGTCTGTTGCAGCAGCCAGTTGATGTAGGGTACATCGGGACCTGCGTTGCCGTTGTGTTCACTCACCAGCATGAAGTCGAGTTCGGCGGCGTCGATGGCGTAGCGGTAGGTGTCGAGCAGGCTGCCGTCGTTGTTGCCATCCATGGAGAACTCGGTGTGGCGATGGGTGTCGCCGCGATAGATGCGATACGTTTTGCCGCCGCTCGATGCGGTGTAGGTCCGGATGCGGTCGAGATCTTTGGCCTCTTCGTAATGCGTGGGGAATATCTTGAGCGTGGGCTGTGTGCGATCGCGGAGGGTGGGGGCGCCGGTGGCTGTGGTGGAGGGCAGGGCGAGTTTGCCGAGGTAGATGTCGGCGCGGGTGAACAGATAATCCTCGCTATCGCGGTTGTCCATGGGCCAGGCGGCGAGCAGACCATCGTTCCAGGGCGCGGTGCTCAGGTGCATGTCCAGGCGGCCCTGGCTGAAGGGGAGCTGTGTTGGCCTCCGCCAGGTGTTGCCGTCCCAAGTGGTGGCGTGGAGTTCCCAGGCGGCGCGGTGGGCTGGGGTGTCCGAAGGCGTGTCCTTGATGCGCAGGTTGCGATGGCGCCAGAGGAGCCAGACGCGGCCATCGCCGCCGGCTGCCACGTAGGGCTTGTCGTTGTACTGGCGGAGTTGGTCGGGCAACGTCGCGTTCACGTCGGCGGTTGGCTCCGTCCAGCGGGCGCCGTCGCGGACGGCAACGCCGATCCAGCGGTCGCGATAAAGAGGTGTGCCTTGTTTGCGCGGCAGGAAGCCGGTGTCCTTGCCCCAATCCATGCCGGCTTCGTTCCAGGTGGCCCAGAGGCGGTTTTCCTTGTCGCAGGCGAGGGAAACGCCGGCTTCGAACTTGAGCGTATCGGCGATCGGCGCTGGTTCCGACCAAGCGGTTCCAGACCACGACCGCAGCATCACGTCGTAGTTGCCTTTGTCGTAGGTATCCCAGCCGATGTGCACCTGGCCGTTGGCGTCCGCGGCGACGGCGGGCAGCCAATCGTTGGCGGCGGAGGAGGAGATGCGCTCTTCGGCGGTCCAGCCGGAGGCTTCGAGATGACGGGCGAAGATATCGGACTTGCCGGTGCGGAAGCCTTGCCAGGCGACCCAGAGGGAGCCTTTGGCATCGGTGGCGACGGCGTGATAGATGTCGGGCTGCGGGGCGGTGGTGAGGCGCTCCGGCTTGCTCCAGTTATTGCCGGCGAGGCGGCTCGCGTAGAGGTCGAAGTTGCCATCCACCTGCGCGCCCCACACGGCGACGGGGTTGCCCTGGCTCAGGCCGAGTTTCACGAGGAAGATGTCCCGATGGCCGGTGGGGAGTGTTTCGGTTGCGCTCCAATTGCTGCCGTCGAAGCGGCGGAGGATGATTTCGTTGCGGTCGTCTTTGAAGCTGACCCAGGCGGCGAGGGCGGTGTTGTTGACGCGGAGCAGGGAAGGGAAGTCGTTCTGCGAATCGGTGGAGGAGATGACTTCGGCGGCGGTGGTGCGCTCGACGTGGACCGCGCCATCGAGGAAAGGCGTGGGGGCGCCGGGCTGCAGGTCGGCGGGGCGCACGGTGAAGTTGCCGTTGGCCGTTTCGATGTTGAGCTGCTGGGCCGTGGTGTCGATGATGACGCCGGGCAGATTGAGGTAGCGCTGGGGATCGGTGAGCCGTTCGGCCTCCCAGGCGCGGAGGACGAAGTTGACGCCGGGGCGCGTGCGGAGGTCCCAACTGCTGCCCGCCACCTGATCACCCGGGCGCGGATGCCAGTTGCGCACGGTGAGCACGTCGCCACCGGTTGCCGAGACTTGTCCTTTCCAGGAACGGGGGGCTTTGTCGGTGTGTCCGAACTCGACGCGGATGCTGTGGACGTTGTTGCCGAGCAGCGCGGCACGCGGGTTTGCGTTCGGTGTGCCTTGTTGGGAACGGACGTACGGGAGCAGCAGGGCAAGGGCGAGGGCGCCTGCGGCGAGGGTGGTTGCAACCTGGAGTCGCGCCATGGGGTCTCGGCGGAAGTTTATCACGATAGAAAGAGCCGGCTGTCCTTTGGGGAGCAGCCGGCTGAGAGTGGAGGAGGAAAGGAACGAACGAATTTTTCGGGAGAGGGCGGCTCCCGTGGGAGCCGCTCGGACGACGTTTGCTGTCGTGCTGCCTGAAATAAGAATGCGCTTTGGCGTTGCGGGGACAAATAGTCCGGAGTTCACATTCGCCCATTACCGGGGTCATCCGCACCTTAGTACCTCTTGGCCCCAACTCATATACAATGCCTGGAACCCACGTAGGAGTGTGAATGAAAGCTTGGCGTTTTTACGGGTTCGGTGACTTGCGGCTGGACGAGATCCCCGTACCCGAACTGAAGCCGCGGCATGTGCTGGCCCAGATTCTATGCGTGCAGCCGAGTGTGACCGAAGCGCAATTGGCGTTCGGCATCCGGACGCTGGCGTTTGAGAAGATCAAGCGCCGTTTGGAAACCGAGGCGCCGGTGCAGTTGTTCGGGCATGAATACTGCGCGCGGATTGTGGAAGTAGGCCCTGGGGTGACTCGCTTCAAACCAGGGGACCGCATCGCGGCGCGGGCGAAGTTGCCTTGTGAAGCCTGTCCGTTGTGTTTGGGCGGGAAGGGGCATCTGTGCCGCAAGGGTCCCATCATCGGATTCCAATTGCCGGGCTGCTTTTCCGAGTATGCCGTGCTGCCGGAGATCGCGTTGACCCATGTGGACGACCGCATCTCCGATAGTGAGGCGGCGTGTCTGCAATCGTTGAGTGACAGTGTGGCGTCGGTGGAGACGGCGGAGTTGCGGCTCGGCGATACGGTGGCGATCTTTGGGCAGGGCAGCATGGGGTTGGAGTGCATGCAGATTGCGCGCGTGAGCGGAGCGGGGCGGATTATCGCGGTGGATGTGCGGCCGGAGGCTTTAGCGATTGCGCGGGAGTTGGGCGCGGACAACGTGATCAACGCACGGGAGACCGATCCGGTGGAAGCGATTCGGGAGTTGACGGGCGGCAATGGCGCCGACGTCGTGTTCGAAGCCGCAGGCGGCAGTCCGAAGCAGGGGTTGGCAGGCACCCAGAGCCTCACGCAGGCGATCGATGCGGTGCGGTCCGGCGGAAAGATTATCGGAGTGTCTTGGTTCGGGTCACCGCTGGAGTTCGACGTGGATATTTTACGGGAACGTAGCCTGCGCTATCTGTTTCCGGATATCAGCACGCTGGAGCATCTGGAACACACGGTGCGGCTGGTCGCGGGCGGGCGTGTGCGGTTGAAGCCGATGATCACGCATACCCTGCAGGGCATCGAC